>NZ_CP113432.1:3845147-4145177 GCF_026686735.1 Pseudomonas triclosanedens | reverse complement strand
GCGTGCCTGGGATCGAGCGAGGGGAACTGCACGTTGAGGTAGGCGCCGATGGCCATCGCGATGGCCGGCGGAGCGAAGACGAACTCGATTAGTGTGGCGAGACCGGCCACCAGTCCGCCTTTTTCGCCGAAGGCCCGGCGGCTGTAGGCGAAGGGGCCGCCAGCATGGGGGATGGCGGTGGTCAGTTCGGTGAAGCTGAAGATGAAGCAGGTGTACATGGCGGCCACCAGCAGGGTGGTGACCAGGAAACCGAGCGTGCCGGCCACGCCCCAGCCATAGCTCCAGCCGAAGTACTCACCGGAAATCACCAGGCCCACGGCGATGCCCCACAGGTGCAGGGTGCCGAGGGTGGGTTTGAGTTGCGTGTTCATGCGGGTTCTCCCAGGGGATGGATGACACGTCCCGGGTGGCAGTGCAGTGCCCGTGCCATGCCGTTGCTGCAGGTCGTAAAGCGCGGGATCGCGTCGTTTCGTGAACATTCGCCGCAAGAACCCGTGCGTCGAATGGGTGCGCCAGTGTTTCCGGCGAATCGTTTGGGTGCAGCGCGGCGCTTCTGTTGCAGGCCGATGACCGTGGGATGAATCTTCGCTTCGCCGCGATGGCTGTCACAGGATGGCAATCTGCCGCTGGTCTACTGCTGCCCATTCCAGCGACCGGAGATTCGCCAATGACCACCCGCGCTCTGCACGATTTGCTGCGCCAGGTAGCGCCATTGGCCCCGCAATTGAGCATCAGCGACGTCGCTGACCGCTTCCTGGCGGCCGAGCACCGGGCGTTTCTCTCGCTGCCGGTGGTGGACGCCGGTGGCCTGCCGCAGGGGCTGGTCAGCCGTTATGGCTTGCAGGACATCTTCATGCAGCGCTTCGGCCGTGACCTCTGGGGCCGCCGCCCGGCGCGCGACGTGATGAACCCCGAACCGCTGAAGATTCGCGCGGACCTGAGCCTGGAGGAAGCGGCGCAACAGGTCACCGCGCAACTGAGCTACCCGATCACCGAGGACTTCATTCTGGTGGACGAGCAGGGACGCTATCTCGGCCTCGGTACGGTGCTCGACCTGCTCAAGGCAATGGAGCAGCGCGTCGCCCAGCGCAACCGCGTGCTGCACAAGACGCTGCAGGACCTGCGCGAATCCCAGGCGCAACTGGTGCAGTCGGAGAAGATGGCGTCCCTCGGTCAGATGGTCGCTGGCGTCGCCCACGAGCTGAACACCCCGCTGGGTTACGTGAAAAACAACGTTGGCCTGCTGCGCGAGCTGCTGATTCCGCTTCTGAGCCTGGCCGAGACCCAGGCGCTGCTCAACGAATGCCTGGATGACCCGGCCTGCGACCCCGACTACCTGGCCCGCACCCGCGCCGCGTTCGAGCAGGCTCGTGAAGACGCCGCGCTGGAGCAACTGGTGGGCGACCTCGACCAGTTGTTCGGCGATACCGACTTCGGCCTCGCGCAGATCGGCGAGCTGGTCGGCGGCCTGAAGGACTTCGCCCGCCTGGACCGCGCCCGCAGCGAGGAAGTCGATCTCAACGACTGTGTGCGCAGTGCGCTGCTGATCGCCCGCAACAGCGTCAAGGAAAAGGCCGAGGTGGCAACCCAACTGGGCGCGCTGCCCAAGGTCGCCTGTGCGCCGAGCCAGATCAATCAGGTACTGCTCAACCTGTTCACCAACGCAGCGCAGGCGATGGAGGGCTTCGGACTGATCCAGGTGAAAACCTGGGCTGACGAGCAGAGCGTGCACATTTCGGTGCAGGACAACGGCAAGGGCATGACCGAAGAGGTTCGCGCACGCATCTTCGACCCGTTCTTCACCACCAAACCGGTGGGTCAGGGCACCGGGCTTGGCCTGTCGATCAGCTACAAGATCGTCCAGGACCACGGCGGCCGCATCCGCGTAGCGTCGGAGCCTGGGCGCGGCACGCGATTTCTCATCAGCCTGCCGCTGAGGCAGGACAACGAACTGAAACGGAGTGCCTGAAGATGAGCCAGCAGCCTGTCCGCATTCTTTTCGTCGACGACGAAGAGCGCATCCTGCGCAGCCTCGCGATGCAGTTCCGGCGCCATTATGAGGTGCTGGTGGAGAGTGACCCGCACAAGGCGCTGCAGCGCCTGCGCGAGGAGCGGGTGGACATCCTCGTCAGCGACCAGCGCATGCCGCAGATGACCGGCGCCGAGCTGCTGGCCCAGGCGCGGGAGATAGTCCCGGACACCCTGCGCATCCTGCTCACCGGTTATTCCGATCTCGACGCGGCGGTGGATGCGCTCAACAGCGGCGGCATCTTCCGTTACCTGACCAAGCCCTGGGACCCGCAGGAGATGGCCTTCACCTTGCGCCAGGCGGCGGAAATCGCCCAGCGCCAGGCTTCGTCGGCGCCGCTGGACCCGCAGGTCATCAGCCGCGTGGCCGCGCCGCTCAACGTGCTGCTGCTGGACGACGATGCGGAAACCCTGGCCTGCGTCGGCGAGTTCTGCAGCGCCGGCAATCATCAGTTGCACCGTGCGCGCAACCTGGCGGAGGCGATCCTGCGCCTGAACAGCGAGCCGATCGATGTGCTGGTCAGCGACCTCAAGCTCGCTGGCGAGGACACCGCGCCGCTGCTCAAGTCGTTGGCCCAGGCTCATCCGCGCCTGCTCAGCATTGTCGTCACGCCATTCCGCGACACCCAGGAACTGCTGGCGCTGATCAACCAGGCGCAGATCTTCCGCTACCTGCCCAAGCCGATTCGCCGTGGCCTGTTCGAGAAGGGCCTGAAAGCCGCCGCCGAGCAGGCGCTGCTATGGCGTGCCCAGCCCGCGCCCAGGGTGGCGCGGATCGCCGAAGTGCCGCGCGAGGAGCGTGAGCGGGAAAAGGTCGGCAGCCTGCTGGGAATGCTCGGTCGCCTGCGCGAACGCTTGAGCGCCTGAGCATTCCTGCCAGGCGGGCTACGGAAGTCGGCACGTTTCTGCGACAATGCGCGCCGATTTTTTCGATACCCGCGAGAGAGCCCATGTCCGCCTGCCAGACCCCGATCATCGTCGCCCTGGATTTCCCCACCCGCGAAGCCGCGCTGGCGCTGGCCGACCAGCTGGACCCGAAGCTGTGCCGGGTGAAGGTGGGCAAGGAGCTGTTCACCAGTTGCGCCGCCGGTATCGTCGAAACCCTGAACGGCCGTGGCTTCGAAGTCTTCCTCGACCTGAAATTCCACGACATTCCCAACACCACCGCGATGGCCGTGCGCGCCGCCGCCGAGATGGGCGTGTGGATGGTCAACGTGCACTGCTCCGGCGGCCTGCGCATGATGAGCGCCTGCCGCGAGACCCTCGAAGCCTTCAACGGCCCGAAGCCGCTGCTGATCGGCGTGACCGTGCTGACCAGCATGGAGCGCGAGGACCTGGCCGGCATCGGCCTGGACGTCGAGCCCCAGGAGCAGGTGCTGCGTCTGGCGGCACTGGCACAGAAGGCCGGCATGGACGGCCTGGTGTGCTCCGCCCAGGAAGCGCCGGCGCTCAAGGCCGCGCATCCGGCCCTGCAACTGGTCACCCCCGGCATTCGCCCGGCCGGCAGTGCCCAGGACGACCAGCGCCGCATCCTCACCCCGCGCCAGGCGCTGGACAACGGCTCCGACTACCTGGTGATCGGCCGTCCGATCAGCCAGGCCGCCGACCCGGGCAAGGCCCTGCGCGATATCGTCGCCAGCCTCGCCTGAACGCCACGCACGAAAACGACAAAGCCCGCTTGATGCGGGCTTTGTCGTTTCCGGAGGGCTGCTTTCTCAGGGTGGTGCAGCGCCAGGCCGTCGGCTTACTTCGCGGTGGCCGCGGCCGGCGCCGGCTCGAACCAGCGCGCCCGCAGCACGTCGTAGCTCCAGTTGAACACGATGGCGTAGGGCAGGAAGAACAGGATCAGGCCGATATCCAGGATGAATGCTTCCAGCAGGCTCACCGACAGCCACCAGGCAGCCAGCGGCACCAGCAGGAAGATCAGCCCCAGTTCGAACAGCGAGGCATGCAGCACGCGCACCGGCAGGGTGCGGCTGAAGCCCATGCGCCGCTGCGCCCGGTCGAAGCCTGCGTTGAAGAGCATGTTCCACAGGGTGGCGATGGCGGAGAACATCAGCGTCAGGGCACCCATGTGGCCCAACGGCCTATCCATCAGCCAGGCCAGCGTCGGCGCGCAGATGGCGACCGCAATGATTTCGAAGAGGAGGGCGTGGAACAGCCGCTCCTTCAGGGATTTGCTCGGGCTCACGGTTGATCTCCAGACACAGTGAAACAAGGCCGACTCCGTCGGTCCGTGGCTATTATCATCGGTCGACCGGTTAACTTTAAGTTGGCTACCATCGGGAAAACCGATGGAGGATGCTCATGCACTTTTCCCCCGAATCACTGCAGGCGTTCGCCGAGGCCGCCACGCTCGGCTCCTTCAGCGCCGCCGCGCGCAAGCTGGGCAAGAGCCAGTCCACCGTCAGCGAGGCCATCGCCCGCCTGGAGATCGATCTCGGCCTGCCGCTGTTCGACCGCACCTCCCGCCAGCCGCAACTCACCGAGGCCGGCAAGGCGTTGCTGGGGCGTGTGGAATAGGTGCTGATGGCCAACGATCGCCTCGGGCAGTTCGCCAACCTGCTGGTGGGCGGGCTGGAGTCGCGAGTGACGCTGGCCATGTCCGATACCTATCAGTCGGCTCAGTTCGAGGAGCGCCTGGCGGAGATCGACGCGCGCTTCCCCGAGCTGGAATTCGAATGGTTGATCGCCGAAGACAGCGACGTGCTCGACCTGGTGGTCCAGGGCCGCGCCAGCCTGGGCCTGCTGGCGGCGCAGCGCGAGTATCCGCCGGACATCGGCTCGGCGACCCTGAGCGAGCAGGCCGAGTTCGGCGTCTTCGTCAGCCACGGCCATCCGCTGGCCACCCAGGAGCGGGTAGAGCGCGAGGACTTGCTGGCCTGGCGCGCGCTGCGTCTTAACACCTATCTCGACGATGCCGCGCCGTCTCCCGGCGGACGCTGCTGGAGCGCGCCCAACTACCTGCTGTTGCTGGACATGGCGGTGCTCGGCTTCGGCTGGATCGAGCTGCCGAGCTGGATGGTCGGCCGCTTCGCCGCCGGCCGTATGCGGGAATTGAAGGTGGCTGGCTGGCCGCGTCGGGTGGCGGTGGATGTGATCTGGTCGCGGCAGCGCTCGCCCGGGCCGGCGGCCAGTTGGCTGGTGGAGCGCCTGCTGGGGCGCTGAATGCCAGCCAGGCAAGCGCTGGATCACAGATTGGGGACTAAATGTGTCCGAGCCTATGATGGCTAGCGTTGGGCCAGTAGGATCGGAGTTTTCCTAGAGCGAGAGGTCAGGATGCGCGCCAAGCTGGAGAATTGCCTGAAGGCTGTGGATCAGATTCTGTTGGGCAAGGAGGTCCAGGTGCGCCTGGCACTGACCTGCCTGCTGGCGCGCGGTCATCTGCTGATCGAAGACCTTCCCGGCATGGGCAAGACCACGCTCAGCCACGCTCTGGCGCGGGTGCTGGGGCTCAGCTTCCAGCGCATCCAGTTCACCTCCGACCTGTTGCCCGGCGACGTGCTGGGCACCTCGGTGTTCGACAAGGACACCGGGCAGTTCGTCTTCCACCCCGGGCCGATCTTCGCCGAGCTGGTGCTTGCCGATGAGATCAACCGCGCCACGCCCAAGAGCCAGAGCGCGCTGCTGGAGGCGATGGAGGAAGGACAGGTGACCATCGAGGGCGCGACCCGTCCGCTGCCCGAGCCATTCTTCGTCATCGCCACGCAGAACCCGGTGACCCAGGGCGGCACGTTCGCGCTGCCCGAGTCCCAGCTCGACCGCTTCCTCATGCGCCTGTCGCTCGGTTATCCGGGGCGCGCGGCGGAGAAGGCGCTGCTGCTGGGCGAGGCGCGCCGCGACCTGTTGCCGCGCCTGGAACCGATGCTCGACCCGCAGGAACTGGTGGCGTTGCAGGCCGAGGTGCTGCAAGTGCGCGCCAGCGACGCGCTGGTGGATTACGTGCTGCGCCTGGTCGAGGCCACGCGCAGCCAGCCGGCCTTCGCGCTCGGCCTGTCGCCGCGCGGTAGTCTGGGGCTGCTGGCCGCCGCTCGTGCCTGGGCGCTGCTGGCTGGCCGCGATTACGCGATTCCGGAGGATGTGCAGGCGGTCCTGCCGTCGGTGGCCGGCCACCGCTTGCGCGACCAGGCCGATCCGGCCGGGCATGGTGGTGGCGCACTGGTGCAGTGGTTGCTGCGCGAAGTGCCGGCGCTCTGAGGGCTTGCCATGCTGGTCAGGGTCAGGCCGCTGTGGCAGAGCTGGATCGCCAGGCGCATTCCGCCATCGACGTCACTGCAGCTCAACCAGCGGCGCATATTTATCATTCCCACGCGGCAGGGCGCGGCGTTTGGCGTTGCCCTGGCGCTGATGCTGCTCACCGCGATCAACTACCAGAACAGCCTGGCCTACGGGCTGACGTTCCTGCTGTTATCGATGTTCATCGTCGCCATCCTGCATACCTACCGCAACCTGGGTGGCCTGCGCCTCACTTCGCTGGGCGCGACGCCGGTGTTCGTCGGCGAGCAGGTCGGCTTCCGCGTGCGCCTGGAAGGCGAGGGGCGCGCCCGCCAGGCCATCGGCATCGGTTGGGCGCAGGATCAACTGCATTTCGCCGATGTGCGGGCCGACGGCGCCGAGGAGCTGCATCTGGCTGAGCCAGCGCAGCGCAGGGGCTGGCTGCGGCCCGGCCGGCTGCGGGTCGAAAGCCGATTCCCGTTGGGCCTGCTGGTGGCCTGGAGCTGGCTGGACCTGGATCAGGCCGGGCTGGTCTACCCGCGTCCACTGGCCAGCGATCTGCCGCTGGAGAGCGGGGTGGCTGACGATGAAGACGAAGGCATGCGTCCCAGTGGCCAGGGTGTCGATGATTTCCAGGGGCTGCGGCCTTACCAGCCCGGCGACTCGCGTCGACGCCTTCACTGGAAAGCCTACTCGCGAGGGCAGGGCTTGCTGGTGAAGGACTTTTCGGCGTTGTCCGGGCGCAACCTCTGGCTGGACTTCAATCTTCTTGGCGGGGATATCGAGGGGCGCCTGTCGCGCCTGTGCTACTGGGTGCTGCAGCTCTCGCTGCGCCAGCAGCCGTTCGGCCTGCGCCTGCCGGGCGTGCAATTGCCGGTGGCTACGGGCGATGCCCATCGCGACGCCTGCCTGCGCGCGCTCGCGCTATTCGGGGGGCGTACATGAGCGCCGCCCAGGGTATTCCACGGGTCGCGCTGACCTGGCTGCTGGTGGCCCAGGCGGTGGTGATCATTCCGCACCTGGGGCATCTGCCGCTGTGGATCGTCGGGCTGTGGCTGGGTTGCGCCTGGTGGCGCGTCCAGGTGTTCCGCATGCGCGCCAACTATCCCAACGGCGTTGCCAAGCTGGCGCTGGTGGCCGCTGCCGGGTTGGGCGTGTGGTACTCGCGCGGCTCGCTGATCGGGCTGGATGCCGGCGTGGTGCTGCTGATCGCCGCGTTCGTCATCAAGCTGGTCGAACTCAAGACCCGGCGCGATGCCTGGGTACTGATCCTGCTCGGGTTCTTCGCGGTGGTGACCAGCTACCTGTTCGAGGATGGCATCCTCGCCGCCGCCTTCAGCGTGCTGCCGGTGATGGCGCTGCTGGCGGCGCTGATTGGCCTGCAACAAAGCAGTTTCGCCACGCGCCCCGGTTCCACGCTGCGCCTTGCAGGTGCGCTGCTGTTGCAGGCGCTGCCGCTGATGTTGCTGTTGTTCGTGCTGTTCCCACGCATGGGGCCGCTGTGGTCGCTGCCGATGCCGAGCGGCAAGTCCATCACCGGGCTGAGCGATTCGATGTCGCCCGGCGACATGGTGGAGCTGAGCCAATCCACCGAGCTGGCGTTCCGTGTCGGCTTCGAGGGAACGACTCCGCCGCGCGCCCAGTTGTACTGGCGGGCGCTGACCCTGGAAAACTTCGATGGCGAGCGCTGGACTCAGGCTGTCCGCGCGAGCGGCAGCCGCGAGCCGCAGTGGCAGCGGCGCGGAACGCCGCTGAAGTATCAGGTGATCATGGAGCCGAGCGACCGCCGTTGGCTGTTCGCGCTGGACGTGGTGCAGAACGGGCCGGGCGATGCGCGGCTGATGGGTGACTTCCGCCTGGAACGTCGTGATCCGGTGCAGCAGAGCTATCTCTACAGCGCGACGTCGTGGCCGGCCGCGCTGCTCGAACCGGGTGACAGCCGGCGCGCCGGGCGCCTCAACCTGGGCTTGCCGCTCAGCGGCAATCCGCGCGCGCGGGCCTGGGCCAGGGAGCTGCGTGAGCACTATCCGCAGCCATCGGAGCTGGTGCAGGCCGTACTCCGCCAGTTCCGCGAGCAGCCCTACCGTTACACCCTCAAGCCGCCGGCCACCGGTGCGCAGCGGATCGACGGTTTCCTGTTCGACACTCGCAGCGGCTTCTGCGAGCACTATGCCGGGGCCACGGCGTTCGTCCTGCGGGCGGCGGGGATTCCGGCGCGGGTGGTGACTGGATACCAGGGCGGTGAGGTGAACCCTTCCGGCAATTACGTGCTGGTGCATCAGTTCGATGCCCACGCCTGGGTGGAGTACTGGCAGGCGGGTATCGGCTGGACCCGCGTGGATCCGACCGGCGCGGTGTCGCCTGAGCGCATCGAGCAGGGGCTGGAGCAGGCCATGAGTGCCGAGGGCAGTTTCCTCGCCGACAATCCGTTCTCGCCGCTGCGTTATCGCGGTGTCGGTCTGCTCAATGAGCTGCGCCTGGCCTGGGATCAGGTCAACTATGGTTGGCAGCGCTGGGTGCTGGGCTATCAGGGTGACCAGCAGGGCGAGTTGTTCCGACGCTGGTTCGGCGGCCTCGACAGCCCCTGGGTGGCGCTGTTGCTGGTCGGCGGCGGGGCGTTGCTGCTGGCGGGGCTGGCGCTGTGGTTGTTCAAGCCCTGGCGGCGCGATCGGGATGCCCAGCTACGCAGCTTCGAGCATTTCGAACGTCTGCTCGCGCCTCATGGGTTGCGACGTGACGCGGGCGAGGGGCACCGGGACTTCGCTCGGCGCGCCATGCTCGCACTGCCTGCGCAGGCCGAGCCGATCCGGCGGTATAGCGAGGCTTTCGAGAGGCAGCGCTATGCAGGCGAGGCGCCCGATCCGCCACGCTTGCGCGGGCACCTGGCACGGTTGCGGCGTGCATTGCCCTGGCGCTGGCGACGGCACTGAAGCATGACTTCGGACACTTGTCGCCACCCCCTCGGCAACTAACCTGAGAACTCACCCCTACCGCATGGAGCTTGCCGTGTCTTCTTTCAGCGATTACCTGGTGACCCATCTGATCGAGGAGGAAGTTGCGCTGTTCTCCGCCTCTGCCCGTTTGAGTGCCGGTTCCGATCCCGAAGCGCTGCACGATCTGCGCATCGCCGTGCGCCGCTTGCGCAGCCTGCTGCATGCGGTGCGCGGGATGCCGGGCATCGACGAGCTGGAAGAGTCGCTCGCTGACGTGGGGCGCCTGAGCGGTCCGTTGCGCGACCTGGAAGTGCTGCTGCCGGTGCTGGAAGCCGAAGGTTACGAGCACGCCGCGGCGTTGCGTCGTCCGGCGCTGCTGTCGGGTTACATCGCGCTGCTGGCCAGCCCGCAGTGGGAGCGCCTGCTGATGCGCCTGGACGGCTGGCCGCAATTGTGGCGCACGGCACAGCGGCATGGCGTGCTGGACGGTCTGCACGCGACGGTGCGCAAACGTCTGGCAAAGCAATGGCAAAGGCTGCGCGCGGCGTTGAAGGACCCAGCGCATGACCGTCATCGCCTGCGGTTGCTGATCAAGCGCGTGCGCTACTCCCTGGAGATGTACCCGAAGGAATCGGCGGTACCGCAGAGCCTGCTGGCTCCGCTGAAGGATGCGCAGTCCACGCTGGGCGACTGGCACGACTACGAGCAGTGGCTGATCCGCAGCGAGCGCGAGCTGGATCTGATGCCGCTGCAGCCGCACTGGAATGCTCGCCATGACCTCGCCGGGCGCCTGGCCGACGAGAGCCTCGACGCGTTGCAGAAGGCGTTGCGCTGAGCCCCATGCGGGGCGTTGATGGCGGGGCATTTTCCTTGGCGAGCAACGCTTTGGATGGTTTGCGTACACGCCTCGAGGACATAAGATCGCTGCCAATCCCACACTGGAAGCGATCCATGACTTTCACCGAAATGCTTCAGGCAGTGCGCGCCTCGCCGCGTTCCGTGGTCATTCCGACGATCTGGGCACAAGGACGGGCGAGCTTCGGCGGCCTGGTCGCCGCAGCGGCCTACGAGGCCATGCGCGCGGTGACCCATGACGGGCGCCCCGTGCGTTCGCTGGCGATCACCTTCGTCGGGCCGGTGGAGGTGGAAGTGCCGGTGAGCTTCGAGGCCGAGGCGCTGCGCGAGGGCAAGTCGGTGAGCCAGGTGTTCTGCCGCGTGGTGCAGAACGGCCAGGTGGTTGCGCTGGTGCAGGGCAGCTTCGGCGAGGCGCGGACATCCAGCGTCGCGGTGGAGAACCTGCCAGCCCCGTCGTTCAAACAGCCCGAGCACTGCCAGGAACTACCCTACATTCGCAAGGTTATGCCGGCGTTCACCCAGCATATCGCCATGCGCTGGGCGTTGGGGCACATGCCGTTTTCTTCCAGCCGCGAACTGGAAATGGGCGGCTGGATGCGCCTGCGCAGCGACGATGTGCGCGGTGAGCGGATGGACATCGCCCACCTGCTGGCGCTGATCGATGCCTGGCCGCCGGCGACGCTGCCGCACCTGAAGTCGCCGGCGCCATCCAGTTCGCTGACCTGGACCGTCGAATTCATCCAGCCCCAGGCTCAGATGCCGGCCGATGGCTGGTGCCAGTACCGGGCACTCATCGAGCACGCGCGCGACGGCTACGGCCACATCGCTGCCCAGTGCTGGGCGCCGGACGGCAATCTGCTGGCGATCAGCCGGCAGACGGTGACCATCTTCGGCTAGCTGGGCGCCTGTTCGGTGCGATTGCGCCCGCCAGCCTTGGCTCGGTAGAGCGCGCGATCGGCGCGGGCCAGCAGGTCCTCCAGGCGCACTTCGCCGGGCCGCCGCTCGGCCACCCCGATGCTCAGCGTCAGGTCCAGGCGGCTGCCGTCTTCACCGGTGAAAATCAGTGACTGCACGGCGGTGCGCAGCCGTTCGGCGACCTGCAGCGCCTGCTGCGGATCGGTTTCCGGGAGGATCGCGGCGAACTCCTCGCCGCCCAGCCGGCCGAGCAGGTCGACTTCGCGCAGTCCCTGGCTCAGCTCTGCGGCCACTGCCTTGAGTACGGCATCGCCGAAGGCATGGCCGTGAGTGTCGTTGATACGCTTGAAATGATCGATGTCCAACATCAGCGCCGAGCACTGGCGGTGATAGCGCTGGGCGCTCTTGAGCAGGCTGACGCCGCGCTTGACGAAGGCGTGGCGGTTCTGCAGGCCGGTCAGCGGGTCGGTGGTGGCGAGCAGGCGCAGTTCCTGCTCGATGGCCTTGCGCTGGTTGATGTCGAAGCTCCAGACCAGCGAGGCGGGCTGGCCCTCGACGTTCAGGCGCCGCGCCCAGACCACCGCCCAGTACGGTGGGTCGCCGGCCAGCCGGGTTTCCCAGCCATCCAGCCGGCCGAATTCATCCAGTGCCTGGAGGAAGCGGCTTTCCTCGTCGGGGTCGTTGAACAGCCGTGTGAGGTTGAAGCTTTCGTCGTCGGCCCCGGTGCGCTGCAGCAGGCGCGGGCTGACGTAGTGGGCGTGGCTGTCGCGGTCATTGAGCAACGCCACGTCGCTGGGGCTGGTATCGAGTATGTAGCGCAGCAGCGCCTTGCGCTCCGTCAGCTCCTGGGTGCGCTGTTCCACGCGCCGCTCCAGGGACTGGTTGAGATCGTTCAGGCGCTGTGTCAGCAGCAGCTTGCGCCGCGAATTGGCGATCACCCGCAAGGTCAGCAGTACGCAGCAGATGCCCAGCCCGGCGAGCACCCAGGCGAGCAGGACGAAGGCGTGCTGGAGATCCTGGCGCTCGTCGTCGAGCATGTTGGTCTGGGCGATGTGGGTGGCGACGATGATCTCGTGGGTCGGCTTGAGCAGCAGCGGCAACTGGCGGAGCATTTCTTCCGCGATATTGCGCGCTGCGGCTGGCTGCCCCCAGGGGGCGCGCTTGAGCCAGTCGCCACTGATGCGTTCGAGGCGATTCAGGGTTTCGTCGATCTCCGGGCGTGGTTCGGCGAGGTGGCTGAATACCGAGGTGGTGCGCAGCGGCGGCAGCAGGCTGGCCAGCACTTCGATGCGGGTGGCCAGGGCGTCGCTGTCGGCGCGCTCGTCGAGCACGGCCTGAGCGGTTTCCAGGGAGCGCTCCAGCTCGGCATGCAACTGGTACGCCTGCCACAGCTCGCTGTGGGTATTGGGGCGCGCCAGTTGGCGGGCGTGCTGGTTGACCATCAGCAGGGCGGCGCCGGCGCAGACCGTGAGGCCTGCTATCAGGCAGCAGAGCACGAGGAAGGTCAGTCGGCGCAGGCGCCGTCGTCTTGGATGGGGGGGCACGGCGATCACTCCAGGGTAATGCGGCTGACCTGCCAGACGGATCGGTTGAAGTAGAGCTGGGTGCACAACTCGGGATGTCGCACCTGCGGGTAGATGATGAACAACGGGCCGCGCTCACTGATGCCGATGTAGCGGTCGTCGCGGCGGTAGGCGAGGATTGGTTCGTAGGTAGTGAGGTCGTTCAGCGGGATCAGTGCCGAGAAGTCGTTCAGGGCTTCGACGCGCAGGCGTTTCGCACGGCTGAGCTGCGCTTCGTCGAACAGCAGGCTCAGCGGTACCCCCTGCCAGTGGGAGACGCTGCTTTCATCGTCCAGCACGGCGGAATAGGTCCGGTGCGGAAAGCGCTCGAGAGCGCTCAGCGACAGGCTTCGGCTCGCTTCGGGATAGCCGGCGACCACCAGTTCCAGGACCTTGCGCTCGGTGGTCCGCGGGGCGGGTTGGCTTGCCGACACCTGGCTGCCAATTATCAGGCAGGCCAAAAAGCCAAAAAAATGACGAAGAACCGACATCTCAACAGCTCGTGACGAAATCTCGACGATTATATCGGCGAACACCCTCCGGACTTGAATGGCCGAAATGCCGCGCCCCCTTTCAATGCCGCCGATTTCGCCAGGCGCGCCACCAGGCTCCGCTCAGGACGAAGCGGGGGAAAGTGATGAATTGTTCGGCGAGTAGCCTGCCGATAGCGTCCTTGCGGTCGGTGAACGGCTCCGGTGCCTGATCCTCCAGCTTGTGGCCGCGCCCCTGGATCGCAAGCGAGGCGACGATGCCGATCACGCCCAGGACGATGCCGCTCAAGCTCAGGCGGAACAGGCCGCCGACGAGGATCGGCACGGCGAGGATGAACAGCGGTACGGCGATGATGTGCAGTGCGAGGTTGGTGGCGTTGCGGTGGTTGGCTGCGTAACCCTGCCATTGCCAGGCGAGCAGGTTGGGTCGGCGTCTGGCCATGAGCGAGCTCCTGTGCAGATACGGACCCGCCAGTGCGGCGGGAGTCGTATCGGCAGTCTAGGCGCTGGCTGGAGCGCTGCTCCAATCGGTGCTGGCTATGCGCGCAATAGGATTTACAGGCGCAACTGGCCGATGGCCCGGCTCAGTTCGCCGGCCAGGTCGGCCAACTGATGGCTGGTGCTGGCCGATTCTACGGTTTGCTGGACGGTCAGTTCGGTGACATCGCGAATGCCCACCACCGAGCGGGTCATCTCTTCGGCGACCTGGCTCTGCTGTTCGGCGGCCACGGCGATCTGCGTGTTGCTTTCGCGCATCAGCGCCACTGCGCTGGCAATGGCGGCCAGCGCCTCGCCGGCTTCGCGTGCCTCCTCGACGCAGCCGTCGGCCTTGATCGAGCTTTCCTGCATGAACTCCACGGCATCACGGGTGCCGGATTGCAGGGCATTGATCATCTGGGTGATCTCGTCGGTGGAGTCCTGCACGCGTTTGGCCAGGTTGCGTACTTCGTCGGCCACCACGGCGAAGCCACGGCCCATTTCACCGGCGCGGGCGGCTTCGATGGCGGCGTTGAGGGCCAGCAGGTTGGTTTGTTCGGCAATGCCGTGGATGACGCTGACAACGCTGCTGATCTTGTGGCTGTCCTGGGCCAGTTGCTGGATCATTTCGGCGGTCTGCTGTACACCCTGGGACAGTCCCGCGATGGACTGGCCGACGCGGCCGACGACCTGCTGGCCATTGCCCGCCAGGCGGTCGGCTTCCTGCGACTGGTCGCGGGTATCGGCTGCGTGCTGGGCGATATGGTGGACGGTGGTGGACATCTCGTTGATGGCGGTAGCGGCCTGATCCGTCTCGCTCTGCTGGCCGAGCATGCCCTGGCGTACCTGGCCCATCGTGCTGGCGAGGCTGCGCGCACCTTCATCGAGGCGCCCGGCGGCCTGGGCGACGGTGCCGACCACGCGCTGGTAACCGGCCTGCATGGCGTTGAAGGCGGTGGCCATCTGGCCCACCTCGTCACGGCTGTCCAGTGGTACGCGGGCGGACAGGTCGCCGCTCTTCTCCACGTGCAGCATCACGTCGCGCAGGGTGAGCAGGTGAGTGAGGATGAAGCGGATCAGCAATTGCGAGGCGGCGAGCAGGGCCAGCATCAGGATCATCACGGCGCCGGCATAGGGCAGCGCGCGGTCTTCGAACACATTCCAGAAGCTGGTGCCGTAGGCAAGTATCGCGATGCGCTGGCCGTTGCCCATGTCCTGCACGTATGCGCCGGTCAGTGTGCCTGAGTGGGTCTCTGTTTCGGGCAGCTCGACCCAGCCACTGGCGCGGGACAGGACAGAGGCGTCGACGCCTGCGATCTGCGGAGCGCTGCCGGCAGCGAAGCTAACGAGGTGGGTGGCGCCCGGCAAGGGAGTGCCCGCCGGCCAGCTTTTGAGCAACTGGGCCTGGGCTTCGGCGCTCTGGCGGGCTTGCTGGTTGCGGGCGTCCAGCTCCTGGTGCATGGCGAACAGCACCAGCAGCAGGGTGGTAACGAAGGCGACCGCATTCACGGCCCAGAATTTGTACTTGAGGGAAATATCGCGGATCCAGGCGGCCATAGCTGTCTTCTTGTCGGTCGAATGGTGGCAAGGCGCCGCCATTGTCTTGAAAAGGATGAAGGCCGGTTATTGATAAGGATCAAGCCGCCTTCGACACCTGGGTTAACGGCCGCCGGGCCGCAATCTTGAGCGCGGCTTCACATCTCCGGCAGGCCGAAGAAATGCCGTGCGCAGTCGGTGGTGTGGGCCGCGACACACTCCTCGCTTTCGCCTCGATGCAGCGCTACGCAGGCCAGCACCTCGGGCAGGTAGGCCGGCTCGTTGCGGCCATGCTTGGGCTTGGGCCGCAGGGTCCGCGGCAGCAGGTAGGGAGCGTCGCTTTCCAGCATCAGCCGGCCCTCGGGAATCTCCTTCACCAGCTCCTGCAGATGGGTGCCGCGGCGTTCGTCGCAGATCCAGCCGGTGATGCCGATGTGCAGGTCCAGGTCGAGATAGTTGTAGAGCGTTCGGCGTTCGCCGGTGAAGCAGTGCACCACTGCGGCGGGCAGCCGGTCGCGGAAGTCCTTGACGATGGCCAGCAGCCGCTCGGCCGCATCGCGTTCATGGATGAAGACCGGGCGCTGCAGTTCCACGGCCAGGGCCAGTTGCTCCTCGAACGCCTTCTCTTGCAAAGGGCGCGGCGAGAAGTCGCGGTTGAAGTCCAGCCCGCACTCGCCGACTGCACGCACGCGCTCTTCCTTCAACAGGCCGCGCAGCGCCCGCGCGCTATCGCTTTTCCATTGACTCGCCTCATGGGGATGGAGGCCGGCGGTGCAGTAGAGTCGCTGGCCCTGGTCCAGTTGCCGGCACAGTTCCAGGGCTTGCTCGCTGTCTTCCAGGCTGGTGCCGGTCAGCACCAGTTGGGTAACGCCAGCATCGAAAGCCCGGGCGAGCAGGGCTTCACGTTCCGGAGCAAAGCTCGGGTGAGTGAGGTTGACGCCGATGTCGATCAGTTGCATGTTTCTTCCCTTGGTTCGGGCGAGCAGCATAGCAGAACCTCTGTTTTTCAATAAAAATCCCTCAAAAACAGATAGTTGAAGCCACTTCTGAAAGTGCTTCCGGAATTACGGGTTGGCATACGGTTCGTGCTGTGAGACTCTCGCGCGCCCTCGGCGGCCGGGAACTTGCGGCCAACGCCGCGCTCTGAACGGGCCGGTGCCGATGCGAGAACCCCCTGGAGAGCTGGATGACGCGACTGTTGCTGCTTACGCTGTGCCTGGTGGCCTTGATGCCGCTGCCGGCGTCCGCACGCCTGACGACCCAGCCGGAAAACTGGGAGCAGGACAGCGGTAGTACCCATGACCTGGCCGCCATTCGCTCCGGTGGCGTTCTCCGCGTTCTGGTCAACCAGAGCCGCAATAGCTCGGGCGAGATCAAGGGCGAGCCGATCGGCGTCGAATACCGTCGCCTGCGGGCCTTCGAGCAATACCTGAACGATACCGCGCCCGGCCGCAAACCCCTTTCTATCAAGTTCATTCCCAAGGCCAAGGATCAACTGCTCGGCGCCCTGCAGCGCGGCGAGGGTGATCTGGTAGCGCCCGGCGAGGTGCTGCTGGCACGCGAAGGCCAGAACCTCAGCGCCAGTCTGCCGTGGAAGGAAGACGTGCCCCTGGTGCTGGTCACCAGGCAAGGCAACCGCCGCTTCGTTCGGCTGGAGCAGCTTGCCGGTCGCACCATCACGCTGCCCGCCGGCAGTGCTGCCGGTGAGGCGGTGCGGCGGGTCAACGAGCGTCTGGCTCAACGCCGAATGGCGCCGCTGGTGCTGGAGTGGACCGATTCTTCGCTGGCCGTGGAGGACGTACTGGAGATGGTCCAGGCCGGCATCTACAGCTATACGGTCGTGGAGCAGCCGATCGCCGAACGCTGGGCCAAGGTCTTCACCAAGCTACGCATCGACCGGCACCTGGTGCTCGACAACAGCGAAAGCATGACCTGGTACGTGCGCCGCGATGCGCCGATGCTGCGTGCCAGCGTCAATCGCTTCCTCAAGGAGTACCGCGCGCCGGCCGATCAGGACAGCGCGTTCCAGCGTCTCTACCGGCGCGCCTACCAGGTGCGCAATCCGCTGGTGGCGCCTGACCGCAAGCGACTGGAGGCGGTGCGCCCGACGCTGCAGCGTTTCGCTGCGCAAAGCAGTCTCGACTGGCTGGCGCTGGCGGCGGTGGCTTTCAAGGAATCCAACCTCAATGCCGGCGCTCGTGGCTCCGGCGGCGCTACCGGGCTCATGCAGATCACGCCGGCGGCGGCACGCGCCGTGGGCGTGGACACGGTGCACCAGAAGGAAAGCAATGTGCAGGCTGCCAGCCGCTACATGGCGATGCTGCGCAAGCGCTTCTTCTCCAGCCCGCGGATCAGCGAGCGTGACCGCATGGCGTTCGTGCTGGCGGCCTACAACGCCGGCCCCGAGCGAGTCCAGAGCCTGCGCGCGGAGGCTCGGCGCCAGGGGTTGAACCCCAACCAGTGGTTCTTCCAGGTCGAGCGGGTGGCGGCCGAGCAGCTAGGCATGGGCGTGGTGAACTATGTCAGCAGCGTCAACAAGTACTATCTTGCCTATCAGCGTGAACGTGATGGCCTGGAGCCACGGGAGAGCGTGGCAGCGATCAAGAAGTGATTAAATAATTCGATAGTTATGAGTGCAAATTTGCGCTTTTTGTATCGGATAAATTGTCTATATTGATCCTCAAGCAACCACGGTTGCGGCCCACTATCCTCTGCACAAGGACTCACCATGAACTCGCTGATCAAATCCATCCTGTCCACCAATGCTGGCGCCGGTATCGCTGTTCTGCGCATTACCACCGGTCTGACTTTCATGGCTCATGGCTCGCAGAAGCTCTTCGGCGCATTCGGCGGTCCGGGTCTGCAGGGTATGGCAGGGTGGCTGGAGTCGCTGGGTGTGACTCCGGGATACCTGATGGCTGCCCTGGCGGGTAGTGCCGAGTTCTTCGGTGGTCTGGCGCTGGTGCTGGGTCTGCTGGTGCGCCTGGCGAGCATTCCGCTGATCGTCGCGATGCTGGTGGCGGTATTCAGCGTGCACCTGGCCAATGGCTTCTTCATCACCAACAACGGCTTCGAATACGCCTTCACGCTGATCATGATAAGCGTGGCGCTGCTGATCAGCGGGGCTGGTCCGTTCTCGCTGGACCGCAAGCTCTCCAGCTGATAGCCGGCCCTCGAGCGAAAAAGGGCGGACACCTTTGGTGTCCGCCCTTTTTCATTGCCCGTGCGTATCAGTGGAACAGGTACTGCACGCCGCCGTTGATCAGGCCGCCGCCAACCAACAGGAAGATGAACAGACCGGCGCCCAGCAGCAGCGGTTTCGGTCCTTCCTTGCGCAGGTCGCCCAGGCGGGTTGCCAGGCCCAGGGCGGCCATCGCCATGCCCAGCATCACGTCGTCGAGCTGCTGCAGCGGCGCCAGCCAGCTATGCGGCACCCAACCCAGCGAACGCAGACCGCTGACCAGCAGGAAGGCCACGGCGAAGCCGGGGATGTGCAGCTTGCGACGCTGGCCCGGTTCTGCGGCTGCGGTATTGCCAACACGGCCGAGAACCAGCAGGGCCGGGGCCAGGAGCAGGACACGCAGCATCTTGCTGATCAGTGCGGCGTCGGCGGCGGCAGGGTCCATTGCGCGGCCAGCGGCGACCACCTGCGCAACTTCATGGATGGTCGAGCCGGTGAAGACGCCGAAGGCTTGCTGGCTGCCGAACAGGTTCGGCAGTGCGGCATAGATCATCGGGTGCAGCAGCATTGCCAATGTGCCGAACAGTACGACAGTGGCGACCGCAACGGCGGTGTGTTCGGCGCGGGCCTTGAGCACCGGACTGCTGGCCATGACTGCCGCCGCGCCGCAGATGGCGCTGCCGGCGCCGATCAGCAGGGCGCTCTCCCGGGGCAGCTTCAGCAGGCGTTCGCCGATGAACCAGGCGATGCAGAGGGTACTGGTCACCATCAGGGTGTCGATCACCAGGGCTGCCGGGCCGAGTGCGGCGATGTCCTGGAACGTGAGGCGCAGGCCGTAGAGCACCACGCCCAGGCGCAGCAGTTGCTGGCGCGACAGGTCCACGCCGGGACGAATGTCGCCGAAGCGTGCCAGGCCGAGGTTGCCGGCCAGCAGGCCGATAAGGATGGCGAGGGTCAGGCTGCCCAGTCCGAGGTGCTGCAGTACGGGGATTTCCATCAGTTGGCGGGAGCCGAAGGCTATGGCCAGGCAAAGCAGGGCGCCGGGGAGGAGATAGGGCAGGCGGCGTAGGGCATTCATGACAGGCTCCTTGTGTAAGGTGATGTCATGGTGCTCCTGGCTTTCTTAGTGTAAAAACAGATTGTTCTTATTGGGTTGAACGGTTTTATCGATATGGCGCCGCGCATCACTCTTCGTCAATTGGCGACTTTCACGGCCATTGCTGAGCTGGGCAATGTCACGCAGGCAGCCACGCGCATCGCGCTGTCGCAATCGGCTGCGAGCCAGGCCCTGCAGGAACTGGAACGGGCGCTTGGTACGCGGCTGTTCGACCGCAGCGGCAAACGCCTGGCGCTGAACGACAATGGCCGGGCGTTCTATCCCAAGGCCAGCGCGCTGCTGGCGCAGAGTGCTGAACTGGAGAGCCTGTTCGAGTCGTCTCCGGTGCAGCTCAGTCTGGGCGCGAGCCGCAGCATCGGTGGTTATCTGCTGCCGCAGGTGATGGCCGGTTTTCTCGCCGAGCTGCCGGAAAGCCGCTTGCAGTTGCAGGTGGCCAACAGTCGCGACGTGATCGAGGCGCTGGCGGAGTTTCGTCTGGATGTCGCCTTCATAGAGGCGCCGATCCTGCATCCGCAGATCCAGCTCACTCCCTGGACTGACGATGAGCTGTTGCTGGTGGCGGCGGCAGACCATCCCCTGGCGCTGGCGGGGCAGGTGACCATCGAGGATCTGACGGCGGCGCGCTGGGTGTTGCGCGAATCGGGTTCGGGCACCCGCGTGACGTTCGAGCAGCAGGTACTGCCGCGCCTGGGTAGCGTCGATTCACCGCTGGAAATCAGTAACGCCGAGGCGATCAAGCATCTGGTCGGTCGGGGCGCGGGGATTACTTATCTGTCGCAACGGGTCGTGCAGGCGGAGCTGAAGCGCGGCGAGCTGGTGCGTCTGGACAGCCCTCTGGGGCCGCTGCGCCGCACCTTCTTCCTCGCGCTGCACATCGACAAGTATCCCACTGCCGGGCTGCGGCGCTTCCTCGACTATGCGCAGTCAGGCGTGGTCTAGCGGCCAGTTGCCGAGCGGACGATAGTGTACGCCGGCAGGGCTGTTCTCCGAGCTGTAGAGGGTGATGGCGCTGGCCGGCAGTTCGAACGCCGGTTGCGCGATGGGCAGCGTATGGGCGTGGCGGGCCAGGGTGAGGTGCGGGTGGAAGGGCCTCTGTTCCACTTCGAACCCGCCGGATTGCAAAGCGTCACGCAGCACTGTCACGAGGTGGTGAAGTTCGGCCGGGGTGTGGCTCGGCACGAGGTGCAGGATGCCGTTCTTCCAGCGTGCCAGGTGATCGAGACGCAGGATGAAGCTCTGGCGCGGCAGGCTCGCTCCGATGCCCAGCAGTTCTGCCTTGCGCCCGCGCGGTACGGCGCCGAGAAAGGCCAGGGTCAGGTGCAGGTTGCCCGGTGCGACGGGTTGGCCGTCCAGGTGCAAGGTGTCGCGCCAGGTACAGATCGCCTCGGTCAGGGGGGCTGGACAGGGCACGGCGAAAAACAGCCGTAACGGGGGAGTGCTCATCGTGGGGATACCTCGACCTCAGTTGCCTTGACAGTATTGCCGGGGCTTATCTAGGATGCCGCACAGCGCCGATTTAAGTAGCAACTTGCGGGGCGCGGATGCGGCGATGCCGACATCGAAATACCGCTAAAGCGCTGGTTTCGGTGTGCCTCTCGCCGCGTCCAGCAGGACCCAAGAGGCGGAGACATGACACCATGACCTGTCCCAACCCGCACGTGCGCCTGGCTCCCATCACCACCGGCCTGGTGCGCCGCAACCCGAAGATTCTCCTGGGCGGCAATCATCAGCCCACTCTCGTTCGCTATCTGGATGGCTGGCCCAAGCGCTGGAACGGTTCGCGTACCTTCCTTATCCAGTTCGCTGAGACCGTCGCCGACATAGCCCGTTTCCCCTCCGACAGCTTCGACTTCGCAGTCGTTCAGGCACCTGTCGCCGAGCAGCTTGAATCCACCGTCAGCGAACTGATCCGCGTGGCGCGGCAGGGGCTCATCACGCGTCGGCCACGGCCGCTCTGAAGTGCCCGGTGCCGGTCACGAACCACTGCGCGTGGCGCCGGTGAAGTCTGACGTAGAGCCTGTCCGCACGTAGCGTCGAGCAGCTACTGCGGCGGACGATCACGGATACTCGATTTCGATCACGAACCACATCTTCTCGCCGGCGGGGCTGCGCACCATCACTTCCGCATCCAGCTCCTTGCCGACCAGTGCGCGTGCGAGCGGTGAGTCGATGCTGATGTGGTTGTTGCGCAGGTCGAGTTCGTCCGGACCGACGATTCGGTAGCGGGCCTGCTCGCCTTCCTCGTCTTCCAGGGTGACCCAGGCGCCGAAGTAAACCTTGTTCGGATCGGCCGGTCGCTCGCTCACTACCTTGCAGTTTTCCAGGCGCTTGCGCAGGAAGCGCACGCGGCTGTCGATCTCGCGCAGCATCTTTTTCCCGTAGGTGTACTCGGCATTCTCCGAGCGGTCGCCCTGGGCGGCCGCTTCGCTGACCGACTGGGTCACCTGGGGACGGCGCACGTTCCACAGTTCGTGCAGTTCGGCACGCAGGCGCGCTTCGCCTTCGGGGGTAATCAGCGGTGTTCCGGCGGGACGGGGAGGACGATAACGGCTCATGGTTTCCGGGGTGCTGGATGTGATGGCGGGAGTCTACCCGATCAGCCTTCGCGCAGCAGGCGCAGAGGGCTGCTGTTCAGGGCGCGACGAGTACCGAGAAGTCCGGCGCCGCCGACGAGGAGCGCCCCCAGCAGCGGCAATGGCAGCAGCCAGGGATGCGGGCTCCACGGCAGGTCGAACACCAGACGGTAGAGCAGGTAGCTGATCAGCTCGCAACCGAGTGCCGCGAGCAGCCCGCTGACTGCGCCGAGCAAGGCGAACTCGCTACGCCGCGCGCGCATCAGCAGTTGGCGTTCGGCGCCCAGCGCGCGCAGCAGGGCGCCCTGGCGCAGGCGCTCGTCGAGGGTGGCTTGCAGGCCGGCGAACAGCACCACGAAGCCGGCGGCGAGCACGAATACCAGTACGTATTCGACGGCCAGCGTCACCTGGTCGAGGATGCTGCGCAGTTGCGACAGCAGGGCGTCGACCGGCAGCAGGGTGACGGTGGGAAAGGCTCGCGCCAGTTCGATCAGGTCGCGCTCCTGGCTGGCCGGCAGGTAGAAGCTGGTCAGGTAGGTCACCGGCAGATCGGTGAGGGTTCCGGGCTCGAAGACCATGAAGAAGTTCGGCTGGAAGTTGTCCCATTTCACCGAGCGCAGGCTGCGTACCTGCGCGTCACGGGTCTGGCCGGCGACGCTGAAGCTCAGGCGGTCGCCGACGTTCAGGCCGAGGTTGCCGGCGAGCTTTTCTTCCACCGATACGCCGGGCAGTGCGTTGCCTTCCCCTGCCTGCCACCACTGGCCGGCGACGATCTGATTGCCGGCGGGCAGGCGCGCCGACCAGGTCAGCCCGAGGTCACGCTGCAGGGCGCGCTCGCTGCGGATGTCCTCGTTCAGTGCGTGGACTGGCTGGCCGTTCACGGCCACCAGGCGGCCCGGAACCATCGGGTAGAGGTCCTCGGCATTGGGCGAGAGCTTCTTTACACGTTGTTCGAAACTGTCCTTTTCGGCGGGCAGGATGTTCAGTGCGAAATGATTGGGTGCGTTCGCCGGCAGTTGTGCGTGCCAGGTGTCCAGCAGTTCGCCTCGCAGCAGGGCGATAAGAGCCATTGCCAGCAGAATCAGCCCGAATGCCAGGCTTTGTCCGGCGGCGGCCAGCGGGTGGCGCAGCAACTGGCCGAGGCCAAGGCGCCAGGGCAGGCTGGCATTGCGCAGGCTCTGGCGCAGGCCACGCAGGGCGAGGAGCATCACCAGGCCCAGCACCAGCGCGGCGACGGCGCCGCCGACCAGCAGGGCGAGGGTCAGGCGTACGTCCAGGCTGAGGCGCCACATGATCAGGCCGAGGGCGAGCAGCGCACAGCCGTACGCCAGCCAGGTGCGCATCGGCACGGGCAGCAGGTCGCTGCGCAGTACCCGCAGCGGCGGCACTCGCCCCAGCGCGGCCAGCGGTGGCAGTGCAAAACCGGCCAGTGCGACCAGCCCGGTGGCCATGCCGGCCAGCGCGGGGACGATGCCGCCGCCAGGGATTTGCGGTGGCAGCAGGTTGCCCAGCAGTTTCACCAGCCCCAGTTGTGCGAGCCAGCCGAGCAGCGCGCCGCCCAGGCTGGCCAGCAGGCCAAGCGCCAGGAGCTGGGTGCCGTAGAGCAGCAGAGTCTGGCGGCGCGAGAGCCCCAGGCAACGCAGCAGGGCGCTGGAGTCGAAGCGGCGGGATGCGAAGCGATTGGCCGAGAGCGCCACGGCGACGCCAGCGAGCAGGACGGCGGCGAGGCTGGCGAGGTTCAGGTAGCGTTCGGCGCGGCCCAATGCATCGCCGATCTGCCGGTTGCCGTGGTGGGCATCCTGCAATTGCTGGTTGGCGGCGAGGTTGTCGTTCGTCGCCTGGCGGTAGGCTTGCAGCGCCTCCGGCGGGCCGCCCCACAGGTCGCGGTAGCGCACCCGGCTGCCGGGTTGCACGACGCCCGTGGCATCGAGGTCCTGCAGGTTCATCATTACGCGTGGCGTGAGGCTGTAGAAGTCGCCGGCGCGGTCCGGCTCGTAGGTCAGCACGCGGGCGATGCGCAGGCTTTTGCGGCCGATGTCGACGCTGTCGCCGACCTTAAGTTCCAGGCTGGCCAGCAGGCGCGACTCGACCCACAGCTCGCCCGGTTGCGGGCGACCGCCTTCGACCTCGGGTTGCTGGGGTTCCGGGGCGCTCTTGAGCTCGCCGCGCAGCGGATAGGTTTCGCCTACGGCCTTCACGCTGCTGAGCTGGATGCCCTGGTCGGTGGCGACGACACTGGAGAACTCGACGCTGCTCGCGTGCTGCAGGCCGAGCTTGAGGCCGCTGTCGATCTGGCGTTGTTCGGCGGGCTGGGTGCCACTCAGCACAAGGTCGGCGCCGAGGAATTCGGCGGCGCGTACCAGCATTGCAGCGTTCAGCCGGGCGCTGAAGTAGCCGATGGCCGAACTGGCTGCCACGGCGATAAGCAGGGCGAAGAACAGCACACGCAATTCGCCGCTGCGCCCTTCGCGCCATAACTGGCGTAGCGAAAGACGGAGCAGGTTGGACAGCGACAGTGACTTCATCGGCGGGCGTCCGTCAGGGTTCGACGTGATCGATCAGGTGGCCGCTTTCAAGGCGGATGATGCGCTGGCAGCGATGGGCGAGGCGCTCGTCGTGGGTCACGAGTACCAGGGTGGTTCCGCGCTCGCGATTGAGCTCGAACAGCAGCTCGCTGATGCGCTCGCCGGTGGTGGTGTCGAGATTGCCGGTGGGTTCGTCGGCGAACAGCACGTCCGGCTCGGCAGCGAAGGCGCGGGCGATGGCAACGCGCTGTTGTTCGCCGCCGGAGAGCTGGCGGGGGTAGTGGGTCAGGCGCTGGCCCAGGCCGACACGCTCCAGCAGGTCGCGGGCGCGTTGGCGGGCATCGGCGCGGCCATCGAGTTCAAGCGGCAGCATGACGTTTTCCAGCGCGTTGAGACTGTCGAGCAACTGGAACGATTGGAACACGAAGCCGACATGGGCGGCGCGCACCCGGGAGCGCTCGTCCTCGTCGAGGCTGCCCAGCGAGTGGCCGAGCAGGACGATCTCGCCGCCACTGGGCAGGTCGAGTCCGGCGAGCAGCCCTAGAAGCGTGGACTTCCCCGAGCCGGAGCTGCCGACGATGGCCAGGCTGTCGCCGCGGGAGAGGTCCAGGGAAAGGTCGTGAAGGATGGTCAGCTTGCCTTCCGCGCTGGAAACAACCTTGCTAAGGTTCCGCGCGGTGAGAATGCGTTCGCTCATGGAGAATCCGATGCGTACATGGCTATTGAGCGGCTGCCTGGCGTTGCTTCTGTTCACGCAGCAGGCCGCGGCGCAGACGCTGTTGGTCGTCGGCGATAGTATCAGCGCCGGTTTGGGGGTGGATACCAGTCACGGGTGGGTCAGCCTGCTGGACAAGCGCCTGCGTGAGCAGGGGTTCGACTACTCGGTAGTTAACGCGTCGATCAGTGGCGATACCTCCGCGGGAGGCCTCGCGCGGCTGCCGGCGCTGCTTTCGGAGCAGAAGCCGAAGCTGGTGGTGATCGAGCTGGGAGGCAATGATGGTCTGCGCGGAATGGCGCCGGCGCAATTGCAACAGAATCTTGCCTCTATGGTGGAGCAGTCCCGCAAGGCCGGGGCGAAGGTGCTGTTGCTGGGCATGAAGCTGCCGCCGAACTACGGTCAGCGTTACACCGATGCTTTTTCCAAAGTGTTCGAGACGGTTGCCCGGGAGCAGCAGATCGCTCTGGTGCCATTCTTCCTCGAAGGTGTCGGCGGGGTATCGGCAATGATGCAGGCCGACGGAATCCACCCGGCCACCGTCGCGCAGCCTAAACTGCTCGACAATGTCTGGCCGACGCTCAAGCCGTTACTCTGATAAACCGGTGCATCAAGGCTTCCCCGCGAACGGCCTTTCGGCTATGTTTGCGCACCCTTCTGGAACCCCCTATGCCGCGCCCCGCCTGGACTCACTTCGCTTACCAGTTGATCGAACCCGATGAGCAACTGGATCTGTTCGCCTGCCGCGAGGTCCGGGTGCATCTTGTTGCGCGCCAACTGGAGCTGGGCACGCCTGCCGACCGCACGCTCTGCGGCAGCCTGTTGCCCGCCCAGCCGCTCTGGCGATGCCTCGAGAAGCCGCTGTTGCGTGATCGTCGTATTTGCAGCGCTTGTCTGAAACAACTGGAACAGGAAAAGCGCGGCGCGCGGGCCTCCTGGCTCGTCTGATATCTCCCAGTGACGCAGTTCGCAGTGGTAAACTGATTCACCTTTGCCCATTGCACTCGTCAAGGATCCTCGGATGTTGTCGCGCGTTATTGCCGCCTGCTCGCTGTCGTTAGCCGCGCTGCTCTCGGTCGGCCCAGTTTCTGCCATTGAATTGCCGTTGCCGCCCCCGGGCGACGATATCGTCGGCCAGGTTCAGGTGATCAAGGCCAAGTACGAAGACACCTTCGCCGACCTTGGCGAGAAGTACGGCCTCGGCTATTCGGAGATGATCGCCGCAAACCCTGGCGTCGATGCCTGGCTGCCGGGTGTGGGTACCGAAGTCATCATTCCGACCCGTTTCATTCTTCCGCCGGGGCCGCGTGATGGCGTGGTGATAAACCTTGCCGAGTACCGTCTCTATTACTACCCGAAGGGCAAGAACGTGGTTTACACCTATGCCCTGGGTATTGGTCGTGAGGGTTGGGGGTCGCCGATCGGCAGCACCAGTGTGATTGCCAAGACCAAGGATCCGGCCTGGTACCCTCCGGCATCGATCCGTGCCGAGCACGCAGCCGATGGCGATCCGCTGCCGTCCGTAGTGCCGCCGGGGCCGGATAACCCGCTGGGTCCCTACAAGATGAGCCTGGGCTTCCACGGCTACCTGATCCACGGTTCGAACAAGAAGTTCGGTATCGGTACCCGGACCAGTCATGGCTGCTTCCGCATGTACAACTGGGATGTGACTCAGCTGTTCTCGATGATTCCCGTGGGTACTCCGGTGCGTATCATCAACGAGCCGTACAAGTTCGGCCGCAGCGAAGGCAAGATCTATCTGGAGGCCCATGCACCTATCGATGACAACGGCGATCCGTCCGTGGTCGATAAGCACACTGCGGTGATCAATGCGTTGCTCAAGCGCGAGGACATCGCCAGCCAGATGCAGATGGACTGGAACGTGGTGCGCGAAGTGGTTGCCGCCGAAGATGGTCTGCCGGTTGCCATCGCCCAGCCGCAAGAGCAGGGGCATGGCGCTCCGGTTGCTGCGACTGTCGATCAGGACTCGATGCCGCTGCAGTAACTTCCCGGCATGTCGAAAGAGCCCGCTTCGTGCGGGCTTTTTCTTGCCCGGTGTTTTCTTCGGGCATAAAAAAACCGACCCCGAAGGGTCGGTTTTTCGAACAGATCCGAAGATCTATTACTTGCGGCTGGCTTTGTCCAGCATACGCAGGGCGCGCTCGTTAGCCTCGTCAGCGGTCTGCTGGGCTTTCTGAGCAGCGGCCAGAGCTTCATCAGCCTTGCGATAGGCTTCATCGGCACGGGCTTGAGCACGAGCAGCAGCGTCTTCAGTAGCGGTCAGACGAGCTTCGGTTTCTTTCGAGTGGCTGCTGCAACCGGTGGCCAGAACAGCAGCCAGAGCCAGAGCAGAGAATTTCAGAACGTTGTTCATCGTGTTCCCCTTAAGGTGGACATTTCCATTAAAAGCAATCTCCCATGACTGGGAAATTAGCCGGACTACATAGTACTCATTACTTGTAGTAAGTAAACTGACCGAACGCAAGTACGGCACTTTTTTTTCATGTTAGCCCGCTATTTGCAGTTGCCAGAGGCGGATTTGGGCAAAAACTGTCCAATCTGGCAAAGACGTGTTTCCAAAGAGTGTCAGGCCGACGGGTAGGCTGTTTCCGGAAGGGGGAGGTAGACCGTCAGATGCCAGTCGTCAATGATCGAACAACTGTTTAATCGCCGTTCTGCATTTGTCGAAGTGGCAACTTGCAGCAGGTGAGGAAAGTGTGAAGGCAAAACGAAAAAGCCCGGCTAATTGCTTAGCCGGGCTTCTTCATGATCTGGCGGTGAGGGAGGGATTCGAACCCTCGATACGGTTTCCCGTATACACACTTTCCAGGCGTGCTCCTTCAACCACTCGGACACCTCACCAGATTGTTTCGACAGCGCTGTGTCTGTCGAGGCGCGCACTTTACTCAAAGGTTTTCCCAAACGCAAATGTTTTTTCAACGGATTCATCGGCTTAAGGTGAAAAGGGTGTCTCGCGGGTACACTGGCGCCTTTCCAACCTGAGCGGACGCGAATGGCGAGCTGGGATGTTTTCTGCAGCGTGGTCGACAACTATGGCGACATCGGCGTCACCTGGCGCCTGGCTCGCCAGTTGGCGCTTGAGCATGGGCAACGGGTACGTCTGTGGGTCGACGACCAGCATGCTCTCGCACGCATCTGTCCGGAGACGGACCCGAATGCCCTGTCGCAGGTGCACTCCGGCGTCGAGATTCGTCATTGGGCCGGGGACTGGCGCGCGACCGAGGTGGCGGACGTGGTGATCGAAGCGTTCGCATGCACGCTGCCGGAACCTTATGTGGCCGCGATGTGCGAGCGGAGCATCGCGCCGCTCTGGCTGAATCTCGAATATCTCAGCGCCGAGTCCTGGGTGGACTCCTGTCATGCGCTGCCGTCCCTGCAGCCGAATGGCTTGCAAAAGTTCTTCTATTTTCCGGGTTTCAGACCGTCCACCGGTGGGTTGTTGCGTGAGTCCGGCCTGATCGAGCGGCGCGACGCGTTTCAAGCCGACCCTGCGGCGCAGGCGCGATTCCTGGCGACACTGGGAGTGCAGGCGCAGTCAGGCGAGCGTCTCGTCTCTCTATTTGCCTACGAGATGGCAGCGCTGCCGACGTGGCTCGATGCGCTGGCCGGTGCTCTGTCGCCCACGCTTTTACTGGTGCCCGAAGGTCGTGTACTGAGTGACGTGGCGCGCTGGGCGGGACGTGGGCAGCAGGTTGGCGATACGTTCGTGCGCGATGCGCTGCGGGTGCAGGTGCTGCCGTTCGTCCGGCAGGAGGACTACGACCACCTGCTCTGGTGCTGCAACATCAATGCCGTGCGTGGGGAGGATTCCTTCGTGCGAGCCCAGTGGGCGGGGCGGCCTTTCATCTGGCACATCTACCGGCAGGATGACGACGCGCATCTCGACAAGCTCGAAGCATTCCTGGCGTTGCAGGGGGAGGCGCTTGACGAACCGCTGCGTTCGACCCTGCGTGACTTCTGGTTGGCCTGGAATGGTCGCGGCGACCTGGGCGAATCCTGGAAGCGCCTCGACGGGATGCTGCCGCAGTGGTCGGCGCAGATTAGCAATTGGCAGCGGCGGTTGAGTGAACAAACCGATCTTGCTGCGGGGCTGGTGCGTTTTTATACAAATTGGCTATGATATGGCCCCTGTTTTTTGTCTCCAATCCAATCGGATAATCGTATGAAAACCGCACAAGAGTTCCGCGCCGGCCAGGTTGCCAACATCAACGGCGCCCCCTGGGTGATCCAGAAGGCCGAGTTCAACAAATCCGGCCGTAACTCCGCGGTCGTCAAGATGAAGCTGAAGAACCTGCTGACCGGTGCTGGCACCGAGACCGTGTTCAAGGCCGACGACAAGCTGGAACCGATCATCCTCGATCGCAAGGAAGTGACCTACTCCTACTTCGCGGACCCGCTGTATGTCTTCATGGACACCGAGTTCAACCAGTACGAGATCGAGAAAGACGACCTGGAAGGCGTGCTGACCTTCATCGAAGACGGCATGACCGACGTTTGCGAAGCAGTGTTCTACAACGAGAAGGTGATCTCCGTCGAACTGCCGACCACCATCGTTCGCGAAATCGTCTACACCGAGCCGGCTGTCCGTGGCGACACCTCCGGCAAAGTGATGAAGACCGCTCGCCTGAAGAACGGTGCAGAGCTGCAGGTTTCCGCCTTCTGCGAAATCGGCGACTCGATCGAAATCGATACCCGCACTGGCGAGTACAAGTCCCGCGTCAAGGCCTGAGCCTGAACCGAGACAAGAAAGAGCCCGGCATTTGCCGGGCTCTTTCGTTTCTGCCGTCGACACTCAGACGCTGACGTTCAGCCGTACATCGATGTTGCCGCGAGTGGCGTTGGAGTAGGGGCATACCTGGTGGGCCCGGGCGACCAGGTCTTCGGCCTCGGCGTGGTCCAGGCCTGGCAGGTTGATGTTCAGCTCCACTTCCAGGCCGAAGCCGCCGGGGATCTGGCCGATGCCAACCTTGCCGGTGATCGAGGCGTCAGCCGGGATCTGCTTCTTGCTTTGGCTGGCGACGAACTTGATGGCGCCAATGAAGCAGGCCGAGTAGCCGGCGGCGAACAGTTGCTCGGGGTTGGTGGCGTCGCCACCCTGGCCGCCCAGTTCGCGCGGGGTGGTCAGTTTCACATCCAGATTGCCATCCGAGGAAATGGCACGGCCGTCGCGGCCTCCAGTAGCGGTGGCGGTAGCGGTGTAGAGGGCTTTGATGGTTTGCATGGTGATGTCTCCGGTTGTCTGGTTGGTTAATATCTTGTGCGCTAATGAGTTCGTAGAGATAAAGTTAGTTCTATTTAATTTAGTGCGCAAGATAAATCATGGAAGATTTCCTGCTAATTAATCCCTCGGAATGGCATAAGCCCCGATCTACGGGGCTTGCAACTGATCGCGCAGCGCTACGAGCTCGCTCTGCAGGTGCTGGATCCCCTCCAACGTTAGCCCGCTGCTGGCCAGGATGCAGGCCGGAATGGCTTCCGCCTGTCGACGCAGGTCGCGGCCCTTGTCGGTCAGGCGCAGTTGCACTACGCGCTCGTCGGCCTGGCTGCGGGTGCGGGTGATCAAACCTTCCGCTTCCAGCCGCTTGAGCAGGGGAGTGAGCGAGCCGGGATCGGTGAGCATGCGCGCGCTGATTTCGCCAACGGTGATGTCATCGCCTTCCCACAGCACCAGCATGGCGATGTATTGCGGATAGGTGAGTCCCAGGTTCTGCAGCAGCGGTTTGTAAACCTTGGTCATTTGCAGGGAGGTGGAATAGAGGGCGAAGCACAGTTGGTTGTCGAGTTTGAGTGCTTCGCAGGCCGGGTCCGAAGTAGTCATCGCATTCTCCAGGATGAGCGCTCGAGGCGAACAAGTGATTACGCATTAATTTAGCGCGATGGATATTTGTTGAATAGACATACCAGCAGCGCCGCGCGGTGCGTCTCAGGCGCGGAAGCCTTCGACGATGTACTCCGCCAGCTTGTCAGTCACCGGGGTCATCTTCTGTCCGCGCAGCAGCACGATGCTGGCGTTGGGCAGCAGTGGCAGGCCCTCTTCGTCGCCGATGATGCGCAGGTTGCCGGTCAGCAGGCTGCGCAGTTGCGCGGTAACCGCGAGTCCGGCGCTGGCGACGGCGAACAGTGCCGACAGGCTGGGGCTGCTATAGGCGATGCGGTAGTCGATCTCCATCGCCTCCAGGGCATTGCAGGCCCAGGCGCGGCAGAAGCAGGCGCTATTGAACATCGCCAGGGGAAGAGGGCGCTGGTCCTGCGGGCAGAAGCTCTCCGCGGCCATCCAGACGAAAGGTTCCTGACGCAGCAACTGGCCGATCTCGGTGCCCGGTTCGCGGGTCACGATGGACAGGTCGAGGTCGTTGCGCATCAACAACTGCGATGACGAGTCGCAATGCACTTCCACCTGGACCAATGGGTAGGCCTGGGCGAAGCGCGAGAGGATTTCCGGCAGGAAACGCATTACGTAGTCGTCCGGCGTGCCAATCTTCACCGCGCCGACCATGTGCGGTTGGCGCAGCGTGTTGAACACCTCGCCCTGCAGCCGCAGGATCCGCCGCGCGTAGCCGAGCAATACCTGGCCTTCCGGCGTGAGCCGCACCTGGCGCCCGTCGCGCTCGAACAGAGAGCGCTCCAGTACGTCCTCTTCCAGACGCTTCATCTGCATGCTGACTGCCGACTGGGTACGGTTGACCACCTCGGCGGCACGGGTGAATCCGCCGTGATCGGCGATGGCGACGAAGGTGCGCAGGAGTTCGCTGTCGATACTGGGGAAACTGCTCATTCATCAAACTCCGAGATGGGTTGCATAAGAATGATTCGTTGGATTGATCTTAGCGCTGGCTGGAAACTCTATCCAGGCCCACACGGAGGGAAGCGCGATGAAAGGTCAACTGGGTTTCGTATCGATGTCCTGCCACTTCCACAAGGTGCCAGCAGCACCGCTGTGGAGACGTGTACTGCAACGAGTTCTGCGCTGGCGCGAGCTGGCCCGTCAGCGCCGCCTGCTGGCTACGATGAGCGATGAAGCGCTCAAGGACATCGGCTTGAGTCGTGCCGATGTCCAGGAGGAAAGCGAGCGCCCGTTCTGGATGGACAATATGGGTCGTTGAGCGTACGGGCGGCCCTTCTCGTGCCGCCCGCCGCTGTGCGGGTTACTTCAACTTGCCAGGGAATGCCCATGTCTTCGAACTATCATCTTGCCCAGGTCAACATCGCCAAGGCCCGAGCCCCACTGGACCACCCCCGGATGAAAGGCTTCGTCGATCAACTGGACCACATCAATCGCTTGGCGGAGGCCAGCCCTGGCTTCGTCTGGCGGCTGCAGACCGACGAGGGCGATGCCACTGCGATCCGCGCGTTCGATGATCCGCTGGTCATCGTCAACCTGTCGGTCTGGGAGTCGATGGAGGCGCTACGTGATTACGTTTACTGCGGCGAGCATCTGAAAGTGCTGCGCAGCAAGCGCGATTGGATGGAGAAATTACCCACCCCGAGCCTGGCGCTCTGGTGGTTGCCGGTCGGCCAGTTGCCCGATGTGCTGATGGCAAGGCAGAAGCTGGAGCTATTGCAGGAGCGGGGTGCCTCGGCGGACGCCTTCACCTTCGCCCGGCCCAGCCCGATGCCGAAGCAACTCGCCGTACCGGCCTGAACGACGGTGGCAGTCGTGCGTGGCGAATGGCGCTAGGCTCCATGGCCTGTCCGGTCATGGAGTGTGTCGATGTCGATTGTTCCGTCGCTGTCTCTCAAACAGGCGCGCCGCCTGGCGCTGGCCGCCCAGGGGTTCACGCTGCGGCGTCCTTCCGGCGAATTCCAGCGCCGCCATCTCCGCGCCATGCTGGAGCGTCTGGGTGTCCTGCAGATCGACTCGGTGAACGCCCTCGTGCGTTCCCATTACCTTCCCTTGTTCTCGCGCCTTGGAGCCTACCCACAGGGCTTGTTGGAGGAGGCGGCGTGGAGCGGCGGTCGTCATCGCCGGCTGTTCGAATACTGGGGGCACGAGGCGTCGCTGTTGCCGCTGGAGTTGTATCCGCTGATGCGCTGGAGGATGCGCAGGGCATCCGAAGGGCGCGGCATATACCGGCAGTTGGCGCGTTTCGGTCGGGAACAGCAGCCGGTGATCCGACGTGTGCTGGATGCGGTGCGCGACCAGGGAGCGCTGGGCGCCGGAGCCTTGAGCACTCGCGAGGAGCGTGCCGGTCCCTGGTGGGACTGGAGCGCGGAAAAGCACGCGCTGGAATGGCTGTTCGCTGCCGGCGAAGTTACGGTCGCCGGGCGGCGCGGTTTCGAGCGCCTGTACGACCTGCCCGGACGGGTGTTGCCGGCGTCCATGTTCGATGCCCCCGAACTGGATGAGCCGGAAGCCCAGCGCCGGCTGCTGCTGCATTCGGCTCGTGCGCTTGGCGTAGGGACGGAGAAGGACCTGCGCGACTACTTTCGCCTGGACCCGGCCGACAGCAAGGCGCGTCTGGCCGAACTGGTGGAGGCCGGCGAGCTGGTTGCCGTTCAGGTGCAGGGCTGGCAGGCATCCGCCTACTGCGTGGCGGACCCGGTCATTCCGCGCAAGGTACACGCCAGCGCGCTGTTGTCGCCGTTCGATTCACTGGTATGGGAACGCGCGCGAACCGAGCGCCTGTTCGATTTCCGCTACCGGCTTGAGATCTACACGCCCCAGCACAAGCGGATCTACGGCTATTACGTGCTGCCGTTCCTGTTCGGCGATCGTCTGGTGGCCCGGGTTGACCTGCGCGCGCAGCGGACGGCCAGCCAACTGGTGGTGCACGCCGTGCACGAGGAAGAGCAAGGGATGGCGGAAGAGGGCTGGAGTGCGTTGGCGTTGCAATTGCGCGAGATGGCCGGCTGGCTGGGACTGGAGCGCGTAACGGTGCATTGCCGGAGGGCGTCCGGCATTCGCCTGAAGGCGCTGCTGGGCGCTCCCTGAAAGAAACGGCGAGCCTCGTGGGAGCGAGACTCGCCGGGAGATCACTTGCTGTTGGCGATGCGCTGGCGGATGTGATCGGCACGTTCCTTCGAACCAGGGTGATCGCTGAACATGCTGCTGCCACCGCCGTCCAGCTTCGCCAGTTTGTCGAAGGCTGTGGCCAGACCGTCGGTCTTGATACCGCGCTTTTTCAGCAGGTCAAAGGAGAAGTCGTCGGCGTCGGACTCCTGGGATTGAGAGAATTGTGCGTTGATCAGTGCCTGGCCGATGTCGCCGAGTTGCGATTGCGACAGCGCCGCAACCGCGCCGTTGCTCGATGAGGCTGCGGCGGTACGCGCTGCGGCAGTGGCGTAGGCTGTCTGAGTGGCCTTCTTGATGTGACCCAGGGCGACATGGCCCATCTCGTGGCCGAGCACGCCTTCCACTTCGTTGTCGTTCATCATGTCCATCAGCCCGCTGTAAACGCGAACGCAGCCGTTGGCCATCGCCCAGGCATTGACGTCCTTGGTCAGGTAGACCTTGTAGTTCACTGGCATGCCATCGATCTGGTTGCCCAGGGCACCGGCAATCTTGTTCAGACGCTTGGTGTAGGGGCTGGAAGCGGGAGCGATGCTCGACTGTGCATCGGCCTGTGCACAGGACTCGTCAGCGACCTGTTTGAGCTCCGCGTCGCTGAGGGTGGCGGCCTTGGCCATCATCAGCCCGGACTGAACCAGCCCGTCGGTGGACATGTTCTGGCAGCCGGAGAGCAGGGCACCGGCTCCAATCGCCAGTATGAGCAGGGTGGAATTGCGTTTCATTGGGACTTCCTTGCAGGGATTGACGGATTGGCGCGCACTCGGTCGCGCTGGTGCCACACAGTGTGTGACGCCAGGATGAGCGTCAATTTGCAGAAGCGCGTTTCGGAAAAATCGGTAGAGGCTTGGGATTTTGCTATCGGAATACCTGCCGCCCTGCTAGCGGCGCACCTGCTTCAGCGTTTCCGCGATGAGGAACGCCAGTTCCAGGGACTGGTCGGCGTTCAGGCGCGGGTCGCAGTGAGTGTGGTAGCGGTCGCTCAGGCCTGCTTCGGTGATCGGCCGCGCACCGCCGATGCACTCGGTGACGTTCTGTCCGGTCATCTCGATGTGGATGCCGCCGGCGTAGCTGCCCTCGGCCTGATGCACCTCGAAGAACTGCCGCACTTCGGTGAGGACGCGCGCGAAATCGCGGGTCTTGTAGCCGGTGGATGCCTTGATGGTGTTGCCGTGCATCGGGTCGGAGCTCCACAGCACCTGCTTGCCTTCGCGCTGCACGGTCTGGATCAGGCGTGGCAGGCCGTCGCCGACCTTGTCGGCGCCCATGCGCACGATCAGGTTGAGGCGGCCCGGATCGTTGTCCGGATTGAGGATGTCGATCAGGCGGATCAGCTCGTCGCTGGCCATGCTCGGGCCGACTTTCACGCCAATCGGGTTGCCCACGCCGCGGAGCATTTCCACGTGGGCACCGTCGAGCTGGCGGGTGCGGTCGCCGATCCACAGCATGTGCGCCGAGCAGTCGTACCAGCCGCCGGTGAGGCTGTCGCGGCGGATGAAGGCTTCCTCGTAGTTCAGCAGCAGTGCTTCATGGGCGGTGAAGAAGCTGGTTTCGCGCAGTTGCGGTGCGGTGTCGAGGCCGCATGCGCGCATGAAGGCAAGGGTTTCGTCGATACGGTCGGCGAGTTGCTGATAACGCTCGGACAGCGCCGAGTTGGCGATGAAATCCAGGTTCCACTGATGCACCTGGTGCAGGTCGGCGAAGCCGCCACCGGCGAACGCGCGCAGCAGGTTCAGCGAGGCGGTGGACTGGTGGTAGGCCTGGAGCAGGCGCTCCGGGTCCGGTACGCGGCTCTTCTCGTCGAAGCCGATGCCATTGACGATGTCGCCGCGGTAGGCCGGCAGGGTCACGCCGTCGATGGTTTCCTCGCCGGAGGAGCGCGGCTTGGCGAACTGTCCGGCCATGCGCCCGACTTTCACTACCGGGCAGCCGGCGGCGAAGGTCATCACCACTGCCATCTGCAGCAGCACCTTGAAGGTGTCGCGGATCTTCGCCGCGGAGAACTCGGCGAAGCTCTCCGCACAATCGCCGCCCTGCAGCAGGAAGGCGCGTCCGGCGGTGACTTCGGCGAACTGCCGCCGCAACTCGCGGGCCTCACCAGCGAACACCAGCGGCGGATAGCCGGCCAGGCTGCGTTCGACCTCGCTCAGGCGAGCGGCGTCGGGGTAGACAGGTTGTTGCTGGATCGGCTTGCTTCTCCAGCTATCGGGACTCCAGGGCAGGCTCATCGATGACTCGTTCGCGGCTGTGGGCGTGATGCCCAATGGTATCAGCTCGCCCCACGCACAGCGCGCCCTCAGTGTGCCGCCAGGGGCGCGAGTGGGGCGGTTCGCGGCAAGTCGCGGCGCAGGTCGGCGATGTGCTCGTGCAGGGCGCGGCGGTAGCTGTCCTTGTGTACGTAGTGCGCCATGCGGTCGAGCGGCAGGTAGCGGTAGCCGCCGTCGATACGCTGCTGCGCGTGGGTCTTCTTCAGTTGCCGGAGGCGCTCTGCGGCGGGGTTGCCGGCCGCCAGTTGGCGGATGTAGAGGGCGACCAGTTCGGCCTGCTCGGCGCGCCCCTGCCAGCCGAGGCCGGATGCTTCGACCATGCCGAGCATGAACAGGTCGTCGTGCTGCGGATGGAACATATTGAGATAGAGCTGCGGCGCGGGCTGGTTCTTCGGCCAGTTGAGCTGGGCGCGATCGATGAAGGGGTAGTCCAGGTGATAGCCGGTGGCGAAAAGGATCAGGTCGTAGTCGGCGCGCTCGCCGTCGCTGAACGCCACGCGCTGCCCGTCCACGCTGCGCACGTTGCGGCGGGCGCGGATATCGCCGTGGGCGAGGTGGTGCAGCACCAGCGAATTCACCACGGGGTGCGACTCGTACAGGCGATGATCGGGATCGGGCAGACCGTAGTCCGATGGACGCCCGAGCAGCAGACGCACGAACGCCGCGTCGAGCCGCTGCTTGAGCGGACGCGGCAGGCGGATCATGCCGCCGAAGGTGTCGATCGGCCTGCCCATGCAGAACTTGGGCAGGAAGTGATAGCCGCGCCGTACCGAGATATCCACCGAGCGCGCACGGTGCACGGCGTCCACGGCGATATCGCAGGCAGAGTTGCCGCAACCGACGATCAGGACGCGCTTGCCGTCGAAGCACTCGGCACCGCGGTACTGGCTGGAATGGAGCACCTCGCCGTCGAAGGCGCCTGGCAGGTGCGGCAGGTTGGGGGTGTGCAACGTGCCGTTGGCGATCAATACGCCATCGAACAGCCCTTCATGCACTTCGCCGTTGCGTTCGCAGCGCAGTTTCCAGCCGTGGTCCTGGCGCAGCAGGGCGATGACCCGGGTGTTGAAACGGTAGTGCTCGCGCAGGCCGTAGTGTTGGGCGTAGCCACGAAAATAGCGCAGGACCTGCGAATGATGCGGATAAGGGGGGACATCCATGTCCATGGGGAACTCGTCGAACTGCGTCGTGCCTTTGGAGGAAATCAGGTGCGCCGAGCGGTAGAGCGTGCTGTGCGGATTGTCGATGTCCCACAGGCCGCCGACATCGCCGTGCAAGTCGAAGCCGGTGAAGGGAATACCGTATTTTTGCAGTTGGCGGGCGGCTGCGAGGCCGGACGGGCCTGCGCCGATGATGGCGTGCATGCTGGGCTGTGCCTCTTGGGCTGTTATTCTTGTGGCTTTCCGAGCCTGGCGGCCACTCCTGGCTGCTCAGGTGATTCAACGCCTGCTTCGAAGGATTATCACGTGCCTCAGCCCTTGCTGTTCAATGGCAATCCGCGCCGTCTGTTCGCCGTGGCGGACCGCAATGTCACAGTCTCGCTTCGCGAGCGCAGCGTATGAGCGAGGAGCAACAGATCGACGAGCGCCTGATCGTCGAAGAGCGCGATGCGTTCGGGGTGATCCGGGTAGTGGAGTGCGGCAATTTCCGTTACCTGGAGTTCGGCGACGAGGTCGAGCAGAGCTGCGTGCTGGTGCAGGACCCCAGTTGGCTGGAATACGACTATTCACGCGCCATGCTGCTGGGCGCGCTGTGTCACTCGCGGCCGCGACGGGCACTGTTCCTCGGATTCGGTGCCGGCAGTCTGACCCAGGCCTGCCTGAAGCATCTGGCGCTGGAAGAGGTGGAGGCCATCGAGTTGCGCCCCTCGATCCCGCGCCTGGCCCGCGACCATCTCGGGTTGACCGATGACCCGCGCCTGAACCTGCGTATCGGTGATGCGGTGGAGGAACTGGAGCGCTGCGAGCCGGCTGACCTGATCTTCCTTGACCTCTACACCGATACCGGCCCCGCGCCGGCGCATATCGCCTGGAATTTCCTCGGTACCTGCCGGGAGCGCCTGCGGCCGGGCGGCTGGCTGGTGATTAACCAGTGGAGTACCGATGACGGGCGACCACTGGGCGCCGCACTGCTTCGCGGGCGCTTCCACAGGCATTACTGGGAGTGCCCGGTGCCAGAGGGCAACGTGATCGTCTTCGTGCCAGCGGACCTGGACCAGGAGCTCAACCTGCGTGCCTTGAAGAAGCGCGTCGGGGCCCTGGAGCCGAAACTCGGCTACTCGCTGCGCGGCTACATCGACTCGCTGCGCCCTGCGCAATGAAAAAGGGGCCACCGGCCCCTTTTTCGCGAGCGGGAGAACCTACGGAATCTGGTAGCTGAACGCGAAGTTGATCCGCGGGCTGCGCTCGTTGTTGTCCAGCGCGCGGTCGCCGAAGGGCTTGGCGATTTCCGCCGAGACCAGGTAGTGCTTGCGATTCGACAGGCGCAGGCCGATGGCCGCGGAGCCGAGCTGGGCGTTGGGCAGACCGTCCTGGATGTAGTGGGTGCGGGCGGTATCTACCACCGCGTAAGGCTGGATCTGGTTGAGCACCACGCTTTGCCGCAGGAAGGAGTAGTTCACCTCGTAGGAGGCGCCCCAGCCTTTGTCACCACTGGCCTGGTCGTCCGGATAGCCACGGCCGAAGTTGCTGCCGCCGTAGGTGACCTGCTCCGAATCGGGCAGCACGTCGTCGGTCCACTGGAATCCGGCGGTGGCGACGCCCTGCCAGCTTTCACCGAACTGGTCCTGTTGCGCGCCGTAACCCAGTACGCGGGTGAAGTTCTTGCGGATCGGCTCTTCCGTTTCCGCCCCCATGCCGTTCAGACCCTGGTAGACCGCCAGGCTGCCGACGCGCACGCGCTTGGTGGCGAACTGCTGGACCAGGGTGTCCACGCCAACGACGCGCAGGGTGCTTTTCTGCTCGACGCGATAAGGGATGTTGGGTTTGACCAGGTCGTAGCGGCTGGTGTCGTTCACCGTATAGGCACGCAGGTTGACGTCCCAGGTGAGGTCGCGGCGTAGCAGTAGCGGAATGCCGAGGCCGGCGCTGACCCGTTCGTTCTCCCGCTTGCGGGCGAACTCCAGGCCGTTGGCCAGGCGCAGGCGGTCGTCCGGGCTGGAATTGTAATGGCTGTAGCCAGTGGTCAGTTGCAGGCCGTTGTCGCCCAGCAACTGGCTGTAGTTCCAGGCTCGGTAGTACTCGTTGTCCTGGCCGGGCGGGTAGAGGTAGCTGAACTGCAATTGCTCGCCCCAACCGAGCATGGACATCACTTCGGCGGAGAGCAGGCCGCGCTGTTCGCCACGGCGCGAGTCGAGGTTAGCGCTGGTATCGAAACGTTTGCGTTGCCCTGCCAGCTCCAGCACGGCGCCGCCGTCGCTGGTGGTGGGCGGGTTGAGCGCCATTGCCAGTTGCAGGCCCGGCACGCGGCTCATCAGCACGCTGAAGCGCTCGAAGCTCTCGCGGGTGAGCGGCTTTTCGGACTTCAACCGGGCGATCCAGCGGTCCACCCGCGCCTGGTGCGCGCCCAGGTCGCCGCTGCTGCGCACCTCGCGGATATGGCCTTCGACCAGCACGATGCGGCCCACGCCGCCGCGGAAGTCCTGGTTGGGCACGTAGGCGAAGGAGATGAAAAAGCCATCGTCCTGGTAGCGCTGGGTGATGGTCTTGGCCGCCGCTACCAGTTCGCTGACCTGGATGGTGCGCTGGGTCAGCGGTTCCAGCAGCGGGCGCCAGGTGTCGAGCGGGTAGTGCCCGCCGCCGGCGATTTCGATGCGCTTGAGTCTGATGGATTGCTGCAGGATCTGCCCGGGCTGCTCGGCGGACGGCGCCGGGGCAGTGACCTTGGGTGCGGTCGGGCGGAGTTCTCCGCCGGGCAGGTTGGGACGCGGAAGCGTCTGTTCGATATCGGACCCGGGGAGCTGGATCGGGCGTTCTGCCCAGACGAAGGGACTTGCCAGCACCAGGGTCAGGGTAGCGAGTTTGCGCATCTGGCTCCTCCATGAGTCCGACTTCAGCGAAGGCCAGGAGCCGTTAATGGCTCCTGGCTACCACAGTATGGGCGATATCTGGATTATTTCCGGGTGGCTCCCACGCCCACCCCCAGACCTGCGCCCAGGCCGCCGGTTACACCGCCCAGCGCTCCGCCTACGGCTCCGAGGGTGTTGCCCAGCAGGCCTCCCTGGCCTTGCCCGCCGCTGGTGCTGGTAGCAACGCCAGCACCTGCTCCGACACCCGCTCCCTGGCTGCTGACACCTGCGCCGATACCGGCCCCGGCCACCAGGCCTCCCGCACCCAGCGCGCTGGTGACGCCACCGACCGCACCAGTGACCCCGTTGACCAGCCCGCCTACCGGGTTGCTGGCGCCGGCTGCGCCACCCAGGCCGCCGGTGATCCCACCAACCGCGCCGGTCACTCCGTTGACCAGTCCTCCCACCGGGTTGCTGCCGCCGGCCGCGCCACCGAGACCGCCAGTGATGCCGCCGACCGCACCGGTCAGTCCGCCGACAAGGCCGCCAACCGGATTACTGCCGCCGGCTGCGCCACCCAGGCTGCCGGTCACGTTGCCAAGAAGGCCGCCGCCAGGATTGCTGCCATTGACCAAGCCGCCGGCTGCGCTGACTGCCTGACCCGCATTGCTGACGATTCCGCCGACCGGGGCCAGCGCCGGATTCTGGCTGGCCACCTGGTTGCCTGTCTGGGTCACTACGCCGCCGACGGTGGTCAACAGGTTGTTCACCGGCGCTCCCAGGCCGGTGGTTGCTCCGAGGCTCCGGGTGGTGCCTTCCACCGTCTTCACCACGCCTGCGGTGGTGCCGCTGAGCTGCGTGGTCAACTGGCTGAGCGGGCCGCTGGTAACCGCTCCGCTGAGGGAGTCGCCGAGCATGGTGATCTTGTTGCCCACACCGTCGACCACACCGCCCAGTTGGCCAGTCACGCCGTTGAGCGGGGTGCTGGCCAGCAGCGGGCCGTCGCCGATGGCTGCAACGGTGTCGCCAAGACTGCTGACCGCGCCACCGGTATGGGCGACCAGACCGCCCGCGCCGGCCACGGTGGTGCCGATGGCGTTCGGGTTGCTGGCGAGTTTGCCGAGGCCGTTGGTGACGCCGCTGCCGACGCTGTCCACGCCGGCGCCCACTTGCTGGACCAGGTTGCCGGCGTTGTCGGTGACACCGCTGCCAACCAGCGGGATATCGACGGTCTTGACCACGGCACCTACGGTGCTGACGGTGTCGCCGACGCTGGAGACTGCCTGTCCGGTGGCGCTCAGTACGTTGCCAGTGCTGCTGGTGGGCGTGGTGCCGCCGTTGCCACCGTTATCGCCGCCACCATTGTCGCCACCACCGGTACCGCCGGTACCGCCAGTGCCACCCGAACCGCCACCAGTGCCGCCGCTGCCACTGCCGCCCGAACCGCTGTCACCGGAGCCTTCGCCCTGGGTGCTGCCGCTGTCGCCGGATTTGTGATGACTGCTGCCGCCGTTACTGCTGCATCCTTGCAGCGACAGGGCAACGACCAGGAGAGAAAGTGCGAAGATGCGAATAGGGGCTGACATACGAGTTCCTCCATGAAGGATGTGATCCAGCGGAGGCTCGGGCGGTCTTCCCGGCGAGTCACTGCGCTGCACTCGATGTCAGTTTTAGAGACTTGTTTTTGAACGCGAAATTGGAACTTGTATATAGTCGTTTTGTTGTTATCAAGATATTGATTCTAAAGGGAAAACTTTAGGATTAAGCGCGAATTCCTGGCGTTTTTAATACCTTGGATATAGTGCTTTTAGCACGATGGTTCGAGGTTTTTTCCGGCAGGTGTTCATTTGCCCCGGAATTGACCGTCGCGTTTCTCCTGCATCGCCTTGAAACCTTCCTTGGCGTCTTCGCTGGAAAGCAGTTGGCTGGCCATCGCCGGCAGGTCGAGGGCGGCTGCCAGTTCGCCTTCGTCCAGGCACTTGCGAGCCGAGGCAAGGGTGGCGCGGATGCCGAGCGGCGCCTGGGCGGCGACGCGCTGGGCCATCCACAGTGCGCGGGGCATCAGCTCTTCCGGCGCGGTAACTTCCTGCACCAGTCCCAACCGGCAGGCTTCGTGGGCATCGAACTGGTCGCCGGTCAGCAGCCAGCGCATGGCGTTGCCCCAGCCGGCGACCTGGTGCAGACGCAACGTCGCGCCGCCGAACGGAAAGATGCCGCGCTGCACTTCCATCTGGGCGAAGCGCGCGTTGCTGGCGCAGAGATTGATATCCGCGGCGAGCATCAGTTCGATGCCGAGGGTGAAGCAGTAGCCTTGCGCGGCGACCAGCAATGGCTTGGTCAGCCGCGGACCGCCGAATGTGCCCCACGGGTCTGCCGCGCCGGCGGGCATTTGCCAGCCGTTACGGAAGGTCTCGGCGACACTGCCCAGGTCGAGGCCTGCGGTGAAATGCTCGCCGTGGGCGAACACCAGGGCGCAGCGCAGATGGTCGTCACGCTCGTACTCGCCCAGGGCCAGCACCAGTTGATTGAGCATGTCCATGTCGAACGCGTTGCGCTTGTCCGCCCGGTTCAGGCCAAGCAGCAGGACGTGGTCGTGGCGTTCACGGGTGACGCGTGGCTCGCTGCTGGGCTTCATCGGTGAGCTCCGGAAGGGAAGGGCTTGCTCGGTATAGTCGCCCCCGCCAGGCTAGTCCAGGCGCCGACCGTTCGCCGGAGGTTGTCTGAAAAGCCGTACATGACGGACGATTTTCCGGTATCATGCGCGCCGGCCAAGCTAAGGCCCCGTTTTGGACCCGCATTTTTCAGAGCCTTGCGCTTTGTCCATGCGTCCGCTGTGCGGACTTCCTTGACGTATTCTTCCAATTTTCATTTCGCAAATCCCCGCTTCCAGCTGCCTGGGTGACTTCACTGTCGTACAGGGCATGCGCAGCTCGGCTATTGGGTCTTTGCGGATGTATGTAGAGGCAAAACCCATGACCCAGGAAACCGGCGGCTTCGCCGCGCTCGGTATTCACTCCAATATCCTCGCGGCCATCGCCGCCGTCGGCTACGAAGAACCGTCGCCGATCCAGGCCCAGTCGATCCCGGTGATCCTCGACGGCCACGACATGATCGGCCAGGCCCAGACCGGCACCGGCAAGACCGCCGCTTTCGCCCTGCCGCTGCTGTCGAAGATCGATCCGAGCCGCCGTGTACCGCAGGTACTGGTGCTGGTGCCAACTCGCGAACTGGCCCTGCAGGTGGCTACCGCCTGCGAAACCTACTCCAAGCAGATGCCGGGCGTTGGCGTCGTGGCCGTCTACGGCGGAGCTCCGATGGGGCCGCAGCTCAAGGCTCTGCGCCAGGGCGCGCAAGTCCTGGTGGCGACCCCGGGCCGCCTGTGCGACCACCTGCGCCGTGACGCCAACCTGCTGTCCACCGTCGAGCGCCTGGTCCTCGACGAAGCGGACGAGATGCTCAAGCTCGGCTTCATGGATGACCTCGAAGTGATCTTCGAAGCCATTCCGGCAACCCGCCAGACCGTGCTGTTTTCCGCGACCCTGCCTGCCTCGATCCGCAGCATCGCCGAACGTCACCTGAAAGAGCCCAAGCACGTTCGCATCGCCGCCAAGACCCAGACCGTCGCCCGCATCGAGCAGGTGCACCTGATGGTCCACGCCGACCAGAAGCCGGCTTCGATCCTTCGTCTGCTGGAAGTCGAGCAGTTCGATGCGCTGATCGGGTTCGTGCGTACCAAGCAGGCTACCCTGGACATCGCCGAGTTGCTCGAGCGCCAGGGCTACCGTGCCGCCGCGCTGAACGGCGACATGCCGCAGGCCCAGCGCGAGCGCGTGATCGAGTCGCTCAAGGACGGCTCGCTGGACATCGTCATCGCCACCGACGTCGCCGCTCGCGGTCTGGACGTGGCACGCATCACCCATGTACTGAACGTGGACATGCCGTACGATCCGGAATCCTACGTGCACCGCATCGGTCGTACCGGCCGTGCCGGTCGTGAAGGCCGTGCGCTGCTGCTGGTGACCCCGCGCGAGCGCCGCATGCTTCAGGTGATCGAGCGTGTGACCGGGCAGAAGGTCGGAGAAGTTCGCCTGCCGGATGCCGACACCGTCCTGGAAGCTCGTCTGAGCCGCCTGGCCAACAGCCTGCAACCGCTGCTGGGCAACGCCGTTGCCAGCCGCGGCGCCGTACGTGACGAGCTTTGCCGTCGCCTGGGTACCGACATGGAAACCCTGGCCGCCGTGCTGCTGGCCAAGCTGACCGAAGGCAAGGCGCTGGACCTGGAGTCCGTGCGTCGCGAGCAACCGCTGACCCCGGCCGCCCCGCGCGAGCGCAGCGATCGTTATGAGCGTGGCGAGCGCCCCGAGCGCGGGGATCGTCCGGAGCGCAGCGGCGAGCGCCGCCCGATGGCCCCGCCGTCGGAAGGCAAGTCCCGCTGCCGCACCGCCCTGGGGGCCCGCGACGGCGTACAGGCGAAGAACCTGCTTGGCGCCATCCTCAACGAGGGCGGCCTGTCTCGCGAGGCCATCGGCCGTATCCAGATTCGCGAAACCTTCAGCCTGATCGAGCTGCCGGAAGAGAACCTGGATCGCCTGCTGACCAAGCTCAAGGACACCCGCGTCGCCGGCAAGGCTCTGCGCCTGCGCCGCTACCGCGAAGACTGATCGCAAGATCAGCGAGCATGGAAAGCCCCGCCTTGGCGGGGCTTTTTCATTTCGGAGTGATTGAGCGCCTGTGCCGCTGTCTCTTGCAGGAACGAGCGCCGTGAGCGGTTTCGCAGGATGGCGCGCGTAACCGTGTCGATGGCAATCGCAAGCTCTACCCGTCCTGCTGCGAGCCCCGGTTCTGGCGGATGATGCCTCCGCGGGAGCGGTGCAAGCCCGATTCGAGGAACAACCGCCCTGGCAGGTTCATGGAATGGGTGGAGCGAAGCGATGCTATGTGATGGGTGCAGCAGGCTCCGATCATCCTGCCGCTGGCTTCGATTGCGCTGCGAGATCAGGAGCCGGTAGTGGCCCTCAGCCGAATCGATAGATATCCATCCCTAGCGCGCCGAGGGTGAATCCTGCGTGCTCCACCGTCATGGGAGCGCCACCGGCAGCGCGGGCGAAGTACAGCGGCAGCAGGTGCTCGTCGGTTGGGTGGTTGCGCACGGCCCAGGGGGCCTGTCGGCGGTAGTCGAGCAGCGCCGTTTCGTCGTCGGCGGTGAGGTGTTCGGCCATCCAGTCGCGGAATGCCTTGGCCCAGGGCTCGATGACATCCGGTCCGGCGCGCCAGTCCAGCTCGCCCAGGTTGTGGGTGATGCTGCCGGAGCCGATCAGCAGGACGCCTTCCTCGCGCAGCGTGCGCAGGGCCTTGCCGATACGGTCCTGCATCTGCGGGCCGAGGCGGCTGGGCAGCGAGAGCTGCACTACCGGAATGTCCGCCTGAGGATACATCAGGCTCAGCGGCACCCAGGCGCCGTGATCCAGCGGGCGTTCAGCATCCTGAGTAACCGGCAGGCCGTCAGTGGCGAGCAGCTCGGCAACCCGTGCCGCCAGGTGCGGCGAGCCGGGGGCGGGGTACTGCACGGCGTAGAGCGGCGCCGGGAAGCCATAGAAGTCGTGCCAGGTCTCCGGGTGCGGGGCAGCAGTGACGCGCAGGTCCGGGGTTTCCCAGTGAGCGGAGACCACCAGGATCGCGTTGGGACGCGGCAGCTCTCGGGCCAGGCGCTTGAGCGGCGCGTCACTGGCGCCGGGTTCGAGGGCCAGCATGGGAGAGCCGTGGGAAATGAACAGGGTAGGGAGCATGATGCACCTCGCTACTGGAATGCCTCTATGTTCTCCCTCGGATAGATCGAAAACCAGTATGGGTTTTTGACAATTCCAATCGATCTGGTGGATGTCTTAACTGTCCAGCAATTGCACTGCGGCTGGCAGTGCGTTGCTGGATTGGGGATCATTGCCGGCATCGGCGCAGCGCGCCCTCGACTGGATCATTTCCATGCAACACGACTTCTGGCAGGCGCGCTGGGCGCGTAACGAGATCGGCTTCCACCAGGGGCAGGTGAACCCCGGCCTTGCTCGTCACTGGCCGACGCTGCAGTTGGCGCCGGATACCCAGGTGCTGGTGCCGTTGTGCGGCAAGAGCCTGGATATGCTCTGGCTGGCGGAGCAGGGTTACCGGGTATTGGGCGTCGAACTGGCAGAGCGGGCGGTGGTGGATTTCTTCGCTTCCCTGGGTGTCGAGCCGTCGATCACCGAAGAAGGCCCGATGCGCCGCTATTGCCACGAGCGGCTGGAGATTCTCCAGGGCGATTTCTTCGACACCGCCGCCGAGCATCTGGCTGGCTGTGCGGCGCTGTACGACCGCGCGGCTCTGATCGCATTGCCCCATGACATGCGCGTGGCCTATGCGGCGCACCTGCAGCGCACGTTGCCGTCGACGCTGGCAGGGCTGCTGGTGACTCTCGAATATCCGCAGGCAGAGATGGATGGCCCGCCGTTCGCGGTACCCGCCGACGAGGTGCGGCGGCACTTCGTGGAACCCTGGCAGGTGGACGAGGTAGAGCGCCTGGACGTGCTGGCGGAGAATCCGAAGTTCCTCAAGCGGGGCGTCAGCCGGCTGGATGAGGTGGTGTTCAGGTTGCGGCGCGGTTGAATTGCGGACATGAAAAAGGGCGACTCAAGAGTCGCCCTTTTTCCTGCCTCGTATGCCTTAGCGAGCAGCGGCGCTGCGCAGGGCTTCGATGCGCTCTTCCAGCGGCGGGTGGCTCATGAACAGGCCGGCGAGGCCGTGCTTGAGGTTGCCGTTGATGCCGAAGGCCTGCAGGGTGTCGGGCATTTGCACCGGCACGCCCTGCTCGGCGCGCAGGCGCTGCAATGCGGCGATCATTGCGCCGGTCCCGGCCAGGTGGGCGCCTGCGGCGTCGGCGCGGTATTCGCGTTTGCGCGAGAACCACATGACGATGATGCTGGCGAGAATGCCCAGGACCAGTTCGGCGAAGATAGTCGCGATGAAGTAGCCGATGCCCGGGCCGTCTTCGTTCTTCAGGATCGCCTTGTCGACGAAGTTGCCGAAGATGCGAGCGAAGAACATCACGAAGGTGTTCACCACGCCCTGGATCAGTGCCAGGGTGACCATGTCGCCATTGGCCACGTGGCCGATCTCGTGGGCCAGCACGGCGCGCACTTCCTCGGGAGAGAAGCGCTCCAGCAGGCCCTGGCTTACGGCGACCAGTGCGTCGTTCTTGTTCCAGCCGGTGGCGAAGGCGTTGGCCTCGTAGGCGGGGAAGATACCGACTTCCGGCATCTTGATGCCGGCTTCGCGGGACAGTTCTTCCACGGTCTGCAGCAGCCACTGTTCGTGGCGGGTGCGCGGTTGGCTGATGATCTCGGTACCGGTACTCATCTTCGCCATCCACTTGGAGATGAACAGCGAGACCAGTGAGCCGGCAAAGCCGAAGACGGCACAGAAGATCAGAAGGCTACCGTAATTCTGGCCAGTGAAACGGTCCACGCCGAGCAGTTTCAGGGTGATGCTGGCGATCACCAGAACTGCCAGGTTGGTGGCCACGAACAACAGGATGCGCATCATGGCGTAAAGCTTCTCCTCACGGCTGAATAGTGGAAAACCGTCTGGGAGCGCGGCTTTCCGGATCGCCGGGCACGGGGTGGCCCAGGATCGCTGAATAGTATGCGGGGTATATACGGTTGGCCCCGAGGTGATTCAACTCGGGGACTATTTCAAACTGTGTCGCCTGGCCGCCCGAGGTCGCTCTCGAAGAGTAGACGGGTAAGGCGCGCGATGCGCTCGCCGTGACGACTGGCCAAGGCGTCGCGAAGCTGGTTGGCCAGGGTGGCCTGGGCGCGGCGCACGCTGGGCGGGAGGTCTTCATCCGGGCGCACTGCATGGGGCACCACGCGCGTCAGGCGCAGGAAGGCCTTTTCGCTGAGCACCGCCTGGTCCAGCGCTTCGTAACGAATGGTTGCTTCGAAGCGCAGGTAGCCTTCCTCGGCGAGCCAGAGGAGGGCGCCCAGGCAGCTTTGGTGACGCTGGCTGGGAAGGCCGAACTCGTCTGGTTCTTCCCGCCCGATCAGGTCTTCGATGTACAGGCCGATCTTGCGCGGGAAGGCCTGGTAGAGCGTCAGCAGGCCCGCCGCGGCGTCCTTGTAGAAGTCGTCGATCTGGAGATCCATGAATTACTGGCGATAGGTTTTCAGGAAATTGCCGATTCGTCCGATGGCCTGTTCCAGGTCATCGACACGCGGCAGGGTAACCACCCTGAAGTGATCCGGCCAGGGCCAGTTGAAGGCGGTGCCCTGAACGATCAGCAGTTTCTCGGAAAGCAGCAGGTCAAGGACGAACTTCTCGTCGTTGTGGATCGGGCAGACTTTCGGGTCGATGCGCGGGAAGGCGTAGAGCGCGCCCATCGGCTTCACGCAACTGACACCGGGTATGTCGTTGAGCAGTTCCCAGGCGCGGTTGCGCTGTTCCAGCAGGCGGCCGCCGGGCAGTACCAGGTCGTTGATGCTCTGGTAGCCACCCAGTGCGGTCTGGATTGCATGCTGGCTCGGCACGTTGGCGCACAGGCGCATGTTGGCCAGGATGTCGAGGCCCTCGATGTAGCTCTGCGCCTTGTGCTTGGGCCCGGAAATGGCGATCCAGCCGGAGCGGAAACCTGCCACGCGGTAGGACTTGGACAGGCCGTTGAAGGTCAGGCAGAGCACGTCCGGCGCCAGGGAGGCGGTGGAGATGTGCTGGGCTTCGTCGTAGAGGATCTTGTCGTAGATCTCGTCGGAGAAGATCACCAGGTTGTGCTGGCGCGCCAGTTCGACGATGTCCAGCAGGACTTCCTTCGAATAGACCGCGCCGGTGGGGTTGTTCGGGTTGATCAGCACCAGGGCCTTGGTGTTGCTGGTGATCTTCGCGCGCATGTCGGCGATGTCGGGGAACCAGCCGGCCTGTTCGTCGCACAGGTAGTGCACCGGTTTGCCGCCGGCGAGGGATACCGAGGCGGTCCATAGCGGGTAGTCAGGGGCCGGGATCAGCACTTCGTCGCCATTGTTGAGCAGGGCCTGCAGGGCCATCACGATCAGCTCGGAGACGCCGTTGCCCAGGTAGATGTCCTCGATGCCGATGCCTTCCACCTGCTTCTGCTGGTAGTACTGCATCACTGCCTTGCGCGCGCTGAACAGGCCCTTGGAGTCGCTGTAGCCCTGGGCGGTGGGCAGGTTGCGGATGACGTCCTGGAGGATTTCGTCCGGTGCCTCGAAACCGAACGGCGCCGGGTTGCCGATGTTCAGCTTGAGGATGCGGTGGCCTTCCTCTTCCAGGCGTTTGGCGTGCTTGAGCACTGGCCCGCGAATGTCGTAGCAGACGTTGGCGAGCTTGTTCGATTTGGTGACCTGCATGATCTGGGATTCCGAAATTGTCCGCGGCAGTGCGAAGAGCGCGGCTGGCGCTCGACTTGGCAGGCTGTAACGCGGGTGACAGACTGGCGTCAAATGGTGGGTTCGGAAGTGCTTTTCACTGGCGTCTGCACTGAAAATCGGCAGTAAAACAGTGGATTGTTCGAAAAAGTAGCGATTTTAAGGCTTTTTTATCGTGACAATGCTTCTGTGCGGCAGATTCTGAACCTGGCTTTAACCACGCGCATCATACGTGCGGCCCGATTCCCGGAAAAGGGACAGGTCGGGCTTTTTTCCGTTTGTGGAGGCAGATCGATGGAAAAACAGAACAAGCCCCTTGAGTCCTGGCGTGAAGAACTCACCGACGAGCAGTTCCATATCTGTCGCCTGGGTGGTACCGAGCGTGCCTTCACCGGCGAATATCACGACACCAAGACACCCGGCATCTACCACTGCGTGTGCTGCGGCACCGCGCTGTTCGATTCGGATGCCAAGTACGATTCCGGCAGTGGCTGGCCCAGTTACTTCCAGCCAGTGAATGGCGAGGTCATCAAGGAGCTGGAAGACTTCAGCCACGGCATGCACCGAATCGAAGTGCGCTGCCAGAATTGCGATGCGCACCTTGGCCATGTATTTCCCGACGGCCCGCGTCCAACTGGCTTGCGCTATTGCATCAACTCGGCATCGCTGAAGCTGGTGCCCAAGGCGTGATTCGAAGGCCCGCACCGCGCGGGCCTTTTCTTTTGCAGCTTGCGCTGATGCGCCCAGGGCTCGGATTGCTGGAAACTTGCATCAAATTGAATTGCGTGCAATTTAATTGATGACTATCTTGTCTCTTCCCACTTCCCCCGGAGCCATGTCCGATGAGCGATGCACTGCTGAATATTCCCGTGACCACCATCAAGGGCGAACAGAAGACCCTCGCCGATTTCGGCGGCAAGGCCCTGCTGGTGGTCAACACCGCCAGCCAGTGCGGCTTTACCCCCCAGTACAAGGGCCTGGAGTCGCTGTGGCGCGCATACAAGGACAAGGGCCTGGTGGTGCTGGGCTTCCCCTGCAACCAGTTCGGTAAGCAGGAGCCCGGCAACGAGGGGGAGATTTCGCAGTTCTGCGAGCTGAACTTCGGCGTCAGCTTCCCGCTGTTCAAGAAGATCGACGTCAACGGAGCCGGTGCCCATCCGCTCTACGTGCAACTGAAGAAGCGTGCGCCGGGCCTGCTCGGTAGCCAGGGTATCAAGTGGAACTTCACCAAGTTCCTGATCGGCAAGGATGGCAAGGTGGTCAAGCGCTTCGCTCCGACTACCAAGCCGGAACAACTGTCTGCCGAGATCGAAGCGCTGCTGTGATGAAGGATTCGGCTGTTCTGCCGGCGGAACTGCAACTGGATAACCAGTTGTGCTTCCGTCTGTATGCGGTTTCCCGAGCGGTGATCCGTGGCTACCGGCCGATGCTCGATGCCCTTGGCCTGACCTATCCGCAGTACCTGGTGATGCTGGTGCTCTGGGAATGGCGGGCCGAGCCGCCGGAGCAGCCGTCGGTGAAAGCGCTGGGCGAACGCCTGATGCTCGACTCCGGCACACTGACGCCCTTGCTCAAGCGGCTGGAGCAGCTCGGCCTGGTGGAGCGTCGCCGCGCCCGGCACGACGAGCGGGAAGTGCATCTCGGGTTGACGTCCACTGGCGCGGAACTGCGTGACAAGGTGCTGCCGTTGCGGGAAGACCTTCTGTGCCGCAGTGGCCTGGACCTCGGCGCTACGGACGGATTGCGCGAGCGGCTGGATGCCTTGCTGCTGCAGTTGGCCAGGCTGGATGTCTGACTTCAGCGCGGACGGTGATCCACCCAGCGTTCGAGGATCGCCGCCAGTTCGTCGCGGTGGAACGGCTTGGCGAGGTAGTCGTCCATGCCGGCGGCGCGGCAGCGCTCGCGTTCGTCCGGCAGGGCGTTGGCGGTCAGTGCGATCACCGGCAGCCCCGGCCAGCGCCCGCTTTCACGGATCGCCTGGGTGGCCTGGTAGCCGTCCATCACCGGCATGTTGCAGTCCATCAGCACCATATCGAACGAGCCGTCGTCCAACTGGCTGAGCGCCTCTTCGCCATTGCCGGCGACAGTGACGACACAGCCGAGCTTCTGCAACAGTCCCTTGGCCACCAATTGGTTGACCGGGTTGTCTTCCACCAGCAGCACCCGCGCGGAGAACTGTTCCGCCTGTGCTCCGCCCGGGCTGGAGGACGCCGGCAGTGGCTGGTGCTCGAAGGCTTGCTTGAGCGCCTGGTAGAGCACCGCCCGCGATAGCGGTCTGGCCAGTTGGCGAAGCGGCGCCAGGCGTTGTGCTAGCGGTGGCTCGAGGAAGTTGCCGTAGGCGGTGACCAGCAGAACCGGCTTGTCCAGGTGCTGGCGCAAGCCGATCAGGCAATCCGGGCAATCCGACAGCAGTGCATCCAGCTCCATGCCGGCGAGGCTGGCGTCGATGTCCAGGCGCCGGTACTCGACATTCCACAATGGCAGCCAGTTCGCCAGTAACGCGGCCAGCCCGCTGCTGGCCGCGCATTGCACGATCAGCCGACCTTCCAGCGGTTGCAGTTGCACCGCAGGTTCGAGCGGCTGCAGGGGCAGGGTGGCGATGAACTCACTGCCCAGGCCCGGCTCGGATTTCACCTCCAGTTCGCCCTTCATCGCCTCGCACAGCTTGCGCGTCAGCGCCAGGCCGAGGCCCGTGCCGCCATACTGGCGGGCGATGCCTGCGTCGGCCTGGGCGAAGGGTTGGAATATCTTCTGCAAGGCTTCCGGGGCGATACCGATGCCGGTGTCGCGTACGCTGATGCGCACGCCATGTTCCAGCGGCTCTACGCGCACATCGACACGGCCCAGGCGGGTGAACTTGAGTGCATTGGAAAGCAGGTTGCTGACCACCTGGCGCACCCGCGTGGGGTCGCCGGAGAGCTGCGCCGGAAGTTGCGGGCTGATCAGGCAGGTCAGCTCCACCGCCGGGCCGGCGTTCTGTGAAAGCAGGCTGGCGGTGTCTTCCACGAGGGTGCCGAGGTCGAAGGGAATCTGCTCGAGCTCCAGTTGGCCGGCCTCGAACTTGGACAGGTCCAGCACGTCGTTGAGCAGCTCCATCAGCACCTTGCCGGAGTCATGGGCGATGGATAGCTGCTGGCGCTGTTCGGTGGTCAGCGGGCCGTCGAGTGCCAGGCCGAGCATACCCAGCAGCCCGTTGAGCGGCGTGCGGATCTCATGGCTCATGTTGGCCAGGAAGCTGCCGCGCGCCTGGGCCATGCCCAGCGCGGTCTGGCGCGCCTGCTCCAGTTCCTGGTTGGAGAGGGTTAGGCGCGCGTTGGCGGCCTTCAGTTCGGCGGTGCGGGCGGCGACGATGCTCTCCAGCTCCTCCAGGTACTGGGTCAGCCGATCCTCGGCTTCGCGGCGCTGCTCCATCTCCACCGAGATGCGGTTGAGCTGGCGATTGGTGACTTCCACCAGCACGCCGATCTCGTCGCGCTCATGACCGCGCGGACAGGGCAGGCGCAAGCGCGAGGGCGAACGCGGATCGTGGCGGCTGAGGGCGTCGATCAGGCTTACCAGCGGCTTGGTCAGCAGGGCATAGAACAACACCAGCAGAATCAGCGACATCAGCAGGCTGCGGATGAAGCCGGAAATGAAGGTCATGCCGGCGCGACGCAAGAAGTCGTTGCCGAAGACGAAGGTGTCGATCTCCAGGCGCAGTACGCCGAGTGATTCGGCGGGGGCGTGCTCGACGAACAACGGCTCCTCGTAGGTGCGTTGTTCGCCGAAGAGGAAGTCGCTGAGACCGCGCAGATGACTCTCCGCCTGCGGTCGGTTGGCGGTCGCCAGCGGTACGCCGGCGTTGTCGATGATCTCGGCGCGGATCACCGCCGGCGAGCGCAGCAGGCCGACGACCAGTTCCTGGGCCAGTTCGGCGTCGATGTTGTAGGCAATGCGGGCGGCGGGATTGTGGCTGACGTCCAGCAGCGCGCGCACTTCGCGGTTGATGGAGGCGTCCTGGCTGGCATAATCGACGGCAACCTGGATAAGGCTCAGCAGCGTACCCAGCAGGAATGCAACCAGCACTGTCAGGCTGGCCTGCTTGAACGAGAGGCGATGTGTGAGCGCAATATCCATAGAGTGCGGAGCGTCGCCTCGCAAGAGCTTTCCTGCCGCGTAGCATAGCCCATCCCGACCGTCTGTCGGGATAGCCTGCGGCCGAACTTCAATCGATCTGTGGAGACAAGCGTGGATTCGCGTCTGAACGATTTTCTTGCCCGTGCCGAATCGGTGCTGGCGCGCCTGGAACCCCTGCTGCCCGCCGTGCGCCAGCCGATCGACTGGCAGCACAGTCTGGCCGCGCGCTGGCACCGTGATGGGCGCAGCGGCTATCTGCAGCCGCTGGAGGTCAGCCTGGACCTGCGCCTGGATGACCTGCTCGGTGTCGACAAGCAGCGCGATCAACTGGCGCGCAACACCCGTCAGTTCGTCGCCGGTAAGCCGGCCAACCACGCCCTGCTGTGGGGCGCGCGTGGCACCGGCAAATCCTCGCTGGTGCGCGCGCTGCTGGCCGAACTAGCCGGCGAAGGGCTGCGCCTGATCGAGATCGAGCGTGATCACCTGGCGGACCTGCCGCGTGTGGTCGAGCAGTTGCAGGGCCAGCCGCAACGCTTCGTGCTGTTCTGCGATGACCTGTCGTTCGACGCCGGCGAGGGCGATTACCGCGTCCTCAAGAGCGTGCTCGACGGTTCGCTGGAGCAGGCGCCGGACAATGTGCTGCTATACGCCACCTCGAACCGCCGACACCTGGTCTCGGAAAAACAGAGCGACAACGAAAACTGGCAGATGGTCGATGGGGAGCTGCATCCCAACGAGGCGGTGGAGGACAAGATCGCGCTGTCCGATCGCTTCGGCCTCTGGCTGTCCTTCTATCCCTTCACCCAGGAGCACTTCCTCAGCGTGGTGCGTCATTGGGTCGAGGTGCTGGCGCGCAAGTCCGGCCTGAACGCCTGGAGCTGGGACGAAGCACTGGAGAAGGAAGCCATCCGCTGGGCTCTCGGGCGCGGCAACCGCAACGGCCGTTGCGCCTACCAATTCGCCCGCTACTGGGTGGGCCGCCAACTGCTGGAAGGAGATACCCCATGATCGATCTGCAACAGGCTGGTGCCGGCCTGGACGGCTATGAGCTGCTGGCCGCGCAGGCGGAGTCTTTGTTCGCCGATGAGCACGACTTCGTCGCCAACGCCGCGCAGTTCTCGGCATTACTGTTCAACGAGTTGCCCGATCTGAACTGGGCCGGCTTTTACCTCAATCGCAACGAGGAGCTGGTGCTGGGCCCGTTCCAGGGCAAGGTCGCCTGCGTGCGCATACCGTTCAGCAAGGGCGTCTGCGGTGCGGCCGCGCGTACCCGCGAGACCCAGCGGGTCGAGGATGTGCATGCGTTTCCCGGCCATATCGCCTGCGACAGCGCATCGAACAGCGAACTGGTGGTGCCGCTGGTGAAGGACGGCCGCCTGATCGGCGTGCTCGATCTCGACAGTCCCAGCGTCGGCCGCTTCAGCGAAGCCGACCAGCGCGGCATCGAGCGTCTTGCCGCGATCTTCCTGCGGCTGACCGACTGCTGATCGGCACACCATGAAAAAGCCCCGCAGGAGCGGGGCTTTTTCGTTTCCGGTGATCAGCGCTTGGCGAGGATCTTCGAGATGATCTGCTGCTCGCCCTGGAGAATCTCCGCGAGGGCCGGCCGCGTGGCGATACGCTGGAAATGTGCTGCCAGTGCTGGCCAGCGCTGTGCATCCAACTCCTCGCCGCCGTGGCGCATGTTCACCAGTTGGCAGGTGAGGGCGATGTCGGCGAGGCTGAAACGGTTGTCGACGAAGTAATCGCTGCCGCCCAGGCACTTCTCCAGATAGTCGAAGTGCTCCGGCAGCTTCTCCTGCATCGCCCCCTTGACCGCGGCTTCGTCGCAGACCTTGCCCATCAGTGGCTTGAGCAGGCGGTTGCGGAATACGGTAAAGGTCGCCAGCGGCGCGACTTCGTAGTCGGCGTACTTTTCCAGCCAGCGGATACGCGCCCTGGACTGCGCGTTGTCGCCGCACAGCGATGGACGCTGCGGGTCGCGCTCTTCCAGGTACTGGCAGATGACGCTGGAGTCGGCGAGGGTGAAGTCACCGTCGCGGATCGCCGGCACGCGGCGCAGCGGGTTCAGCTCGCGGTACCAGTCCGGCTGATTGAACGGGTTGACGTTCTCCAACTGGTATTCGAGGCCCTTCTCGGCACTGAACAGTCGGACCTTGCGGACGAAGGGAGAGAGCGGGGCGCCGAAGACTACGAGGCTCATTGGGTGCTCCAGGGGCGAGTGGGGTGGAGATTCGACGCGTCAGTCGTCGTAAAGGTTCTTCTTCTTCCACAGATCGTCGTCGTCCAGCGCCTTGAGACCATCGTTCAGTTCGCTGTTCTCGTCGGTGGCGGGCTGGGCTGTTTCCAGCACCATCGAGTTGGCGCGTGCCAGTTGGTTCTCCATCTGTTGCAGCTGCGCCTGGTAGCGGCCGGCGTCCGCCTGCTTGCGCATGTACTGTACGCCGCGCTCGAAGGCCAGGCGCGCCTGGCGCGGTTGGCCCTGCTGCAGCGCCTGCTGGCCGAGGTTACCGAAGAAGTCGATATGCAGAAGGGTAAGCAGGTGGCGGATTTCCTTCACCCACTGCTGGGCTTCGTTGCGCGGCAGCATGCCGTCCTGCGTGCAGCGGGTCAGTTGGGCGTGCAGCGCTTCGAAGAGGAAACGTACTTCCTTGGCCTTGGCCTCGGTGAGAATTGCCTGCGGTGCGTTGCGCACGGGAATGGAGTCGCCCTGGGCGACCAGCGGACGCAGTTCGGCGACGCGCTCCTTTATCTGCGCATTCTGTTTGTCGACGGCCAGCAGGCGCTCTCCGAGAGCCAGTTCGAAGCGGCTGAGCAGCAGCTTCAGCGCCGGTGACATGAACTGACCCGGCATGGACTCGGAAATATCGGAACAGCGCCGGCAGCGGTCGAGCAGATCGGCCCTCTGCCGAGCCTGTTCCAGCTTGCGGTTCTCGACCAGGTGGTTGATGTAGCCAATGGCAACCAGCAGGGCGATGCCGACGAGGACCAGGACGGTAATGACGAGTGGCGACACCGTGAAACGCTCCCGAAGGTTTTTCCGCGAGTGTAATGTCTTAGTGCTACCGCTGATAGCAGCAGATCAGTTTTTACTCAGAAGTCTTTGATTTAAAAAAATTTTCTTTGAAGGGTTGACGCCTCACCAAAGGCTCCATAGAATGCGCGCCACTTCGACGCGAAACGCGGAAACGCAAGCGGAGAAGTCGGAAAGATGTTGTAAGTTCCGGGCCGCGTCCCCTTCGTCTAGTGGCCTAGGACACCGCCCTTTCACGGCGGTAACAGGGGTTCGAGTCCCCTAGGGGACGCCATTGCGGGAATAGCTCAGTTGGTAGAGCACGACCTTGCCAAGGTCGGGGTCGCGAGTTCGAGTCTCGTTTCCCGCTCCAAATTCTCGCTCATCGCCACCGGCGGTGAGCGAAAGATGAAATGGCGTTACCCTTCGGCGAAAGCTGAAGGTTGCAAAGAGTTGCTGCGGGAATAGCTCAGTTGGTAGAGCACGACCTTGCCAAGGTCGGGGTCGCGAGTTCGAGTCTCGTTTCCCGCTCCAAAATCGAAACGCCGCCCATACGGGCGGCGTTTTCGTTTGTGCGGCAGAAATGTTCGCCATTCATGAAAAAGCCCGCTGCGAGCGGGCTTTTGCGTTTCCGGGATTCAGCCGAAGTAGCGCTGGCAGAAGTCTTCGATGGCGGCGACGACCTCCGCCTTGTCCGGTGCCTGGCGGTCGATGAAGGGAAAGCACTTCTCTTCCTTGCGGAACCAGTTGTAGCCAAGCGGGCCGTCGCAATTCTCCAGGCGCGCGTACGAGACTCGGAAACTGTCGTTGCCAGCACTCTCGTCATAGGCCCAGCCGAATTCCACGGCGCCGGAGAGGGTGAAGAAGCTTTTGGTTTTCGATAGCTGGAGGCTGTGTGGTGGCATCCAGCCTTCGTGGGTGCCGTACAGGCGGGTCGCGAGGTCGCTCGCCAGGATGTATTCGAGGATCGCGCCGGTGAATGCCTTGGCCTCGATGGAGCCCTTGCCGTACCAGGTCGATGCGTCGTGCTTCTTCTGTACCTTCGCCCAAGACTGCTGTTGCGCGACGCCCGCGGTAGCGGTGGGGCGAGCCGCACGGGGTTGCGCGGTGTGGGTTGGCAACGCTTCGACCTGGGCCTGCCAGGCGCTGCTGGCGAACAGCCGCACGTCGTCATGGGTCAGCCTCTGGCGAGCGGCGAGGGCGCCGGCCAGTTCGGCGGCGATATCGAAGTTGTTCTTGGATGCAGCGATTCGCAACGCGGTTCTGCGGCGTTTGTTGATGGTTGCGGGATCTGCGCCCAGTGCCAGCAAGCGACGGGTGACTTCCAGCGGATCGCCACGCCTGCACCACGCGCAGGAGATACCGGCGGTGCTGCTGTCGAGCAGGTCCACGTCGCCGGCGGCGTACATCAGGGCCGTCGAGCCGTCGCGGTTGGTGATGTTCGGGTTGGTGCCCAGTTCCAGCAAGTCGTCGAACAGGCGGACATCACCCAGATAGGCCGCCATGATCAACGGGTTGTACAGCCCGCGGGGTTCGAAGGCGTCCAGGTCGGCGCCGGCTTGCTTGAGACGGCTGAGCAGGGCCTTCAGGTCGTCGTGGCTGCCTTCTTCAGGGCCGAAGATTTCCCCGCGCAGGGTGCCCAGGCCGATGGCCAGGCATGCTGGCGGAACCTTGCTGAGGTTCGGATCGGCGCCAGCGTCGAGCAGGACGCCGATCAGCCGGACGATCTCGGCCTTGTCGCTGAGGTGCCAGAAGGCGTGCGCGAACTGGCTGAGTGGCGTGCTGCCATTGCGTTCGCGTTTGTTGACCTGGCCACGTGCGACCAGTTGTTCGATCTGCGCTGCGTTGATGCGCATGTTCATGGGCTCGGTTCCTTCGGCTGTCTGTTCCCTGCGCACCTTTGTGCCACACCCGGGAGGCCCGGGTGCGAGGCGAATTTCCGCCTGGAAGTGGTGGCCGCGTCAAGCGGCGGCTGCTGCTTCTTCGCGCGGTACGAACAGCTTTCGCGTGGCCAGTAGGTGCACGATGAAACCGAGCAACGCGCCGCCGAGCGTGCCGACACTCAGCCGCTGGATCAGCCCGCCGAGGCCGATCTGGCCTTCCAGGCGCTCCAGGCGATCGAAGCTCCTGGGGTCGCTATTGGAATAGGCGATCTTCAGCAGACGGCCTTCCGGATAGCGGTCGGCGTTGCTGGAGGCGACGTCGAAGCGGCCGATTTAGGGCTGTCCCTTCACCTCGAACCGATAGGTGAAGTGCATCATTTCCTTGGTTCGACCGCGCCGGCCGCGTTCTTCGGTGACGTTATCCAGGTGCACGGGGGCTTCGATCACTGTGTGGTCGGCGAGAATGCGCTTGGCGCGCAAGTGGCTGGCGATGCCGCTGAGCAGGAGCAGAAGGATGAAGCAGATGGTCAGCGTGGTGCAGACGATGGTGGAAACCAGGCGGACTTTCCGATGGGTCTCTTGCGAGATCTTGAAGCTGAGCATGACGTTCCCTGCCTTGAGTCGGTTGAAGTGGTGAACTCAGGCTAAGGGCGCGACGGCAGGCCGTCCTTGTCAGTTTGTCAACCGTGCGGGGAGGGACACTTGACAGGGGTGGCGCGGCATTCGACTGCCGCGCCGGGGAGGGATCAGTGCTTCTGCGTGTCGTCCGGCAGGGCGAGCATCTGCTTTTCGCGGTTCCAGTCGAAGGCTTCGCCGCGCTCTTCTGCATCGAAGCGGCGCTCGTCGAGCTGCTGGTAAATCTCCAGTTCTTCGTCGGGCATGAAGTGCAGGCAGTCGCCGCCGAAGAACCACAGCAGGTCGCGTGGCACCAGATGGGCGATCTGCGGATAGCGGTGGAATACCTGGCTGATCAGATCCTGGCCCAGGTACTGGGCGCCTTCCGGGTCGCGCGGCAGTTCGGACAGTAGCTCGTCGAAGCGTTCGAGGAACAGGCCGTGGTTGTCTTCCGGTACCTGCTCGGCTTCACCCAGGGCGCCGAGAATGGTGCGCAGGTGGTTGAGCAGAGCAAGGTGGTGGTCGAGATAGGCGTTGGCCATGATGCTTCCTCTGGGACAGCGTTGAAACGGCTGCGAAGTATATCGGGTTACGGGCGGAACGGTTGCGACTGGATCTGCCGGCGGCGGTTGTCGATCTGTTGCTGCTGTTGGTCGAGCAGGCGCTGCTGTTGTTGCAGTTGCTGTTGCTGCAGGTCGCTTTTCTGCCGTTGGATCATCTGGTCGCTCTGCCTGCGCTGCTGGTCGCGCAGGCGTTGGCTGTCCTGCTGGCGCTTGAGGTTCTCCTGCTGCAATTGCAGGCGCTGGCTGTCGTACTGCAGGCGCTGGCGGTCCAGTTCGTTCTGGCGCATCTCGGACTGCCGGCGCAGGGTTTCCTGCTGTTGCTGGAGCGGGTCGATGACCGGCGTTGGCGCTGGCGCGGGCCTGGGGCGGCTCGGGTACAGCCAGGGGTCGGCCTGGGCCGCGCTGGCGAGGAGTATCGCCAGCAGCAGGGCAGTGAGGCGGCGCATGCTGCGTTCTCCATGTCGTGGATTCTTTCAGTGTGCACCTTGTGAGGGTAGTCGGCACTGCTGTGCGTCGGTAAAGCCGTGAACGACGAGGGCGCCCGCAGGCGCCCTCGCAGTGCTGGCGTTCGCCTCAGGGCGCGCCGGCCAGCTCTTCCTTGGAAAAATCGTCTACATCGATCACCGCGCGCCGCGCGCGCTCGGCTTCGTGCAGGGTTTGCGCCTCGTTCGCGTCGAGTACGCCCGCTTCACGCGCGGCGTCGATCGGCGACTGTCCGGGTTTGGGCGTGACGCGCTCCTCGCGCAGCGCCTGGTGCAGTTTCTTCTGCAGCGGTGCGGCTTCGGCGAGTTTGTCGTAGGCATGGCCGAGCTTGCCGATCGGGTCTTGCGGATTGTCGGGCAGGAAGGCGCCGGCAAGGATGGCCTGTAGCGCAGGGTCACCCTGTGGGCGCGCGAGGATGCCGGCGATCTCGGCGTCCAGTGCATCCCCGGGGCCGCGGTGGCGACGCCCCAGCGGCAGCACCAGGATGCGCAGCAGGCAGGCGAACGGACGATTGGGGAAGTTGTCGATCAGCCCGGCCAGGGCCGACTCGGCCTTTTCCAGGTTCTCCTCCATCGCCCAGCGCAGCAGCGGTTGCAGATGCTCCGGGTTGTCCTGATCGTGGTAGCGCTTGAGCGCCGCCGAGCCGAGGTAGAGATGGCTGAGCGCGTCACCCAGGCGTGCGGAAAGGCGCTCGCGACGCTTCAACTCGCCGCCGAGCATCATCATGCTGAAGTCGGCCAGCAGCGCGAAGGCCGCGGCCAGCCGATTGAGCGCTCGGTAGTAAGGCCGGCTGACACGATCGCCGGGCACCTGGTCGAAGCTGCCAAGGCCCAATCCCAGCAGCAGGCTGCTGGCGGCGTTGCTCACGGCGAAGCCGATATGATCCAGCAGCAGTTCGTCGAACTCGCGCTCCGCCTGTTCCTGGTCATCGCGGCGGGCCAGTTCCATCTCTTTGAGCACATATGGATGGCAGCGGATGGCGCCCTGGCCGAAGATCATCAGGTTGCGCGAGAGGATGTTGGCGCCCTCTACCGTGATGAAGATCGGTGCGGCCTGCCAGGAGCGGCCCAGGTAGTTGTTCGGGCCCATGATGATGCCCTTGCCGCCGTGGATGTCCATCGCATGGGCGATGGACTCGCGGCCGCGCTCGGTGAGGTGATACTTGAGGATCGCCGAGAGCACCGAGGGTTTTTCCCCCAGGTCCACCGCGTTGGCGGTGAGGATGCGTGCGCTGTCCATCATCCAGGCGTTGCCGCCGATGCGTGCCAGCGCTTCCTGGATGCCTTCGAAGGCCGCCAGCGGAACGTTGAATTGTTCGCGGACCTGGGCGTAGCGCCCGCTGACGTAGCTGCCGACCTTGGCTGCGCTGGTTCCTACGGCTGGCAGGGAGATCGAGCGGCCCACCGACAGGCAGTTCATCAGCATCATCCAGCCTTTGCCGATCATTTCCTGGCCGCCGATGATGACGTTCAGCGGCACGAACACGTCCTTGCCGGAGTTCGGCCCGTTCATGAAGGCGGCGCCCAACGGCACATGACGGCGCCCGATCTCGACGCCGGGAGTGTCGGTGGGGATCAAGGCGAGGGTGATGCCGAGGTCTTCTTCCTCGCCCAGCAGATGGTCCGGGTCGTGGCACTTGAAAGCTAGTCCGAGCAGCGTAGCGACTGGGCCGAGGGTGATGTAGCGCTTTTCCCAGGTCAGGCGCAGGCCGAGCACCTCCTCGCCGTTCCACTGGCCCTTGCAGACCACGCCGATGTCGGTCATGCCGCCAGCGTCGGAGCCGGCCTGCGGGCTGGTGAGGGCGAAGCAGGGGATTTCGTCGCCCGTGGCCAGGCGCGGCAGGTAGCGCTGGCGTTGCTCATCGGTGCCGTAGTGGAGCAGCAGTTCAGCCGGGCCGAGCGAGTTGGGCACCATCACGGTGGAAGCGAGATCGCCGCTACGGCTCGCGAGCTTCATCACCACCTGGGAGTGGGCGAAGGCGGAGAAGCCCTTGCCGCCATATTCCTTGGGAATGATCAGGCCGAAGAAGCCCTGTTCCTTGATGAAGGCCCAGGCTTCCGGCGGCAGGTCCATGCGCTGGCCGATGTCCCAGTCGTTGACCAGGGCGCAGAGCTGCTCGGTTGGACCGTCGACGAACGCCTGCTCCTCTTCGGTCAGTTGTGCGCGGGGATAGCCGAGCAGCGTGCTCCAGTCGGGACGGCCGCTGAACAGTTGGCCATCCCACCACACGGTGCCGGCCTCGATGGCTTCGCGTTCGGTTTCGGACATCGGCGGCAGGGTCTTCTTGAACCAGGCGAACAGCCGCGAGGTGAACAGGCTGCGGCGCAGGTCGGTGGCGAGGATGGTCGTCGCGGCTACCGCCCATAACAGCCACAGCAGCACCATCCAGCCGTGCGCATGGCTGAACAGACTCATCAGGACGAGATAGACGGCGACGATGCCCAGCGCCTTGAGCGGCGCGGCGCGGCGGTGCGCGAGCCAGGCGACGACAAGGACCAGGACGAGTAACCAGAGCAACAGCATGCGGATTCCTCCATGACAGCCCGGGGCGGCGACAACGGGCCTCCGCGGGCTTGATGACGAACGTTGCGCGAGTGGCGCGACGGCTCCAGAAGCTTAGCTGGCTGCACATGACCAATGGCCGCATGGCCGGACAGCTTGGCCGGATCGCCGTGTCGGACGGGCACTCCGTCTGGTTAGACTGCCCCCATGACCAAGGAGGATGCGCCGTGCAGGTATACCTGAAACCCAGCCGCTTCGTGGATAGTGACCACCCTGCGGTAGTCGAGTTCGCAGAAAATCACCGTGGCGCGGGAGCGACGCCGCTGGCGCAGGCGGTAGCGCTCTATTACGCGGTGCGCGACGGAGTTCGCTACAACCCCTACGTGTTCAGCCGCGACCCGCACACGCTGCGGGGCAGCCATGCGCTGGAGTCCGGGCAGTCCTACTGCGTGCCCAAGGCTACTTTGCTGGCGGCCTGCGCCCGGCATTGCGGGATTCCGGCGCGGATCGGCCTGGCCGATGTGAAGAATCACCTGGCCACGCCTCGCCTGCTGGAGCTGCTGCGCAGCGAGATATTCGCCATGCACGGCTACACCGAGCTGTATCTGGAAGGGCGCTGGGTGAAGGCCACGCCGGCTTTCGATCTCGGTCTGTGTGAAGCCTTTGGTGTGCTGCCATTGGAGTTCGACGGGCGCACGGACAGCGTATTCCACCCATTCAACCGCGAGGGCGAACGGCATATGGAATATCTGCGTGACCACGGCCAGTTCGCCGACGTGCCCGAGGAGTTCTTCTTCGGCTACCTGCAGCAGTGCTATCCACACCTGTTCGCCGAGGCGACGCCGCCGCTGGCCGGCGATATGCGCGCCGAAGCGGCGAAGCATGAAAGCAATCGATAGTCACCATCAGCGCATGCGTCTTTTTTCCTGGCGCCCAAGCCGGTAGGGTGCCGTCATCCGAAGTTGTGTCCAGCGGACGCGACTCCATCGAATGACAACAAGAGAGGCGCAGCATGCTCAAGATCTGGGGCAGGAAGAATTCCTCCAACGTACGCAAGGCGCTGTGGTGCGCAGAGGAGGCGGGCCTTGCCTATGAGCGGATCGACGCCGGCGGCGCGTTCGGCGTGGTCGACGGCGCGGCGTACCGCGCATTGAATCCCAACGGCGTGGTGCCGACCCTCGACGATGACGGCTTCATCCTCTGGGAATCCAACGCCATCGTCCGCTACCTCGCCGCCCGTTACGCACCGGCGCTGTATGCGCAGGATCCGCAGGCGCGTGCCATCGCCGACAAATGGATGGACTGGACCACGTCGACCTTCGCCGGGCCGTTCCGCACGCTGTTCTGGGGCACCCTGCGCACGCCGCCCGGGCAGCGTGACCACGCGGCCATCCAGGTGGCGCTCGATACCTGCGCACGCCTGCTGGAAATCCCCGAGCAGGCCCTGGCCAGACAGCCGTATCTCTCCGGCGCGCAGTTCGGCATGGGCGACATCCCGCTCGGCAGCTTCATCTATGCTTGGTTCGAAATGCCCATCGAGCGCCCGCCGCAGCCGCACCTGTCGGCCTGGTACGAGCGCCTGAAGACGCGCCCGGCCTACCGTGAAGCAGTGATGACCGACCTGACCTGATGTGTCCTTGCGTGCCGCAGAGGTTGCAATCCTCGCGGCGGACCATTATCAAGCAGGCCTTTTTCCAGCAGACCTTTTCCGGGAATCCCCCATGAGTTCCGCGCTGTCCATCCGTCAACTGACGAAAACCTACGGCAACGGTTTCCAGGCCCTCAAGGGCATCGACCTGGACGTCGCCGAGGGCGACTTCTTCGCCCTGCTCGGCCCCAACGGCGCCGGCAAGTCCACCACCATCGGCATCCTTTCCACCCTGGTGAACAAGACCAGCGGCACGGTCAACGTCTTCGGCCACGACCTCGACAAGGATCCATACGGCCTCAAGCGCTGCCTGGGCGTGGTGCCCCAGGAGTTCAACTTCAACCAGTTCGAGAAGGTGTTCGACATTGTCGTCACCCAGGCCGGCTATTACGGCATCCCGATGAGTGTGGCCAAGGGGCGTGCGGAGAAGTACCTGACCCAGCTTGGCCTGTGGGACAAGCGCAACTCGGCCTCCCGCGAGCTGTCCGGCGGCATGAAGCGGCGGCTGATGATCGCCCGCGCGCTGGTCCACGAGCCGCGCCTCCTGATCCTCGACGAGCCTACCGCCGGCGTGGACATCGAGCTGCGCCGCTCGATGTGGAACTTCCTCACCGAACTCAACCAGGAAGGCATCAGCATCATCCTCACCACACATTATCTGGAAGAGGCCGAGCAGCTCTGCCGCAACATCGCGATCATCGACCACGGCACCATCGTGGAGAACACCAGCATGCGCAAGCTGCTGAGCAAGCTGCACGTGGAGACCTTCTTCCTGGACCTGCAGGGCACCCTGGCCGAGGCGCCGAAGCTCGACGGCTACCCGGCGCGCCTGGTGGATGACCACACGCTGGAGGTCCAGGTGGACAAGTCCAGGGGCATCAACGGGCTGTTCGTCCAGCTCAATGCCCAGGGCCTGCAGGTGTTGAGCCTGCGTAACAAGAGCAACAGGCTGGAGGAACTGTTCGTGTCGCTGGTGGAGAAGAATCTGTCGAAGGTGGCCGTATGAACAGCGAACTGCGCGCCAACTGGGTCGCCCTCAACACCATCGTCTACCGCGAAGTCCGCCGCTTCCTGCGCATCTGGCCGCAGACCCTGCTGCCGCCGGCGATCACCATGGTTCTGTACTTCGTGATCTTCGGCAACCTGATCGGCCGGCAGATCGGCGACATGGGTGGCTTTACCTACATGCAGTACATCGTGCCCGGCCTGATCATGATGTCGGTGATCACCAACTCCTACGGCAATGTGGTGTCGAGCTTCTTCGGCAGCAAGTTCCAGCGCAACATCGAGGAGCTGCTGGTATCGCCGGTATCGCCGCACACCATCCTGCTCGGCTTCGTCTGCGGCGGCGTGCTGCGCGGGCTGGCGGTGGGGCTGATCGTCACTGTGCTGTCGCTGTTCTTCACCAGCCTGCAGATCCACCACATCGGCATCACCGTGCTGGTGGTGGTGTTGACAGCGGCGATCTTCTCGATGGGCGGTTTCATCAACGCCGTGTTCGCGCGCAACTTCGACGACATATCGATCATCCCGACCTTCGTGCTGACGCCGCTGACCTACCTGGGCGGGGTCTTCTACTCGATCTCGCTGCTGCCACCGTTCTGGCAGACCGTGTCGCTGGCCAACCCCATCCTGCACATGGTCAATGCCTTCCGCTACGGCATCCTCGGCGTGTCGGACATCCGCATCGGTGTCGCGGTGATTTTCATGCTGGTGGCAACCGTCGTGCTCTATGTTTTCTGCGTGCGCCTGCTGGTGAGCGGGCGTGGCATGCGCCAGTGATCCGTTTCTCGCAGCGATGAAAGAAGGCCCCTCTCGGGGCCTTTTTCCTTTCAGGCGCCGGCGTTTCGCCTTCGGCCTCAGGCGCGAAACTCGATGATGAATCGCGTCCAGCCATCCGCCGACTCGCAGCGAATCTCACCACCGTGGGCGCGGACGATGGAGCGGCAGATGGCCAGGCCCAGCCCGGCGTGTTCGCCCTGGCCTTCGCGGCGGGCCGGATCGGCGCGGTAGAAGCGGTCGAACAGGCGCGACAGGCGCTCGGCGGGAATCTCGTGTCCGGGGTTTTCCACGGTGAGGCGTCCGGGTTCCAGGAGGACGCGGATGGCACCGCCCTCGGCGGTGAAGCGCAGGGCGTTGTCCAGCAGGTTGGCCAGCACGCGGCGCAGCAGCGGGCGATCGCCGCGCACCTGCAGGTTGCCCAACCGTTCGAGACGTATATCGCGCTCCTCGGCCAGCGGCGCGTAGAACTCCAGCAGTTCGTCCACTTCCTCGGCCATAGCCAGCGGTTGCCGGTTGGGCGCGAGCAGGCCGTGGTCGGCCTTGGCCAGGAACAGCATGTCGTTGACCATCGCGGTCAGCCGTTCCAGCTCCTCCAGGTTGCCGTGCAGCGCTTCGCGGTAGTCCTCCAGCGTGCGCGAGCGGGACAACACTACCTGGGTCTGGGTGAGCAGCCCTGTGAGTGGCGTACGCAGCTCGTGGGCGATGTCGGCGGAGAACGCGGACAGACGCTGGAACGCTTCCTCCAGCCGGGCCAGCATGGCGTTCAGCTCGCCGGCCAGGCCGCGCAGCTCCTGCGGCATCTGGCTCGCATCCAGGCGGGTCGTCAGCGAGTGTGCCGAAACCCTGGCGGCGACTTCGCTCATGCGCCGCAGTGGCGCCAGGCTGCTGCGTGCGGCCCAGGCGCCGAGCAGCGCGGTGGCCAGCGCCGACAGGCTCATGGTCAGCCAGATCAGTCGCTGCATACGTTGCAGGAAGTGCTGGTGATGGGTGATGTCGAGCACCAGCGTCAGTTGCCGGCCGTTGGGCGCAGCCGGGTCCAGCGGCGCCCGCAGCTCGCGGAAGGCGGGTTCCTCGCCGGGCATGATCATCGCCGGACGCTGCTCGAACCAGACCTGGCCGTCGGCCCCCTGGAGCTTCAGGCCAAGGTCGGGGTGGCGTTCCAGCTCCCGGCCCAGTTCGGCGGCGTGGGGTTGCAACTGGACGGGGTTGGCGACGCCAGCGAGGATGTCGCGGAAGATTGCCAGCTTGCCGTCCATCACCTGGAGGTCGAGTTCGACGAAGTGCGCCTCGCTGGCGCGGCTGAACACGATGCCGGCCAGCAGCGAGACGGCGGCGGTGCAGGCGGCGAACAGCAGGCTCAGGCGAACGCCCAGCGGGAGGCGGGCGCTCAGCATGCGTCGCGCTCTTCGAGCACGTAGCCCATGCCCCGCACGGTGTGGATCAGGCGTTGCGGGAATTCGTCGTCGACCTTGGCGCGCAGGCGGCGGATAGCGACTTCGATGACGTTGGTGTCACTGTCGAAGTTCATATCCCACACTTGCGAAGCGATCAGCGACTTGGGCAACACCTCGCCACTGCGGCGCAGGAGCAGCTCCAGCAGGGCGAACTCCTTGGCTGTCAGGTCGATGCGTTTGCCGGCGCGTTGCACGCGGCGGCGCAGCAGGTCGAGTTCCAGGTCGGCCAGTTGCAGGGTGGTTTCCTGCAATTGCTGGCCGCCGCGGCGCAACAGGGTGCGTACGCGGGCCAGCAGCTCGACGAAGGCGAAGGGCTTTACCAGGTAATCGTCTGCGCCCTGCTCCAGGCCGCGCACGCGATCTTCCACCGCATCGCGCGCGGTGAGAAACAGCACTGGCACCGCGCTGCCGGTCTGTCGCACCGCCTGGAGGATCTGCCAGCCATCGCGGCCCGGCAGCATCACATCGAGGATCAGCAGGTCGTGTTCACCGCTGAGCGCCAGTTGCATGCCTTCATTGCCGTCCTGGCAGAGATCCACGGCGAAGCCGGCTTCGGTAAGGCCCTGCTGCAGGTATTGGCCGATACGGGGTTCGTCTTCGACGATGAGGAGTTTCATCCGGTTTTCCATTCACGCGCCCAGGGCGCAGCTTTCGATAGGGTAATCAGTAGGTCAGCCGGCTGACAGCCTGGGCGGTGCAGACTGCAAGCGAATCCTCCAGGGAGACCCGCCATGCACCTGCTCATCGCCACACTGTTCTCGGTCCTGCTGTTTCCCTTCGCGCCGGCGATGGCCGACAGCGGAGGGGACATCGTCTTCCAGGCCATGCAGGAGCGCACAGCCAGCGCGACGCGCCACTGCTGAGCCTCATTCATCGTGATGCCCTTGCCCGCCACCTGGCGGGCTTTTTTTCATGGTCTTTATAAACCCTGGCGCGGCGGCGGTCGCGAAGCTGACATAACTGTAATGTTCCCGACAGCCAGCCGGCAGGCGCTGGAAGCGAGGATGAGGCCAACCAAATAGAGGAGTACTGCCATGTCCCTGCGTCATCTGTTCTGCGCTTCCGCCCTGGCCATCGCCGTGGCATTCAGCCTGCCGGTGCTTGCCGATGCCGGCCACGGCTATGACTTCGGCAAGCCGGCCAAAGCCGACCAGGCCACTCGCACGGTGGAAATCAACCTCGGCGAAATGTATTTCGAGCCCGAGTCGCTGGACATCAAGGCGGGCGAGACCGTGCGCTTCGTGATCCACAACAAGGGCAGCCTGCTGCACGAATTCAACCTGGGCAGCGCGGCGATGCACGCCGGCCACCAGAAGGAAATGCAGCAGATGATGGACTCCGGGATGCTCACTCCTACTGGCATGCAGCACGACATGAGCAAGATGGATCACAGCAAGATGGGCCACGGCAACATGCCGATGGGTCAGATGATGAAGCACGATGACCCGAACAGCGTGCTGGTCGAGCCGGGCAAGACTGCCGAGCTGACCTGGACCTTCAACAAGGCCACCAGCCTGGAATTCGCCTGCAACGTGCCGGGCCACTACCAGGCCGGCATGGTCGGCAAGCTGAACGTCAAGCCCTGAACGGGAGAGCCGACATGAGCCGAGCAAGGATGTGGCCGCGCCTGGCACTGGGCGCGATGCTGCTGGCACCGTTCGCCCAGGCGCTGGCGGGTGTTTATGAGCTGACTATCGGCGAGGGCCGCCTGCAGCTCTCCGACGGTGCGCGCAAGGCACTGACGGTGAACGGGCAGACACCCGCGCCGGAGTTGCGCTTCAAGGAGGGTGAGGATGTCGAGTTGCGCGTCACCAATACCCTCGACCGCGATACCTCGCTGCACTGGCACGGGCTGATCCTGCCCTATACCCAGGACGGTGTGCCGGGCATCAGCTTCCCCGGGATCAAGCCAGGCGAGACTTTCACCTACCGCTTCACGGTGAAGCAGTCCGGCACCTACTGGTATCACGCGCACAGTGATTTCCAAGAAATCGAGGGGCTGTACGGCCCGCTGGTGATCGAGCCGAAACAGCGCGAACCGTACCGCTACGACCGCGAATACACGCTGTTGCTGGCCGACTGGCACGACACTAAACCGGAAACCGTGTTCGCCAACCTGAAGAAGCAGAGCGACTACTACAACAGCAACCAGCGCACCCTGGGCGACTTCATCGCCGACTCCAGCGCCAATGGCTTCATGGCGACCCTGCGCGACCGCCTGGACTGGGGAAGCATGCGCATGACGCCGACCGATATCGCCGATATCGCCGGCTTCCGCTTCCTCGTCAATGGCCGGGACGCCGAGCAGAACTGGAGTGGGCTGTTCAAACCGGGCGAGCGCTTGCGCCTGCGCATCATCAACGGGTCTGGCATGAGCTATTTCGATCTGCGTATCCCCGGCCTGAAGATGACTGTGGTGCAGGCCGACGGCAACGATGTGCAGCCGGTGACGGTGGACGAGCTGCGCATTGCGGTGGCCGAGACCTATGACGTCATCGTGCAGCCGCAGGATGACCGCGCCTACACCTTCTTCGCCGAGGCAATGGACCGCAGCGGCTACGCCCGCGCCACGCTGGCACCGCGCGCCGGCATGCAGGGTGAAATCCCGCCGCTGCGCGAACGGCCGCTGCTGAGCATGGCCGACATGGGCATGGCGCATGGCGGCATGGACCACGGCGGCATGGCGATGCCGAAGCAGGGTGAAAGTTCCGATATGGCCGGGATGGACCATTCGTCCATGCAGGGCATGGATCACTCCAGCATGGCTGGCATGGACCACTCCTCGATGCAGGGCATGGATCATTCCGCGATGGGCGGTGCCGCGGCGTCGAAGTCCGACTACGCCCCCGGCAGCGGTCTCACCCCGCAGCCGGCCGAACCGGGCAATCGCTTGCTGGTTTACTCCGATCTCAAGGCCATGCGCCCCTACGCGGACTATCGCGCACCGGATCGCACCATCGAGTTCCGCCTGACGGGCAACATGGAGCGCTATTTCTGGTCCATCGACGGCAAGAAGTACTCCGAGGCCGAGCCGATCCGCCTGACCTACGGCGAGCGGGTACGCATCCGCTTCATCAACGACACCATGATGACCCACCCGATGCACCTGCACGGCATGTGGATGCAGTTGGACAAGGGCAACGGCCGCTTCAACCCGCTCAAGCACGTGGTCAGCGTGGCGCCCGGCAGCACCCTGGACGTCGACGTTCCGGCCGATGCCCTGGGCGAATGGGCCTTCCACTGCCACCTGATCTACCACATGGCCGCCGGCATGTTCCGCAAGGTCATCGTCGAACCGGCCCCCGCCAGCGCCGCTCTCTGAGGAGTCGCCATGAAACGCATAGCAACGGTCGCCTGCGCGGCGGCCCTGGGCCTGGCGCTGCCTGTGGAAAGCGCCGAGATGGACGATATGCCGATGGGCTCGCTACTGATCCAGCGCCTTGAAAGCCGCTTCCACGGCAACGACCAGAGCCTGGGCTGGGAAGCCCAGGGCTGGTACGGCACCGATTACCAGAAGCTGCGCCTGAAGCTGGAGGGCGAACGCGATGCCGGCGGGCCGACCACCGACAACGAAATGCAGTTGCTCTACCAGCGCATGGTTGCCGATTTCTGGGACCTGCAGGCCGGCGTGCGCTACGACGACCAGCCGGGGCCGTCGCGCACTTACGCGGTGTTCGGTATCCAGGGCCTGGCGCCGCAGTGGTTCGAGGTGGATGCCAACCTGTTCCTCAGCGAGCGCGGCGACCCGTCGTTGCGCCTGGAGACCGAGTACGAACTGCTGCTGACCCAGCGGCTGATCCTTGAGCCGGCGCTGGAGTACAACCTGGCTCTGGCGGATGACCGCGATATCGGTGTAGGGGCGGGCGGTAGCGAACTGGAGGTCGGGTTGCGCCTGCGTTACGAGGTGCGCCGCGAGTTCGCGCCGTACTTCGGTTATGTCTGGAACAAGTCCTATGGGCGCAATGGCGACATTGCCCGCGCCGAGGGCGAGGATGACGAGGAAGGCTACTGGGTCGCCGGCGTGCGGATGTGGTTCTGATGTGCTTTTTGCAGGATAGGGTGGAGCGCTACCCATCCTGCAAAGACGCCTGCTGACTGCGTCGGGGCCTCCGGCTCGTCCGCCGGAGGCTGAAAGAGGTGGCGAGTTTGTATACACTCGCCGCCTCGTGCCACCGCCCGCATCGCCGATCCAGCAGGTCCCCCACATGCACCATCCCGCCGAACACTCGCCGCTGGGCAAATCCAGCGAATACGTCTCCACCTATACCCCGGAACTGCTGTTCCCGATCTCGCGGGCGACCAAGTGGGCCGAACTGGGGCTGACCGCGCAGACCCTGCCGTACCAGGGCGTGGACATCTGGAACTGCTACGAGTTGTCGTGGCTGACCGCTTCGGGCAAGCCGGTGGTGGCGATCGGCGAGTTCGCCATCCCCGCCAACTCGCCGAACATCATCGAGTCCAAGTCCTTCAAGCTCTACCTCAACTCGCTGAACCAGAGCGTCTTCGACAGCGCCAACGCGGTGTGCGAGATGATGCAGCGTGACCTGTCCGCCGCCGCTGGCGCGCCAGTGGGTGTGCGGGTGCGCAGCCTGGATGAGGTGGCGCGCGAAGGGATTGCGTCGCTCGATGGTATCTGTGTCGATGATCTGGACGTGGCGGTGGACGGTTACGGCCATCCGCGTCCCGAACTGTTGCGTTGCGACGATACCCGCCGGGTGGACGAGGTTCTTTATAGCCACCTGCTGAAATCCAACTGCCCGGTCACCGGCCAGCCGGACTGGGGCACCCTGGTGGTGGACTACAGCGGCCCTGCGCTGGATGCGGCCAGCCTGCTGGCCTACGTGGTGTCGTTCCGTCAGCATCAGGACTTCCACGAGCAGTGCGTCGAGCGCATTTACCTTGATCTGCAACGCCTGTTGCAACCGGCGCGCCTGACTGTATATGCGCGCTATGTGCGCCGTGGTGGACTCGATATCAACCCTTACCGCAGCAGCGAGGCGGTGCTGCCGGCTAATCGCCGGCTGGTTCGCCAGTAAGGCGTGGATTCGAAAAACCCGGCCTTGGCCGGGTTTTTCTTTTTGCTGACACGGTTCAGATGCCCATGTTCGCCAGGCTCTGCATGATCGAGCGGAGGGTGCCGGCCAGCATCGGATGGCTCGCTTCGAAGCGCTCTACGGCGAGGTTGATGCTGTCGGTCAGTGTCTCATCGGCCAGCGCCTCTTCGGTGGCCATCTGCATTTCGATGTCCTTGATCAGGGCTTGCAGCGACTCGCGCTCTTCCGTGTTGAGCGGTGGCTGGCGCTCCAACTGGTCGCGCAGGGCCTGGAGTTCTTCCTGGAGGCGTTGTGTCGGCATGGTGGTGTCCTTCTGCGGTGCGTACCCAAGATGGACCGCGCCCGCTGGGCAAAAGGTCCATCGCCATGCCTTTGAGCTTAACCCGCGACGCGCAGGCTTGCCTGATGCCGATCAAGTCGCAGCATGCGTCCGAGCAGCGGGAAGAAGTGCTCCAGCTCCAGCGTGCGCATGGCCGGGTCCTTGCCCAGGTCGTCCAGGCGCCGCAGGGTGATGGCGTCCTGCGCGTAGGGCGCGCTGAGGAAGGCTGCCGCCCCCCGCGCATCGAACGGGCCGCCCTGCAGCGCCAGGCTCTGCCGCGAGGCCCAGGACAGGCTCGCGTGGTAGGCCTGGTCGACGGCGCAGAGGTAACGCTTGGCCGCCACGTGCAGGCGTACCGGCTGCCAGACCGATTCGGGCAGCAGCTCGCGCAACAGGTTGGCGCCGAACTCTTCGTGGCGCAGGTCCTGGGTGTCGAGGAACGCCGGGTCTTCGTACAAATGGCCGATGTCGTGGAGCAGGGCGGCGATTACCAGGCTGTCGGAACAGCCGGCGCGTTCGGCCAGCGTCGCGCATTGCAGCGCGTGCTCGGCCTGGCTGATGGCTTCGCCGTAGGGTTCCGCTCCGTGGCTGGCGAAGCGTTCGGCCAACTCGTCGATGAAGTGGTGGCGAGCGGAGGTCATGGCTTTTCTCCTTTGAGGCGGCGGGTGGCGATGTCCTGCAGGCAGGAGTCCAGCTCACCCAGGTGATCGATGACCGAATGCACGCCCAGCCGGTAGAGGCCTAGGGTGGCCTGAGAGCGCCGGCGGTCGCGCTGTGGCATGTCCAGGGCGTCCCAGTCGCCGGGCGCGAGCCCGCAGAGCGGGCCGCTGGCGGCCAGGCCGATGGTCCACAGCCCGGCATTCAGCCCGGCCTGCAGCAGGCGTGGCTGGCCGCTCACCAGTACGCAGCCGTCCAGACGAGGGCTGCCAAGCTGTATCAGTGCCTGCCAGCAGGCGTCTGGCGCAGGCCAGCGGCGGCCATCGGTTGTGAATCCGCCGGCAAGCTGCTGGCCGAGATGAGTGGCCAGGGTCTGCGCCGTGGCGCCAGGCAGTTCTTCCAGCCATGCGCAGGGAATGCCGCGCTCGCGCAGCCCTTGCAGGACGTCGAGGGCGCCGGGCGTGGGTTCGGCGTGGTCGCGGGCCGCATGTTCGAGAGCGTCGCGCAAGCGTTCCCGCTCGCGCTCGTCGGCGTAGCGCTCGAGCGCGTGCTCAAGGGCTGCGTCGGACGGCAGGGTCAGGGCGTTGGCCAGGCGTTCCGGCGGACAATCGGGACAGACGCGCTGCAGGGCTACCGGCAGCGTCCTTGCGCCGAAATCCACCAGATCACCGGACAGTCCGAACAGCAGGGTCGTGAAGCGCGGAAGGTCGGCGGATGTGGACATGGTGGGGTGTCTGGTCAATGGTCTAGGCCAGATTAGAGAGGCAATATGACGGTCCGGTGAAAACCGCCTGTGCGTCGTTATAATCGCCGCGCAGTGGCCTGAGAGAGCAACATGGCGATCGATCCCATTCCCCAATACCTGCGTATCCGCGAACAGTTGCTGCGCGACATTGCCAGCGCCGCGCTGAGCCGGCGGCTGCCGGCCGAGCGTGAGCTGGCCGAGCGGTTCGGCTGCACGCGCATCACCCTGCGCGAAGCGTTGCAGCAACTGGAGACTGAGGGCGTGCTGTACCGCGAGAACCGTCGAGGCTGGTTCGTGTCGCCGCCGCGCATCCGCTACAACCCGACCCGTACCACCGGTTTCATGGATTACGTGCAGACCCAGGGCCGTGCGCCGCGCACCGAGGTGCTTGCCGCCGAGCGCCGCCAGGCTGGCGCCGCGCTGGCCCGGCGCATGGGGCTGGCGGACGATGCCGAGGTGTTCTGGATCCGCCGCCGACGCTGGGTCGACGAGCGCCCGGTGATGCTTGAGGAGATCACCCTGGATGCCGGCTGGTGTCCGGGCCTGCTGGACGAAGCGCTCGATACGTCCCTGACCCGCGTGTTGCGGGAGCGGCTGGGGCTGAGCCTGTCGCGCTGCGAGCTGGCGATGCATCCCACCGCGCTGGACGACCAGCAGGCCGCGCCGCTGCAGCTCACACCGGGTTCTCCCGGCCTGTTTGTCGGGCGCGCGAGCTATGTGGCGGGAGGGCGGCTGGTGGAGTTCGACCGGGAGTTCTGGCGCTCGGATGCACTGGAAATAGTCATCGAAGCGCGCTATCCGGACTGAAGTAGCACTATGCTCTATTGGTGAGAGTTCCTGCGGATGATGTACCGCCTGGGGCACTCCCACGGTGGCGTCATGTTCGAAGTCCGGCGATGGCGCTTCTAGTCACCAAAACGCTCGCGGATCTATATACTTCGCCCGCGTAGCGGGCCTGCCTGGCGGGCCCGGAAAGTCATTCACTGGAGAATCACCGATGCGCCCACTAGGCGTCCAATGGACGAAACGTTGCCTCAGCCTGCTCGCCGCCACCGGTCTGGCGATGATTCCTTTCCTGGCCCAGGCCGCGAGCGAGGATGACCCGTGGGAGAGCATCAACCGTCCCATCTTCACCTTCAACGACACGCTCGATACCTACGCGCTGAAGCCGCTGGCGCAGGGCTACCAGAAGGTGACGCCGAATTTCGTCCAGGACGGCGTACACAACTTCTTCAGCAACATCGGTGACGTCCGCAACCTGGTCAACGACCTGCTGCAGTTGAAGGTCCGCGACGCCGGCGTCGATACCAGCCGCCTGCTGTTCAACACCACCTTCGGCCTGGCCGGTTTCATCGACGTCGCCACCCACATGGGGCTGCGCCGCAACGACGAGGACTTCGGTCAGACGCTCGGTGCCTGGGGCGTAGGCAGCGGCCCGTACGTGATGCTGCCGCTGCTCGGCCCGAGCACCCTGCGCGACGCCCCGTCGCTGATCCCGGATGCCTACACCGGCGCCTATCCGTACATTGATAATGTATCGGTGCGTAACAGCATTCACGGCGTGGACATCATCGATACCCGCGCCGACCTGCTGAAGTCCGAGAAGCTGATCAGCGGCGACAAGTACAACTTCATCCGCAACGCCTACCTGCAGAACCGCGAGTTCAAGGTCAAGGACGGTCAGGTCGAAGACGACTTCTGATTCGGGCCTCGCGCACTCTCCCTGTATCGCCCCCGCATCCGGCATTTCCGGTCGCGGGTGGCGCGTGCTTGAACCGTCGAGCGGATGGGAGTAGTGTCTGCGCCTTGTCGAACCCGACCCGCGCCGTTGTTCCCTGAACTGAGCGCCATCACTACCACCTCCGGCGCCGTTTGCCTGGATGACCCATGCACAAACCCAGTGCCTCGCTGCTGATCATCGATGACGACGATGTCGTTCGCGAAAGCCTCGCCGCCTACCTGGAAGACAGCGGATTCAAAGTCCTGCAGGCCACCAATGGTCAGCAGGGCCTGCAGGTGTTCGAGCACGAACTGCCCGACCTTGTGATCTGCGATCTGCGCATGCCGCAGATGGATGGTCTGGAACTCATTCGTCGCGTCAGCGAGATGGCGGTGGAAACCCCGGTCATCGTGCTGTCGGGAGCCGGTGTCATGAGCGATGCGGTCGAGGCCCTTCGCCTTGGTGCCGCCGACTACCTGATCAAGCCGCTGGAAGATCTTGCCGTTCTGGAACACTCGGTACGCCGGGCGCTGGACCGCGCCTTCCTGCGTTCGGAAAACCGCCGCTACCGCGAGAAGCTGGAAACCGCCAACCGCGAGCTGCAGGCCAGCCTGAACCTGCTCCAGGAAGACCAGAACGCCGGTCGTCAGGTGCAGATGAACATGCTGCCGGAGACACCGTGGGAATCCGAAGGCATGACCTTCTCCCACCAGATCATCCCGTCGCTGTACCTGTCGGGTGATTTCGTCGATTACTTCCGCGTGGATGCCCGTCGCATCGGATTCTATCTGGCCGACGTTTCCGGGCACGGCGCCTCGTCGGCATTCGTCACTGTGCTGCTGAAGTTCATGACCACGCGTCTGCTGTACGAATCCAGGCGCAACGACATGTTGCCGGAGTTCAAGCCGTCGGATGTCCTCGGCCATATCAACCGTGGGCTGATCAACTGCAATCTGGGCAAGCACGTGACCATGCTCGGTGGCGTGATCGACCTGGAGACCGACCGTCTGACCTACAGCATCGGCGGCCATTTGCCGCTGCCGGTGCTCTATGTCGACGGCGAAGCCCGCTATCTGGAAGGCCGCGGCCTGCCGGTAGGGCTGTTCGACGAAGCGGCTTACGAGGATCATGTCCTTGATCTTCCCAAGTCATTCAGTCTCTCCTTGTTCTCGGATGGCATCCTCGACGTGCTGCCGGGGTCTACCCTGAAGGAAAAGGAGACGGCTCTGCCACAGCAGGTCGTCGCCGCCGGCGGAACGCTGGATGGCTTGCGTCAGGTCTTCGGGCTGGCCAAGTTATCCGAGATGCCGGATGATATTGCCTTGCTGGTGTTGAGCAGGAACCTTGCATGAGTACCGGTAAAATCCAGTTCGCCGAGCAGGATGGCTCATTCGTCCTGAAGTTCGTGGGCGAAGTCCGACTGACCCTGTGTTCGGCGCTGGATGCCACCATTGAAAAAATCTTCGCTGCGTTGAATTTCTCGGCGATCATCATCGATCTCACGGAAACCCAGAGCATCGACAGCACGACATTGGGCCTTTTGGCCAAGCTGTCCATTCTCTCGCGGCAGAAGGTGGGGTTGCTTCCTACGCTGGTAACGACCAACCCGGATATCACGCGGCTGCTGCAGTCGATGGGCTTCGATCAGGTGTTCAATATCGTCGACCGTCCGATTCCGTGTACGGATTGCCTTACCGATCTGCCGCCACAGGACCAGTCCGAAGACGTGGTGCGCAGCAAAGTTCTGGAGGCCCACCGCATCCTGATGGGGCTCAACGAATCCAACCGTGAAGCCTTCCACGATCTGGTGAGTGCGCTAGAGCGTCACTGAGCCAATGCTTTCCAATGAAAACCGGCGCCCCTGGGCGCCGGTTTTCATTCGTCCGCGCCTGCCTCAGCGGCCAGCGAGCAGGGCTTCGAGCTTCTCCTGGTCGCGGGCGAACAGGCGGATGCCTTCCGCCAGCTTCTCGGTGCCCATCGCGTCTTCGTTCATCTGCCAGCGGAAAGTGCTTTCGTCCAGTACCTGGCGCGCCTCGCCGCCGCCGGGTTGGAGGGCGCGCGGAAGCTCGCCCTGGGCGTCGGCCAGTTGTTGCAGCAGATCGGGGCTGATGGTCAGGCGATCGCAGCCGGCCAGTTGCTCGATCTGGCCGAGGTTGCGGAAGCTGGCGCCCATCACCACGGTTTCGTAGCCGTTGGCCTTGTAGTAGCGGTAGATACGCGATACCGATTGCACGCCGGGGTCTTCGGCGCCAACGTAGTCGCGGTTGTTGGCCTTCTTGTACCAGTCATAGATACGGCCGACGAAGGGCGAGATCAGGAATACGCCGGCGTCGGCGCAGGCTGCGGCCTGGGCAAAGGAGAACAGCAGGGTCAGGTTGGTCTGGATGCCTTCGCGCTCCAGTCGTTCGGCGGCGCGGATGCCTTCCCAGGTGGAGGCGATCTTGATCAGCACGCGGTCGCGGCCTACACCCTGCTGGTCGTACAGGTCGATCAGGCGGTGGGCGCGCTGCAGTGTGGCTTCGCTGTCGAACGACAGGCGCGCGTCCACTTCAGTGGAAATGCGGCCCGGAATCACGCCAAGGATGTCCTTGCCCACTGCCACCGCGAAGCGGTCGCAAGCCAGGCCGGCGTCGCCCTGGCTTCCTTCGGTGGCGCGCGCCAGGTGTTCGGCGTAGCGGGGGAGTGTGGCGGCTTTCAGCAGGAGCGACGGGTTGGTGGTGGCATCCACCGGCTTCAGGCGGGCAATTGCGTCGAAATCGCCAGTATCGGCGACGACCGTGGTGTACTGCTTGAGTTGTTCCAGCTTGGAGGTCATGGCGAGTCTTCCGTTTGCGGTGCATCGACCTTACCCGAGGCCGATGCGCCGCTCAACGGGACTCAATGGCCTTCGAGAAGTTCGCCTGCCTGATCGAACAGTGCCAACGGATCGGCGGCCTTGTGCACGTCCACCGAAAGCAGTTGGCGGAAGCGCCGCGCCCCCGGGAATCCTTGCGCCAGGCCGAGGATATGGCGGGTCACATGGTGCATGGCGCCACCTTCGGCAATATGGCGCTCGATATACGGGCGCAGGCGGCGTAGCGCATCCGCACGGCTGATGGTCGGGGTAGCCGAGCCATACAGCGTGGCGTCCACCTGGGCCAGCAGGTAGGGGTTGTGGTAGGCCTCGCGACCGAGCATCACGCCGTCGAACACCTGTAGGTGCTCGCGGCATTCCTCCAGTGTCTTGATGCCGCCGTTGAGGATGATCTCCAGCTCTGGGAAATCACGCTTGAGTTGCGCGGCGATGTCGTAACGCAGTGGCGGAATCTCGCGGTTTTCCTTGGGCGACAGGCCTTCGAGGATGGCGATCCGCGCATGTACGGTGAAACTCTGGCAGCCTGCGTCGCGCACCTGGCCGACGAAATCGCACAGCTCTTCGTAGCTGTCCCGCCCATTGATACCGATGCGGTGCTTGACTGTCACCGGGATGGATACCGCATCGAGCATGGCCTTTACACAATCGGCCACCAGTGCCGGATGCCTCATCAGGCAGGCGCCGATCATGTTGTTCTGCACGCGGTCGCTGGGGCAGCCGACGTTCAGGTTCACCTCGTCGTAACCGGCCCGCTCAGCCAGCTTCGCCGCGGCGGCCAGGTCTGCCGGCACGCTGCCACCCAGTTGCAGGGCGAGCGGGTGCTCGCACTCGTCATGGCGCAGGAAACGATGGCTATCCCCGTGGAGCAGAGCGCCTGTGGTGACCATTTCGGTATAGAGCAGCGCGTGGCGCGAGAGCTGGCGCAGGAAGAAGCGGCAGTGGCGATCGGTCCAATCCATCATCGGCGCCACGGAGAAGCGGCGGGAGAGGGCGGCAGGGGCGGCGGTCGGTTCTGGGAGCATCGGGAGTTCGGCAAGGGGAGTGAAGCAGGGAGGGGATTTTATCAGGGGATGGCGCTGGATGGGGATGTTGCGGGCGTATGGCGTCTGGAAAGCCTGTTTCCGAGGCTGAGGACGTCATCGAAAGAGAACTGGGCTGCCTGAAGAGTTTGAGTTTCTGCGGGGAGTTCAAGGCTGGTCGATGTGAGAACTCCGGCTGAGCTCTCCCATGAATATCTGCACAGGATAATTATTCATGGTCTTTGTGTAGCTATGAGGCCGCAGGATGGTCTACGGAGTTGCATTTAACTTTCGTATTCAAAGAGACCGGCTGGTCTCGTACGGACTGTGGAGCTACTGCGGTTTTCTTTCCCGGCGGAATAGCCTGCGTATCTACGAAGTTCTTTGGGCGCCGGATGTTCAACAGCGATTGTGGAAATGGCCCCAAGTGTCATTGACAGGTAATGGCGCATTGATACTATTCGCAACTCTTTCTGGCATAGGGATATCTGGCGTGAGCAGTGGCGAAGTCTATTACCCCTTCCGCTTTCAAAGCTTCACCAGGGCTGTCATTGCCTTTGCAATCTTTTCTGTGATTGCAGATGTCGGCTTCGGAATGTCGCGCTCTCCTGTCGCGGATCGCTGGCAGGGCAATATGGATGTGAACAAGCAGCTCTTCGCGAATGGCGGGACGGATGATATCCGGCTCGACTTCGACTTGGTCACGAGCGGCTACATCTATGACAAGAGGCCGGTGGACTATAAGGGACTCGGGTTCCATCTGGCCTTTTCGGGAAAGGATGTGCAGAAACTTAGAGGTGCCGGTGTGCCGGAGCGGTTCATTTCCGCCGTTGGAGACGGGTACGAAAAAGGCTTTTGCAGAATCCAGGGGGAAACCGAGTTTTCCAGATCGCTGATTGGAAAGTCATCAGGTGTCAATGTGTTCCAGGGGGAGGGCGACTGCCCTCGGTTCAGGCTGGATTTCCAGAACTTTGACAGGGTTCTGCTGACGGTCGAGGGAGCCAGTGCAGGAAAGAAATACAAGATTTCCGGCTTCCTGGATCGGGACTCGAGAATTCCGGCCATCCAGCGCCTTGTCATGAAAGCGAGAACCTGAGGGCGGGATATGAAGAAGATTTATCTGCTGTGCTGGCCGCTGTTCATGTTTCTCGTCGTGGCTCCCGCCATCTTCATCGCTTCGGGGACGGAGGGGGCGACCTGGCGGGAAGTTTATCTTGGCGTTGTCGGGATCTATGAGAGTTTCTGGATGCCCAGATTGCTGGCAGGCCTGCTGGCACTTCCTACCGCGATACTTGCCTTCATCATCCCGTCCAGCCTTTCGGTCATTCCGATGGTGCTGAAGATCCTGACTCCGGGGCCGGATATTCTCTGGGTGGCTTTGTACCTGATGATCCTGACACTGATCCCGGCGCCGTTCGCCCGCAAAATCAGAGCTGGTATTCGCGCCAGGCAAGAGAAGAGTCAGGAGCAGGCCGCATAGCGCAGAAGCTGCGGAGGGATATCGGTTTGGTGACTATATGGCTACTATGCGGCCGCACCAATTGCTCAATAACTCACTGATAGCAGGACAGGGATTTCAATGATGCAGTTCTGTAAGGTCGCGCTGATCGCTTCGTTCCTGGCGCTGGGCGCTTGTGGCGAGTCCAAGGTAACCGCCATCGATGGCACCAGCCCATCCACCGCCAAGGCTTCAATCACCCAGATCAAGATGAGCCTCAAGGGGGCTGAGCGCGACACTTTCGAAGCCGACCTTATCCGCATCCAGAAGCAGTACAAGAATCCTGCCGAGTTCGCCAAAGCCCTCGATGGCAAAGACGTCGCTGGCGTGCATGAAGTCGGCAAGGGCTCTTGGAAGTACCTGCTGGACAAGAGCCGCGCGGTTCAGACCGCTGATATCGAAAAGAGCCGTGACGAGGCGAAGGAGAAGGTTGATTACCTGCTCAAGAATGACCCGCGCGGCGAGCAAGCCCCTTTGTACGGCGTCCTCAAGCCGAGGCTGGATATGTACGAAGCCAAACTGGCAGAGATGAAGGGACTGTCTGACGAAGAGTTCGTGAAGAAATACGATCTCGATTTCTGACGGAAATCGCCACCCACAAAAAAGCCGGTCCTGCCGGCTTTTTTATTTCTGCCTGCCGGGGAGCGGAGCTGTGCTGGCACTGCGCAACGGGCGCGGCGCGTCCACTGCCCGGGCTGCGCTGGGGACCGTGGCCCAAGGGCCTGTATCTGGCGAAGAGTGGGCCTGGTGGTGGCATTGTGCTCGAGCCGGCTGGCGTCGTCCCGACGGGTATCGATGTGCTCTGAGTCACGAAAGTCGTACGTTCATCGCCTCTCCACTGGGTGCTTAGTGGCGCGTAGGTTGTGCGTGTATAGTGCGCGTCGACCTGATGGGGCGTATGGGCGAGATATGCAATCCAGTAAATATGCAGATTGGCTGAAAGCGGCAGGCATCGTTCTAGGGACGGCGACATTGATCTGCTTGTTGGTGGGGCGCTTCTGGTGGCCGACGGAGTCGGGTAACTGGGAGAAGACGCTGCGTCTGCTCTGCGGATTGTCGCTGCTGGTGCTGACGGTTCAGTTGTTCCGCGAGCGCGCCCGGCTGTTGAGCGCGACGTTCGTGGTGTTCGTGCTGTTCTGGGTGGGATTGCAGGCGAACGCTATCGCCGCGGACTCCTACAGTTCGGTCCGGCAGTTGCTGCTGCTGCTGGTGTTCACCCTTATGGTGATGGTTCTGGGCGGCCAGGACAGTCGCACCTGGCGGATCGTACTGGGCATTGGAGTCCTGTCAGGGGCCGGGTTTGCCGGGTTCTCTCTGGTGCACAAGGTGCTGACCGGTGAGTTCGCACTCGGTTACCGGGTGATGGGCCTCCATAATTCCGGCGTGCCGGGGGTTGCCGATTTCGGCATCACCATCGAGGCGGGCATGCACTATGCCTTCAGCTTCGTTGTGGGTGTCTGGCTGCTGTTGCGCAGCCGGAAACCCGCGCTGGTCTCGCTGTGGATCGTGTGCGTGCTGGTCCTGGGCGTGTATCTGTACTTCACCTTCTCCCGTGCGGCCTGGGTGGCCGCGCTGGCGGGGGCGGTTCTGCTGGTGCTGAGCGTGGCCAGGGGGCGGATGCGCCTGGCGGCGTTCGCAGTACTGGCGCTGGGCGCGCTGGCGGCGGTCGTAGGCGGGTATCGCCAGTTGGCATACGAGTTCGGCTCTCGCGGGCTGACCTACCGGGATGAAGTCTGGCGCGCTGTATTCGATCGGGTTGGCGAGAACTGGTGGTTCGGCCACGGCGCACATACCGAGCTTGGCGAAGTGGTGCTGAGTACGGGGCAGGTCGTGCATAACCCGCACAGCCTTTATCTGGAGGTGCTCTATCAGTTCGGCGTGTTTGGCCTGGCCTCGATGATCATCGTGCTGGCAGTCTGCCTGTGGGCTCTGTGGCGCAGCAGTGCTCCACTGGCGCGCCTGTGGTTCGCTCTGTTGGCGTCGGCATCGGTGGTGTTCGCCGTCGAGCTGCACTTCTTCGTTGCGGCGCCGAACGTGGTCTGGATGTGGTTCTGGCTGCCCCTGGCGGGGGCGCTGGCGGCAACCACTTCACCGCCGTCGGCCTCGCGGCCACAAGCGCCCGGCCAATCCATGCTGGGCGCTCAGCCGGCCTGATCAGGCCCGGGACAGCAGGCGGCGCCAGCCTTTGGCGCCGTCGCGGAGCTTCTCCTCGCGCGCCTGGTTCTGCCGAACCGGCTCGAAGACGACGTTGAACAACCGACGGTAGCGGCCTTCCGGGCAAGTCAGCTTCTCGACGCCATGCCAGGCGTTTTCGGTGTTCTTGAACAGGAAGCTGCGGTTGTCGCGGATATCGCAGCCCCGGACGCTCTCGAAGTCGCTCAGGTCCGGGTTGTCCTGCGGTACCTTCTTGCCATCGAGCACGAGGATCGAGCCTCCCCATTCCGGTTGCCAGTCTTCGCTGGTATTGAAGTAGAAGATGTGGGTGCCGAGCTTGGTGTGGCTGTCGCGATGGGGCGACACCTCCGACCCATTCACCCCGACGTGCCAGGCGAAGCGCACGACGAAGTCGTCCACCCCCAGCATGCGCCTGGCGAATGCCGCGTATTCCGAGTTGCCCTGTACTTCCAGCATGAATTGTTGCCAGACCACTGGCAGGTCGCCGAGGGCGACAACGCCTTCCGAACCCGCCTCGCGGTCGTTGTAGATCGAGCGCTCGTAGGCCAGGTAGTAGCGGTTGTGGGGACGCTGGCCATAGGCGCGGGTGATGCCGTTGTGGCGCTCGAACAGTTCCAGGCTGGGGAACTCCCGGTACAGCGCCTCGAAGGCTTCGGGACGAAGGACGTCCTGGAAGGAGTACCAGGGGAATGGTCGCTGGCTGGCGAAGTCTTCCGTGGCGAAATCGCGCAACAGGCGATCATTCAGGAACAGTGACATTGGGGCAGGCCTTGAAAAGGGCGGGAGCGGGAGGTGCGCGCAAGTGCCTTTCCGAGGTAGGCTGGCCTTGCGCCATGCGGCATTTTAGTTGTAACGGGAAATGTCGGTCTAGATGAGCGTGCGCTTCGTCGGCGGTTTCATTGATCCGGACGCCATAAATGCCCGTACCAACCTTCCAGCGTGCGCAAGAAGGAACACCTTCATGAAACCAGTGGCCATGTTATTGCTGTGTGCCGGTCTGGCTGCGTGCAGTTCCCCCGGTCTGCTGAAGGAAAACGCACCGGCTACCCGGTTGGCGACAGCAAGGTCGCCATCTACCTACATGACCTGTCTGCTGCCGCAATGGCAGTCCTATCGCGCCACGGCGTCGGTCAGAGAAATTCGCTTCGGCTATCGCCTGTTGATGCCGGGTGCTGCCGGACAGGCGCCCGAGGCGCTGCTGGAGGTAACGGCGAACGATGCCGGCAGCGACGTGGTGCTCCATCGATACTCAGCGACCACGCCCGGCGACACTATTGCCCGCGCTGTGCGGGGCTGCCTCTAGCGCCTGGCGTCTACCACTAAGGAACGATAGCCGGAGGGTGGTACAGGCGGCCTAATGGCCCTGACAAGAACAATCAGGGCTTCGGCCGCTTCAGCGTTGTTTCGCTGCGGCCAGCCTGCAAGAAGAGAGCTGCCGACATGGATACCGCGCGTCCGCGTATCGTCCTTACCCTTTCCCTGCAGACTTCCGGACTGGTGCTGCTGTTCATCGCCCAGGCTCTTGGCGGCTGGCCCTTGTCGCTGTGCCTGTTGCTGGGCGCGGCGCTGCTCTGGGTGCCGTGGTTCCTGCATTGGCGTCCGGCCTTGCCGGGCGAGCCGGCGCACTTGCCTGACATCGCCGAACTGACCCGTGAGCTGTCGCGCGGAACCAGTCGCAATGCCTTGTCTGCCGCCGGCGTCTCCTATTCGGTGCAACGCCTGGTGGAGCGCCTCGAATCCCAATTGGCGGCCGCGGAGCAGATAGTCGGCAGCGCCGAGGTGATGATCCACACCGAACGCGCAACCTCCAATCTGGCGCGCCAGGCAATGGACGCCGCTGCCCGTGCGCGCGCTGGAAGCGATGCGGGGCGCGGGGAGTTGCAGGCTGCCATCGACTGCATGCACCAGTTGAGCGACCGCGCCAATGCCAGCCGTGCGCTGATCGAGACGCTCAACCAGCGCAGCGAGGACATCCAGAGGGTCACTCAGGTGATCCAGTCGATCGCCAGCCAGACCAACCTGCTGGCGCTCAACGCCGCGATCGAGGCGGCCCGTGCCGGCGAGCACGGGCGCGGTTTCGCGGTTGTGGCGGAAGAGGTGCGCGGCCTTGCCGGGCGTACCGCTGAAGCCACCGACGAGGTCGGCCAGATGATCGAAGACATCCAGCGCCAGACCGGCGAAGTAGTGGAGCAGATCCGCCAGTTGGCCGACGACCTGGTGCAGGGCGTGGGGCAGGTGGAAAGCACCGGACGGCAGTTGCAGAACATCGCCGGCCTGGCCGCCACGGTGGAAACCCAGATCACCGAGATCGCCGAAGGCGCTGAAATCAACCGCAGCCAGTTGGACAGCCTGTTCGCGGCGGTCGAGCAGGTTCGCGGCGACTTGCGAGTCAGCGACGAGCAGACCCATCGCCTGGCAGAGGCGGCCATCCAGTTGGAGGCGCAGGCCGAGGCGGTCAGCGAACGCCTGGCCCAGGTCGCGCTGGACGACTACCACCAGCGCGCCTATGACCTGGCCCGTGAGGGCGCGCAGGCGATCGGTGCGCGTTTCGAGGCGGATATCGAGGACGGACGCATCACGGCGCAAGACCTGTTCGACCGGGACTACCAGCCGTTGCCGGGCACTCATCCGCAGAAGTACCGGACCCGCTTCGACCGCTACACCGACGAAGTCCTGCCGCGTATCCAGGAGGACCTGCTGCAGCGTCACGAAGGGCTGGTCTTCGCCATCGCCTGCACGGCCGAAGGTTACGTGCCGACGCACAACCAGGCGTTCAACCACCCGCCGTGCGGCGATGCCCAGGTGGACATGCTCAAGAGCCGCGGCAAGCGCCTGTTCAACGACCGCACCGGCCTGCGCTGCGGCAGCCATGCCCAGCCGATGCTGCTGCAGACGTACTGCCGGGATACCGGCGAGCTGATGCACGACCTCTCGGTGCCGATCTTCGTCGGTGGCAGGCAGTGGGGCGGGTTGCGCCTGGGCTATCGCCCCGAAGCGTAACGGGCAGACGAAAAAAAGCCGCGAAGGAGTGTACGCGGCTTTGAAACGAGCGCTCGGGAAGCGCCCGTGAAAGGGGACTCAGTGATGCCCGCAGAGGGCGTCGCGGCCCTGCTCGCCGAGGATGTTGAACAGGATGTTCAGTACCACGGCCCAGATCGCGGTCATCGCGATGCCGCTGTGAGTGATTGGCTCCATCCACTGGGGCAGTGCGGCGAAGAAGTCCGGGCGTACCACCGGAACCATCCCCATGCCGATGCTCACCGCCACCAGCAACTGGTTGCGGCGGTCGACGATGTCCGCTTCGTGGAGGATGCGGATGCCGCTGGCAGCGACCATGCCGAACATCGCGATGCCCGCGCCACCCAGTACCGCCGGCGGAATCGAGGCGACCAGGAAAGCGGCCTTGGGCAGCAGGCTCAGGGCGATCAGGAAGAACGCGGCGGCGGCGGTGACGTAGCGGCTGCGCACACCGGTCATTTGCACCAGGCCGATATTCTGGGCGAACGAGGAATGGGTAAAGGTATTCATGAAGCCGGCGACGAACGATGCGCTGGCATCGCACAGCAGGCCGCGGCGCAGGCGGTTGGGGCAGATTTCAGTCTCGGTGATCTTGCCCAGGGCGAGGAACATGCCAGTGGACTCGACGAAGATGATCACCACCACCAGGCACATGGACAGCACGGGCGCCAGGTGAAACTCCGGCGTGCCGAAGTGCAGCGGCGTAACCACGTCGAACCACGGGCGCTGCTCGATACCATCCAGGCTGACCATGCCCATGCTGGCGCCGATGATGTAGCCCAGCAGCATGCCGATCAGTACCGAGACGTTGACCCAGAAGCCTTTCAGGAAACGGTTGATCAGCAGGATCACTGCCAGTACGAAGGAAGACAGCGCCAGGTATTCGATGGCGCCGAAGTTGACAGCGCCCTTGCCGCCGCCAGCCCAGTTGATGGCCACCGGGAACAGGCACATGCCGATGGAGGTGATTACGGTACCGGTCACCAGCGGCGGGAAGAAGCGCACGATGCGGCTCATGAATGGCGCGATCAGCATGCCGAAGAAGCCGGCGGCGATGGTGGCGCCGAAGATCCCGGTCATGCCGACACCTGGCATCCCGGCCATCGCCACCATGCTGCCGACGGCGGCGAAACTCGCCCCCATCATGACCGGCATACGGATACCCACCGGGCCGATGCCCAGCGATTGCACGAGCGTGGCGATGCCGGCGACCAGCAGGTCGGCATTGATCAGAAAGGCGATTTCTTCGCGGGACAGGCCGGCGGCCTGGCCGACGATCAGCGGAACGGCGACGGCGCCGCCATACATCAGGAGAACGTGCTGGAATCCGACCAGCAGCAGTTGCAGCAAGGGCAAACGCTGGTCGACAGGCGAGCCGGGAATGCGGCGCTCAGTTACCACGGACATGCAACACCTCAGTTTTTATTGTTGTCAGTCGCTGGCTGCCAGATTGGACGTGGCAGACGGGAAATACTGGCCATCATTCACCCCCGGGGCCGAGCGGGTGAAGCGGTGCGGGACTTTATAACTTCGATGTGTATCGTGTTCAATCGTTTTTTGTATACAACTGGCTGGTCACGTTGTGTCTCTTGAGTGCTGCATAGCTCTAGGCCGCGTGTTGCGGGGCTCTCAGCTTCGTGTAGCCATTTGTCGAATGGACTACATTTTTTGTTTCAACGGCATTTGCGCGTGCATAACGCAGTGTGGACAAGATCCGCTGCTGCGAGGTGGCGCCGAGCTGTCCGCAGGAGCGGCTCGGCGCGGTCATCCTCTGGTTCCGATCCCGGCGTGCGATGTTCTCGCTGGAGCAACTGACCTGATGCGTGCGGCGCTGCCCGGGTTGGCAGGCATAAAAAAACCGCACCCGAAGGTGCGGTCTTTCTGGCCGTGCCGCAGGCTCAATTAACCTGGGCGCCTTTGGAAATCCAGTCTCCCACGAGCTTGCGCTCTTCCGGGGTCATCTGGGTGATGTTACCCAGCGGCATTACCTGCGAAGCCACCGCCTGCGCCTGGATGCGCGGGGCGAGTTGCTGGATCTGCTGCGGGGTGTCGAACATCACGCCGGCTGGCGCAGTGCTGAACATGTTGCTGGTCGGCTTGGCCGAGTGGCACACGGCGCAGCGCTCCTGGATGACATGGTGGACCTTGTCGAAGTTCGTGTCGGGAGCGGCGGCGGAAGCCTGGGCCGGAGCCGGCTCGGCGGCGGGTTTGGCAGCTTCTTCCTTGGCGCGTTCGGCGGCAGTCTTGCCACCGATGGCGGTTTCCGGCAGCGGCTGGTATTCGACCTTGGCGGCCTGGGCGCCGGCGGCGTTATCGCTGCTCGGCCAGTTCGGGCCGGTGACGAATGCCAGGGCGATCATGCCGACGGCGCCGGCGGGCAGGGCCCACGCCATGCCGTTGCCTTCGTGGCGGGTGTTGAAGTAGTGACGCACGATTACCGCCAGCGCCGCGATGCACGCCAGGATCAGCCAGTTGTAGTGGCTGCCGTAGGTGCTCGGGAAGTGGTTGCTGATCATGATGAACAGCACCGGCAGGGTGAAGTAGTTGTTGTGGCGCGAACGCAGCAGGCCCTTGGCCGGCAGTACCGGGTCGGGCTCGCGGTTTTCTTCGATGGCCTTAACCAGCGCGCGCTGGGCCGGCATGATCACGCGGAACACGTTGCCCACCATGATGGTGCCGATGATGGCGCCCACGTGCAGGTACGCACCGCGACCGCTGAACACCTGGCTGAGCAGGTAGGCGGCGAGCACCAGCAGGGCGAACAGGATGGCGCCGAGCAGGGCAGGGGTCTTGCCCAGCGGCGAGTCGCACAGGGTGGAGTAGATGAACCAGCCGGCGATCAGCGAGCCGATGCCGATGGCAATGGCGGCGGCCGGAGCGAGGTCGCTACCGGGGGCGATCAGGTAGAGGGTCGGGTTCAGGTAGAACACAATGGTCAGCAGGCAGACACCCGACAGCCAGGTCGAGTAGGCTTCCCATTTGAACCAGTGCAGGTTGTCCGGCATTTTCGGCGGGGCGAGCTTGTACTTCTCCAGGTGGTAGATACCGCCACCGTGGATCGCCCAGAGGTCACCGGAAAGCCCCTCGCGCGGGTTGGCGCGGTTGAGGTTGTTTTCCAGCCAGACGAAGTAGAACGAGGCGCCGATCCACGCGATACCCACGATCATGTGGATCCAGCGGACGAGCAGGTTCAGCCATTCGATGAGATGTGCTTCCACAGTTTTTTACCTCTTGCCCGGACTTTGCCGTCGCAATGCGCGGGCCTCTCTTATTAGTTCAGTTTCCACCTGTGCGTGTCTGCGTGCTGATGATGCTGCGTTGAAAGCCGGCCCGGAATGCTCATTTACAATCGCAAACTGCGCTTGCCTCGCCGGCTTTCGCCTTGCCTCATCGTCACTCGACGACGCTCAGTCGGAACCTCATTGGGGGTCGAGGAGGAGCTGTTCGTCCTCGGTGAAGAAATGCTCGTCGCAGTTGTTGCCAGAACCGCTGCGATCGACCACCAGGAAGTCATCCCGCTTTTCGATCGTCAGCACCGGGTGGTGCCAGACGCCGCGGTGGTAATTGACGCCCTGCTTGCCGTTGGACAGGAAAGCGCGGACGAGGCCCGATACAGGTACATCGCCAAGTGGCGCGACCACGATCAGAAAGGGGTTGCCGAGCAGCGGTATGAACGCCTGGCTGCCCTGCGGATGGCGTTCCAGCATGCGGATGCGCAAGGGCATCTCCAGTGACTCGGCGCTGAAGATGCTGATGATCGCCTTGTCATCGGGCTGCGCCGTTTCGACGGTGGCGAGCTTGTGATAACGGCGGGTTGAGCCGTTGTTGATCATGAAGAAATCGCTGCCTTCGGTCTCGATGACATCACCGAACGGGGCGAAGGCTTCCTTGGTCAACGGCTCGATCTTCAGGGTACGCATGGCTGGTCTTCTTATATCGTTGTTCGCTTGGGTCCCTTCGAGGAGAAGGGCGTGAAGGTCCGCTCGCTCAGAGCTGCTGCAGGCGGAACATCGCGATCTTGTTGATCTCCGCTAGGGCGGTCTGGAACTCCTGCTCCGGCGTGTTGTGGATGCGCTCTTCGAACGCAGCCAGGATCTGGTGACGATTGCTTCCCTTCACTGCCTTGATGAAGGGGAAGCCGAATTTGGCCTTGTAGGCGTCGTTCAACTGCGTGAAGCGGGCGAACTCCTCGGCGGTGCAGTCCTGAATGCCGGCGCCGGCCTGTTCGGCGGTGCTGGAGGCGGTCAGCTCGCCACGAATCGCTGCCTTGCCGGCGAGGTCCGGGTGCGCGTTGATCAATGCCAACTGGGCTTCGCGGCTGGCGGACAGAAGGATGTCGGCCATGCGCTGCTGCAGCAGCTCGATGTCGTTCAGGCTGTCGTCGACACCCAGGTCATAGGCCTTCTCGGCGACCCACGGGGAGTGCTCGTAGATGTCGGCGAAAGCGGCGACGAAGGCGGCGCGGTCAAGGCTGGCCGGGGTCAGGGTCTGGAAGCGGCTCATGCCTTGTTCTCCTGCGCTTTGAACGGGTGGTTCTCGTACCAGTGCCTGGCGATGTCGACGCGGCGGGTGATCCACACTTTCTCGTGACCTTTAACGTACTGGATGAAACGCTCCAGCGAAGCCATACGCGCCGGACGGCCCAGCAGGCGGCAGTGCATGCCGATGGAAAGCATCTTCGGCGCACCCTCGGCGCCCTCGGCGTAAAGCACGTCGAAGGCGTCCTTGAGGTACTCGAAGAAGTCATCGCCCTTGTTGAAGCCCTGCACCTGGGTGAAGCGCATGTCGTTGGTATCCAGGGTGTAGGGGATTACCAGGTGCGGCTTCTCGGCGGTGCTGGCCGGGTCCCAGTAGGGCAGGTCGTCGTCGTAGGTGTCGGAGTCGTAGAGGAAGTTGCCGTCCTCGCGCACGATGCGGCGGGTGTTCGGGCCCAGGCGGCCGGTGTACCAGCCTTGCGGGCGCTGGCCGGTCAGCTCGGTGAGAATGCGCACGGCCTCGAACATGTGCTCGCGCTCCTGCGCTTCGTCCATGTACTGGTAGTCGATCCAGCGGTAGCCGTGGCTGCAGATCTCGTGGCCGTCGGCGACCATCTGGCGGATTGCCTCGGGGTGGCGCTGGGCGGCCATTGCCACGGCGAACACGGTCAGCGGCAGGTCGTACTTCCTGAACAGCTTGAGCAAGCGCCATACACCGGCACGGCTGCCGTACTCGTACAGCGACTCCATGCACATGTTGCGTTCGCCCTTGAGCGGCTGGGCGGCGACCATCTCGGAGAGGAAGGCTTCGGATTCGGCATCACCGTGCAGGATGTTGCGCTCGCCGCCTTCCTCATAGTTGAGGACGAAGGACAGGGCGATGCGGGCGTCGTTCGGCCAGTGCGGGTGGGGGATGTTATTGCCGTAACCGATCAGGTCGCGTGGGTAGTCAGCGCTCACTGCAGTGTTCCTTCTTGTGGTTGGCGGTCTGCGCGGTGTCGGTAGACTGGCGCGGCCGTTGATGGGCGTATTGTATACAAATTGTTTGGCAATCTGTAAATACAATCCGATCGCCAGTTTTTCTTCTTCCTCTTATGGCCGCTGTCGTCGCTGTCAGCAACGATCTGTCCCGCTCCAATGCGCCCAGAGCCTGCCATTTCTCCGGCGTGGTTCTTTGAATGGTTGGGCGCGATGAAGTCTTTTCGGCTGACTGGAAGATTTTTTTGTATACAATCGGTCGGGTGGCTGGTTATATTCGGTTCCGCACAAACGCACTTGCCGGCTGTCCGAAGGTCAGCCCGCCGAATTCGAATCAACCCGATACAGGAGGAAGATGTCGGCCGGTTCCGCCGGAGACATCGAAGAGCTCATGGGACGCTTGACCACTCACGTACTGGATTCCGCCCACGGCTGCCCCGGCCACGGCATCAAGATCGAGCTATACCGCGTGGAAGGCCAGCAATTGGAGCTGGTCGCCACCCGTGTGACCAATGACGACGGACGTTGCGACGAACCGCTGTTGCAGGGCGAGGATTTCCGCGCCGGCGTCTATCAACTGTTGTTCAATGCCGGCGACTACTACCGTGCCCGCGGCGTCGCGCTGCCGCAACCGGCGTTCCTCGACCAGGTCGTGCTGCGTTTCGGCATCGCTTCCGAGGCCGATCACTACCACGTGCCACTGTTGATTTCCCCCTACAGCTACTCGACCTATCGCGGTAGCTAGCCCCTGCGCAGGATTCTTCCCGGACTCTTCGTGGAGTCTTCCTCAGCCCGCCCACACTGCGGGCTTTTTTTTGCCCGCGCACCGCGGCGTGCAAGGGTGGCAAGACGTTCTAGGCTTTGCTGAATCGCGGAGATTCCGGGAAGTACAGCATGGGCAGGATCCTGATCGTCGACGAGCAGCCGGTGACCCGGCAGGCGCTGAGGCAAATAGTTGAGAGCGAGGGGCTGGAGGTCATCGCCGAGGCAGACAACGGAATGGATGCCCTGCAACAGGCCCGCCAGCATCGACCCGACCTGATGATCCTCGAACTGTCCATTCCGCGCCTCGGTGGTCTCGAAGTATTGCAGCGCATGGCCGTTCAGCAGTCGCCGGTGCGTGTGCTGGTGCTCACGTCGCAGGATTCGGAGTACTTCGCTGGCCGTTGCCTGAGCGCCGGGGCGTCCGGGTTCGTCAGCAAGCACCAGGATGGAGAAGTGGTGCGCGAGGCGCTCAGGGCGATCCTGCAGGGCCACAGCTTCTTCCCGGCCCATGCCCTGGGCAGCGTGAACAGTACCGAGGCGGGGGGGGCGGAGGATCTGCACAGAGGGCTTTCGGTGCGTGAGGTCACGGTCCTGCAGATGCTTGCCCGAGGCCTGAGCAACATCGCTATCGCCGAGCAACTGTCCCTCAGCGACAAGACCGTCAGCACCTACAAGGTCCGGCTGATGCAGAAACTGCACGCCAAGTCGCTGGTGGAACTGATCGATATCGGTCGACGGCACGGTGTGCTGGCCGGTGGAGCGGGAGAGGGTACCGCCGGCGGTCCCCAGGGGCTGGACGACGAGCAGCTCAGCGAGCTGGAGCGGCTGCGCAAGATGATCGAAGCGATGCCGGACCCGATGACCATCCGCACACTGGATACGCGCATCCTCTATTCCAATCGCGCTTTCCAGGAAATGGTCGGGCTGAAGGCCGACAGCCTGATCGGCCTGCGCATGACCGATATTCCGGGGCTGCTGGACGAAGAGGAGGCCCCGGTGATCCAGCGCCTGCACAGCGAGGCGATCGGCAGGGGCGAGCCCTACGAGATCGACCTGCTGCTCAGGCTGAAGTCCGGGCCGCGTTTCATTCACCACTGGGGGCGGCCGTACTACGGCAGCAACGGCCAGTTGATCGGCGCGATCTGCGGCTCGATGGACGTGACCGAGCGGGATCGCCTGCTCGCCGACCTGCGCAATGCCCACCAGCGCGCCGAGGCAGCCAACCGCAGCAAGATCCAGTTCCTCACGAGCATGGGCAATGAGCTGTCGTCGCTGCTGCAAAGCATCGTCTCGATGGTCGATCTCTCGCTGGCGCAGGACGACCCGGCTCAGCGGCGCGAACCGCTCCACGTGGCGCGTGCCGCCGCGAGCAACCTGCTGGGTATGCTGGACGATCTGCAGCAGCTCAATCGCCTGGAGAGCAAGGCCATTCGCCTGGCGCCGGAAGTGACCGACCTGCGCGCGCTGGTCGAGCAGCAGTTGGGCGTGGTGCGCGAATCGGCGTGGGCCAAGGGCCTGGCGCTGGAAACCGACTTCAGTATGTGCCAGAGCTCCAGGGTCTGGGTCGATCCGCTACGTATGCGGCAGATTCTGCGCAACCTGCTGGATAACGCGGTCAGGTACACCGACCAGGGGTTCGTCCGCGTCGTGCTGAGCGCCCGCGCTGGAGGAACCGGGATGGTCGAGGTCAAACTCGAAGTGGAGGATTCCGGGATCGGCGTGGCGGCGGACGATCACGCGCGGATCTTCGAACCATTCTCCCAGGCGCTGGATGCCAACCGTGTGCGGCGTGGCGGGACGGGCCTGGGGCTGGCCCTGTGCAAGGGGCTGGTCGACCTGATGGGCGGGGGAATCAGCCTGCAAAGTCAGGTGGGTGTGGGAACCCGTGTAGCCGTCATGCTGGTGCTGACCAGCGCGCAAGCCTGAGCTTCGGCCGAAGGCCCTGCACAAAGAAACGACCCCGGCGAGCGCCGGGGTCCTTGTATTGCGGGTGCCGTATCGGCTCAGAGGAAGATGAACTTGGCCACGAAAATGGCACACAGCGCATACAGGCTCAGGGTCACGTCCTTGTGGCGGCCAGTGAAGACCTTCATCGCCACATAGGTTACGAAGCCCAGTGCGATACCGTCGGCGACCGAGAAGGTCAGCGGCATCATGATGACGGTGACGATCGCCGGAATGGTTTCGGTGTGCTCGTTCCAGTCGATGTGGGCCATGCCGCCCATCATCAGCATGGCGACATAGATCAGCGCGCCGGCGGTGGCATAGGCGGGGATCATCCCGGCCAGCGGGGCGAAGAACATGGCCGCGACGAACAGCAGGCCGACGACAACGGCGGTCAGGCCGGTGCGGCCGCCCGCGGCTACACCTGCGGCGCTTTCCACATAGCTGGTGACCGGCGGCACGCCTAGCACCGCGCCGACGGCGCTGGAGGTGCTGTCAGCCTTCATGGCCTTGGACAGGTTCTCGATGCGGCCGTCCTCGCGGACCAGGTGCGCGCGCTGCGCCACGCCCATCAGGGTGCCGGCGGTGTCGAACATGTGCACGAAGAGGAAGGCCAGGATCACACTGATCATGGTCACGTTGAACGCCCCGGCGATATCCATCGCCATGAAGGTCGGCGCCAGGCTGGGAGGCATGGAGAACACGCCGCCGAACTTGACGATGCCCAGGACGATGCCGATCACGGTGACGGTCAGGATGCTGATCAGGATGCCACCGAACACGCGGCGGTATTCCAGCACCGCGATCATCAGGAAGCAGATCGCGGCCAGCAGCGGACCGGCGCTGGTCAGGTCGCCCAGGTGCACCAGGGTGGCCGGGCTCGCGACCACGATGCCGGCGGTCTTCAGGCCGATCAGGCCGAGGAACAGCCCGACGCCGGCTCCCATCGCGAAGCGCAGGCTGACCGGGATACTGTTGAGCAGCCATTCGCGCACGCGGGAGAAGGTGAGGATCATGAACGCGATGCCGGAGATGAACACCGCGCCCAGCGCGATCTCCCAGCTGTAGTTCATGGTCTTGACCACGGTGTAGGTGAAGAAGGCGTTGAGGCCCATGCCCGGCGCGAGACCCACCGGCCAGTTGGCGTACAGCCCCATCAGGAAGCAGCCCAGCGCAGCGGCCAGGCAGGTCGCGACGAACGCGGCGCCGTGGTTGATGCCGGCGTCGGCCATGATGTTGGGGTTGACGAAGATGATGTAGGCCATCGTGATGAAAGTGGTGAGGCCGGCGGCGAGTTCGGTCTTCACCGTAGTGCCATGCTGGCTGAGCTTGAACAGGCGTTCGAGCAGGCCGGTGGCGGGGGGGCTGGCTGAATAGGCTTGTTGTTCTTGTTTGGTGCTTTCCACAGCGGTACTCCTCAACGCTCTTGTTGTTGGTCCCTTGCCGTCGGCTGGTTCACCTGCGTCCCTTGCGCTAACGGAAAGAGTTGTGAGGGTGTGAATGTTGACCTTTGGGTCAGGAAGTCACGCCGCGATTATGCAGTTGTGTACAAAAACTTCAAATAATGTTTCGTGCCCTGCTGAAAGATTTTTACAAGCAAAGCATCGGAATGGTCGCAGGCTGATTGTCGCCATGTTCCTTCGCCGCGCGGCATTGGCGCCGATGGCGAGTCGCGCGCGACGGCTGCACGATAGTGGCCACTTTGTGTACACTGTCGCCCATGCCTGGCCGCGGCCAGCTCTACTTCAGCCCCCACGGATTTCGCGCCGGTTCACTCCGGCTGAGCAGGGTTCGACTCCGATGACCGACCAGTTGCAACAGATCAGGAAGCAGCCGCGCAATGGCAAGAGCCGCAGCGGCACTCAGGACGAGATCGTCTACGCGCACATCTTCGATGCCATTCTCGAGCAGCGCCTGGCACCCGGTACCAAGCTGAGCGAAGAAGCCCTCGGCGAAATCTTCGGGGTGAGCCGCACCATCATCCGTCGCGCGTTGTCGCGCCTGGCCCACGAACAGGTCGTGCTGCTGCGACCCAACCGTGGCGCGGTGGTGGCCAGCCCGAGCATCGACGAAGCCCGGCAGATCCTCTTCGCCCGCCGCACCGTCGAGCGCGCGATCACTGAGCTGGCGGTAGACAACGCCAGCAGCGATACCCTCGCCGAGCTGCGCGACATGGTGAAGCAGGAGCAATCCAGCTTCGCCCGTGGCGACCGTGGCGCCGGTATCCGCCTCTCCGGCGAATTCCACCTCAAGCTCGCCGAGATGGCGAAGAACGCGCCGCTGGTCAGCTTCCAGCGCAGCCTGGTCTCGCAGACCTCGCTGATCATCGCCCAGTATGAAAGCGGCGGCCGCTCGCACTGCTCGTTCGACGAGCACAACGAGATCCTCGATGCCATCGAGAAGGGCGACAAGGAAAAGGCGGTGACGCTGATGATGCACCACATGGCGCACATCGACGACAAGCTGAACCTGGATGTCGATGGCGCCTCCGGCGACCTGCACGCGGTGTTCTCGCACCTGCTGGCAGGCAAGAAGAAGCCGCGCCGCAGCAAGGCCGACGCCGATTCCGCGGCCTGATCGCCAGGCAGAAAAAAGCCCCGCAAATGCGGGGCTTTTTCATTCCGGCGTCGTCAGTTCTTGAACGCCGAATGCTTGCCGCCCTGATCGAACGACGCGGCGATCACCAGGGTCACTGCGGCAACGAAGAGGATCGCGATCACCCCGGTCGTGGAGTGGGTCGGCGACGATGCCACCAGCGATAGCGCGCCCAGCGGCGCCAGGCCGCCCGCCACCGCGGTGCCGATCTCGCGGCCGGTGCCCACGCCGGAAGAGCGGGTGTGGGTGGGGAACTGGCGGCTGAGGAAGGAGCCCTGCGGAGCGAACATCATCGGCGCGAGGATGCCGGTGCCGATGCCCAGCGCCACGTAGATCCACAGGCTCTCGCCGGTTTCCAGCAGCGCCATGAACGGGTAAGCGCAAATTGCCGAGAGTATGCCGCCGGCGATCAGCACCTGCTTGCTGCTGTAGCGGTCGCACAGGCGGCCGAACAGCGGCACGGCGAAAATGGCGATGAAGCTGGCGATGGTTACCGACAGCGACGTGACGTTGGCCGTGACGTGCTTGTACTGGGTCAGATAGGCCAGGGAGAAGGTCTTGAAGATGTAGCTCAGCGCGTTGTAGCCGATGGCCACGAAGAACACCACCAGCAGCCCCTTCAGGTCGTTGCGGAACAGTGCCAGCAGCGGGACTTTCTGTACGCTGTGCTCGTCGTGGCTGACCAGTTCGCCGGCCTTGGCTTCGTGCAGTTCGCTGTATTCCGGGGTTTCCGGGATACTGCTGCGTACCCATAGGCCCACGCCCACCAGCACGATGCTGGCGATGAACGGGATGCGCCAGCCGCCATCGAGCAGGAACTGGTCGCCGTTGAGGGTCAGCGCATACACGGTGAGCGAAGACAGCAGCAGGCCGAGGTTCAGGCCCAGCGCCGGCCAGGCGCCCTGGCTGCCACGCTTGCTTTCGGAGGCGTGTTCGTAGGAGGTCACCGCGGCCGCGGCCAGTTCGGCGCCGGCGCCCAGGCCCTGAACGATGCGGATCGCCACCAGCAGGATCGGTGCCCAGATGCCGATGGTGTCGTAGTTGGGAATCAGGCCGATCAGCGTGGTGCACACACCCATCAGCACGAAGGTCACCACCAGCATCTGCTTGCGGCCGAACTTGTCGCCCATGTGACCGAACAGCATGCCGCCGAATGGGCGGGCGATGAAGCCGATGGCGAAGGTGGAGAATGCCAGCAGTGTCGCCGTTTGCGGGTTGCTCGGGTCGAAGAAGATCTTGGCGAAGACGATCGCGGCCATCGTCGCGTAGAGGTAGAAGTCATACCACTCGAGCATGGAACCGACGATGGTGGCGGCGGCTACCTTGCGCAGACGGGTCTTTTCCTGGGCAGGCGTTTCCCGCAAGGACGCGGGCCTTGTTGCAGTCATCTGTTGTTTTCCTTGTGTGAATGACGAAGTCGGGCGTTGGCTCAGGCCTGTTGCAGCAGGCGGTCGGCGATCATTTCGCCGATGGGGATGGCCGAGGTGGCGGCCGGCGAGGGCGCGTTGCAGACATGCAGCATGCGTGCTGTTTCGAGGAACAGGAAGTCATGCACCAGCGTGCCGTCACGCATCACCGCCTGGGCACGGATGCCGGCCTCGATGGGCTGCAGGTCATCCAGGCGCAGGGACGGGCAATACTTGCGGCACTGCTCCAGGTAACCGGCCTTGAACAACGAGTTCTTCATCTCGGCCAGGCCCGAGCGCAGGTTGGCGCCGATGGTTTTCCAGAAGCCGGGGAAGCGTGCGTACTCCATTACGTCGGCGAGCTGCATGGAGAACTTCGGATAGCCCTCGCGGGCGAAGCCGAGCACTGCGTTGGGGCCGACGGTGACGCTGCCGTCGATCATCCGCGTGAGGTGGATGCCGAGGAACGGCAGTTCCGGGTCCGGGATCGGGTAGATCAGATGCTTGACGATGTCGCTCTTGCTCGCCGGCAGGCGGTAGTACTCGCCGCGGAACGGGATGATCTGATGCTGCGTCTCGATACCCGCCAGGCGCGCCAGTCGGTCTGACTGCAGGCCGGCGCAGGCCACCAGCTGCCGTGCCGTCCAGCTCTGGTCGCCAGCGCGGATGTGGACGCTGTCGCCGCCCTCGCGGATCGCATCGACCTTCACGCCCAGGCGGACTTCGCCGCCGCTGCGCTCGATGACTTTCGCCATCGCCTGGCAGACCTGGCGGTAGTCGACGATGCCGGTGGTGGAGAGGAACAGGCCGCCGAGCCCGACGATGTTCGGCTCGCGCTCGCGCAATTCGCCGGCTTCCACACGCTTGACGTCCAGGCCGTTGAGCTTCGAGCGTTCCAGCAGGGCGTCCATGCGTTGCAGTTCGAGGGTGCTGGATGCCACCAGGAGCTTGCCGCAGACGTCGTACGCGATGCCGTGCTCGTCGCAGAAGTCCTTGGTGGCCTGGGCGCCGCGCTTGCAAAGGTCTGCCTTCAGGCTGCCCGGCGCGTAGTAGATGCCTGCATGGATGACGCCGCTGTTGTGGCCGGTCTGGTGGCGGGCGAGGCTGTCTTCCTTTTCCAGCAGGAGCAGCGATGCACCGGGGCGCACCTGCAGCAGGCGCATGGCCGTGGCCAGGCCGACGATGCCGCCGCCGATGATGCAGAAGTCGTAAGTCATTGTTGTTTCTCTTGTACTGCGGTCGGGTTGTCAGACTTTTATATCTAGGTCAGGTTGTCTGACAAATTGAGCTGGTGGTGATTAAATCAGGTTGTCAGACAAATTTCGAGTCCGACTTATGGATGAATTTGTTTCAGTGGGGCAGGGGCGCCAGTTCTATTCCCAGGCGCTTGGCCGAGGTGCGCAGGTGGTTCTCGGCGCAGTTCGCGGCGGCGTCCGCATCGCCGGCGGCGATGGCTTCGTAGAGCGCGCGGTGCTCGTTCTGCGCAGGAGACGAGCCGCCCTTGAGGCTGGCGGAGTTCTCCCAGGCGGTACGCCGGGTGTGCGCCAGCTGGCCGCCGAGGAAGTCGTGGAAGGCCACGAAGTAGTCGTTCTTGCAGGCCGCGGCGATGGCTTTGTGGAACTCCACGTCGGCACCGCCGGAGCGGTCGAAGTCGGCGCGGTGCTCGTCCATCACCTTCAGTGCCTCGGCCATGCGCGCCAGGTCGGCGGCGCTGCGGCGCTGGGCGGCGATGCGGGCGGCCTGGATCTCGATCCATAGGCGCATCTCGAACAGTTGCGCCAGCCCTTGGCCGCCATCGTTGCGTCCGGGCAGTCGAAACACCGTGCCGCCGGGCGTGCCGGAGATGAACGACCCGCTGCCCCGGCGACTGACCAGTACGCCGTCGGCCTTGAGCTGGGCCACCGCTTCGCGCACCACCGAACGGCTGACGTTCAATTGTTCGGCGAGCTGGAACTCCGTGGGCAGGCGCGAGCCGGCGGGCAGGCGGCCGGAATCGATTTCACGGCGCAGGGAGGCGACCACGCGCTCCACCAGGGAGTCGGGGCGTTCGAGTTCGATCATGGAATTCATCAGGTTGTCGGACTGGATGACATATAGCGTGGCTGATCGACGCACGCCAGGCAACCGCCGCGTCAGCAGCGGCGGACGGTGGTGTGCAAGCGGGCGCTCACTGCGCCGCCAGCTTCTGCTCGCCGGACACCGCGCTATGGGTGTCGATGCGGGCGATCACCGACATGCCCACCCGCAGTTTCTCGCGTAGCGGCTGATCGGCTTCGAGGATGATCTTCACCGGGATGCGCTGGACGATCTTGGTGAAGTTGCCGGTGGCGTTGTCCGGGGCGATGGGCGCGAAACTCAGGCCGGTGGCCGGGGCGATGCTGTGGACGTGGCCGCGCAGGGTCTCGCCGGGGAAGGTGTCGATGCTGATCGCCACGGCCTGGCCGGGGTGCACCTCGGTCAACTGGGTCTCCTGGAAGTTGCCCACCACGTAGGCGTCCTGCAGCGGCACCACTGCCAGCAGGGCGTTGCCCGGCGTGGTGTAGGCGCCCACGCGCACCGCGCGGCGGCCAACCATGCCGTCGAAGGGCGCGCGGATTTCGCAGTACGACAGGTTCAACTGTGCCTGCTGCAATTGCGCCTCGCCGCGTTTCAGCGCGCCGAGGGTCTCGGCCTGCTGCGCCAGCAGCACGTCGAGCTGCCTGCGGGCGGCGAGGGCGGCGGCCTTGTCCTTCTCCAGCACGGCTTTCGAGGAGTCCACGCGCGAGCGTGCCTGCTGGGCGTTCTGCAACGTGCCGGCGCCCTGGTTGGCGAGATGGTCGTAGCGTTGCAGTTCCTGCCGGGCGAAGGTCAGCGCGGCCTGGTCGGCCTCAACCTGTGCGGCGCTCTGGGCGATCACCGCCTGCTGGCGTTCGAGGTCGGCGGCGACATGCTGGTGGCGAGCCTGCGCCGCCAGCACATCGGCCTCGGCGGCGGCCAGCGCGGCGCGGTAGTCGCGGGCATCGATGCGTGCCAGGACCTGGCCGGCCTTCACCGGCTGGTTGTCGTCCACCAGTACTTCCTCGATGAAACCGGCGACCTTGGGCGCCACCAGTGTGAAGTCGGCGTGGACATAGGCGTCGTCGGTGCTCTGCTCGCGCGCCGGGCCGAGCAGGCGCAGCAGCAGGTAGACGACAAGGGCGAACAGCAGCACGGCGACCAGGGCCAGGCTGCCGCGGCGGGAGGCGATTTTCGACATGGGCAGACCTTCGAATCAGTGGGTGGGAATGACAGGGCGCGGCGGATAGACCCGCAGCGGCATCAGTGGAATCAGGATGAGCAGGGCGGCGGCCAGCCAGGACATCGCCAGCAGGGTGTCGGAGGCGGCGAGCACGCTGGCCTGGCCGCGCACCTGGGCGGCGAGCTGGCCGACATTCTCGGCGCCGCCCAGTTGCTCCAGGCGCAGGCCGACGGCTTGTGGAACATGGCCGAGGTGGTCGACCAGGCGATTGGAGTGGTGGTGTTCGCGCCAGGTCATCAGGAACGACAACACCGCGCTGCCGAGCACTGCCGAGAAGGCGCGCACGCTGTTGAACCAGGCCGAGGCGAACGGTCCTTCCACGGGGGCCACCACGCTGGTGGCAGACATCAGCAGCGGCACCACGGCCATTGGCTGGCCGATGATCTGCAATGCCAGCAGGGTGTAGAAGTTCTCCCGCGTCCATTCGCTGGTCAGTTGACTCATGCCGAATGCAGACAGCCCACACAGGCTGATGCCGATGGCCAGCACCCAGCGGCAATCGACCCGCGGGATGTTGCACAGTGCCGCCACCAGCGGCAGCGAGATCAATTGCGGCAGCGCCACCAGCAGCGCCATCGGTGCCGATTGCAGCGGTCGGTAACCGTGGGCTGAGGCGAGGTAGGACGCCGGCACTCCGGCGCAGGCGCCGAGCACCACCAGCACGCCGGCCAGGGTGACCAGCGAGTGGGTGAAGTTGCGCCGCTTGAGGATATCCAGGCGGAAGAACGGCAGCGGGTGCGTCCATTCGTTGATGAAGAACGCCGCCAGCAGGCCGCCGCCACCGATGACCAGCAGGGTGACCAGGTCGGATTCGAACCAGTCCAGGCGCTCGCCCTGTAGCAGGCCGACCACCAGCATCAGGAAACCCGGCACGCCGAGGATAAGGCCGAGGTAGTCGAACTGGCCGAAACGATCCAGCCGCAGCGGGTCCTGCGGGATACCCCAGGCCACGGCGGCCAGCGCTGCCGCGCAGAGCGGGATGACTTGCCAGAATACCCACTGCCAGCCGACGAACTCGGTCCATAGCGCCGCCAGCGGCATGCCGAGGTTGGGTGCGAAGGTCGCGGTGAGCGCATAGGCCCCCAGGCCATAGAGCTTGATGCCGGGCGGCAGGAAACGCAGCGCGACGGTCATCAGCATGGGGGGCATGCAGCCGCCGGCGAAGCCCTGCAGCAGACGCAGCAGGTAGAGCGTCTCGACGTTGGGTGCGAAGGGACAGAGCAGCGCGAGCAGGGCGAAGCAGGCAATGGCGCCGAGGGTGAAGCGGCGTAGCGAGACGGTGACCGAGAACCACGGAGCGAACGCCATCGCCGCCACTTGCGCGGCGGAGTAAAGGGCGAGCAGCCAGGTGCCTTCATCGTGGCCGATGGACAGCGCACCGCGTACGTCGGTCATGGCGAGGTCGGTGACTTTCTCGTTCAGGCCGGCGCTGATAGAGGCGATCAGCACGCCCAGCATGCCGACCACGATGCGCAGGCCGAACGGCTGCACCGCCGGTTTGGCGGGAGCGCTGGCGGAAACCTGGACGAGCGCGGTCATGGCTGGCCTGCCGGGAGGCAGCCGGAACCGCCACGTGTGGGCGGTGGTGTGCAAGGCATAGGAAATGACTCGGGTATTTGCACCGAGTCTAGGGAAGGGCAATAGCTGTGAAAATTGAAATGATTACAACTAATCAGTGCGTCTGGTGCACTGGTTGCTGTTTCAACTCAACAGTCCCGAACTCTCGCGCAGTTCGATGCATACGTGCTTCACCGTCTGCCGCAGCCAGCAGTGCGCCGGGTCGTTGTCGAAGCGCGGGTGCCAGGCTTGCAGGATCACTACTGACTTGAGCGGAAGCGGGATGTCGAACTTGCGCAGGGCGAATCCCAGGCGGTCGAGGCGCCAGAGCGAGTGCTCGGCGATCGGCAGCAGCAGGTCGGATTCCAGCAGGGCGAAGATCGAGGAGTGGAAGGTGGGCGCGATCAGGCGGACATCGCGCTTGAGGCCCAGGTGCGCCAGTTCCTCGTCGATCGGGCCGAGGGAGCGGCCGCGCCGGGACACACTGATCTGCGGATAGGCGGCGAAGCGCTCCGGGGTTATCTCGCCATCGAAGATTGGATGGTCGCGCCGCGCCAGGCCGACGAAGTTGGTGGTGAACAGCGTCTGGGTGCGGATTTCCGGCTCCAGGGTGGAAGTCGCGCCGATGTAGAGGTCGATGCGATTCTGCCGCAGGGCTTCGTCATCGAAGTCCGCTTCGGGGGCGATGCGCAGGCTGCAGCGCGGCGCTTCATCGCGCATCACTGCCAGCATGCGCGAGGCGAAGCCGCCGACCAGCACGTTGTTGGAGCGCAGTACGAAGCAGCGTTCGAGCTGGTCCATCTGCAGGTTTTCCCTGGCGTTGAATAGGCGCATGGCCTGTTCCACCAGTTCGCTGACCTCCTCGCGCAACTGCAGGGCGCGGGGTGTCGGCACCAGGCTGCGCCCGGCGCGCACCATGATCGGGTCGCCCACCGCTTCGCGGATGCGCGCCAGCGTGCGGCTCATCGCCGGCGCGCTCAGGTGCATGCGTCGCGCGGCACCGACCACGCTGCCTTCTTCGAGCAGGATGTTGAGGGCGACCAGCAGGTTGAGATCGGGCAGGGCCATGACGACTCCGTTCAGGCAGGCTGTGGATACATGTTCCGTTGCGATGGGCTCGCCGGGCAAGCGTGCGTTTGGCGCAATGGTCCATTACGTTTCGCGTGCCTTTACGGGGCGGGAGTGGCCCCGAAGAATGACCGCTGGTTTTGCGTTCACGAGGAGTAGGGCATGTTCAAGCGGATTCTGCTGGCGATCGACGGAGCGGCGCAGTCGGCGCGGATCATCGCCACGGCGGGAGAACTGGCGCGGTTCAACGGTGCCGAGTTGCAGGTGGTCTGCGTGGTGGACCGGGCCTTCGCCATGCCCAGCCAGGACGTGCTGGAGTATCCGCCGGCCGAGCAGGAACAGCATGAAGCGCAGGCGCTGGTGGATGACGCGGTGGCGAGGCTGCAGCCCAGCGTCGCGCAAGGCGCGGTGGTCGCCGGCGACCCGGCGCGGGCGATTCTGCGCGAGGCGGAGCGGTTCGAGTGCGACCTTATCGTGATCGGCCATCGGCACCTGGGACGGATCGAGCGGCTGCTCGATCCGTCGGTGGGGCAGCGGGTGATCGAGCGGGCGCCGTGCCCGGTACTGGTGGAGGTGCGGGAGTAGCCAGCGGCGCGGTGCGCGATCATCGCGGACGTGCGCTTGTTGGTGGCTCAGCAGATGTGGGTCGCAGAAGGGTACGGCGCGAGGCGATATCCATCGAGTGGCCGGTGAATCGGTCGATGGAGCTCGCTTCGCTCCACCTGTCCTGCGAGCGTCTTCGGCAGGCGCTGCTTTTGCGGGTGCGGGCTTCGTCCGCGATTGACGTGCAGGGGCGGTGAATGAAAAGCGGCCGCGGCGCCGGATTGGTCCTGAGCGAGGCTCCAGCACCGCGACCGTAAGGGTCAACCGCGGCGATGCACGCTGCGGCCATGCGCGAAGGTTTCCTTCACGGTACGGTCGTCGCCGAGGATGACCAGCGCGAAAAGTTTCTCTTCGAGAGTCCGGGCCTGTTGCAGGCGGTAGTCCAGCAGCGGGGTGGCCTTGTAGTCGAGGACCACGAAGTCCGCCTCGTTGCCCCGGGCGAAGCTGCCGACCTTGTCCTGCAGCTCCAGCGCGCGGGCGCCACCGAGGGTGGCCAGGTACAGCGACTTGAACGGGTCGAGCTTGATGCCTTGCAATTGCATCACTTTGTAGGCTTCGTTCAGCGATTGCAGTTGGGAGAAGCTGGTGCCGGCGCCGACGTCGGTGCCCAGGCCGACCTTGACCTTGTGCCTTTCCAGCTTCGCCAGGTCGAACAGGCCGCTGCCCAGGAACAGGTTCGAGGTCGGGCAGAAGGCCACGGCCGAACCGGTTTCGGACAGGCGCTGGCATTCGCCATCACACAGGTGCACGCCGTGGGCGAACACCGAGCGCGGGCCGAGCAGGCCGTGGTGGTCGTAGACGTCCAGGTAGCCCTTGCGCTCCGGGAACAGTTCCTTGACCCACTCGATTTCCTTGAGGTTTTCCGACAGGTGCGTGTGCAGGTACACGCCCGGGTGTTCCTTGAGCAGGCGTCCGGCGATGTCCAGTTGTTCGGGGGTACTGGTCGGGGCGAAGCGCGGGGTCACCGCATAGAGCAGGCGGCCCTTGCCATGCCAGCGCTCGATCAGCGCCTTGCTGTCGATGTAGCTGCTTTGCGCGGAGTCGGTCAGGTAGTCCGGGGCGTTGCGATCCATCATCACCTTGCCGGCGATCAGGCGCAGGTCGAGTTTTTCGGCGGCGCCGAACAGGGCGTCGACCGATTGCGGGTGCACGGTGCCGAACACCAGTGCGGTGGTGGTGCCGGCGCGCAGCAGTTCCTTGAGGAAGATGCCGGCCACGTCGGCGGCATGGGCCGGATCGGCGAACTGCTTCTCGGTGGGGAAGGTGTAGGTGTTCAGCCAGTCCAGCAGTTGCTCGCCATAGGAGGCGATCATGCCGGTCTGCGGGTAGTGGATATGGGTGTCGATGAAGCCGGGGGTGATCAGTGCGTCGCGGTACTCGACCACTTCCACGCCGCCCAGTTGCGGCAGCAGGTCGGCGGCGTTGCCGAGTCGGGATACCTTGCCGTCTTCCACCAGCAGGATGCCGTCCTCGAAGTACTGGTAGGACTTCTCCACGCCGACTTCGGCGGGGTCGGCGACGCTGTGCAGGATACTGGCGCGGTAGGCTTTGGCTTGAGTGCTCATTGATCTCTCGCAAATCGGAATTGGCGCGTCTTCGGACGCTATTCGATGGGTATCGCTGGCGCTCCACCCATCGCGAAGCCAGGCACGTTGAAAATCAGGCGCCGCTCTCGGCGGTGCGTGCGCGGCGGCTGCCGGGTAACAGTTTGGCCACGGTGTTCTCGCCCTTGCCGGTCTCCTGACCGAAGGTGGCGTTGTAGGTGGCGATCACCTCGCCGGCGATGGATACGGCGATTTCCACCGGCAGTTTGCCTTTGACTTCGCTGATGCCCATCGGGCAACGCATGCGTTGCACGGTGTCGCTGGCGAAGCCACGGTCGCGCAGGCGATGCTCGAACTTGGCACGCTTGGTCTGCGAGCCGATCAGGCCGAAGTAGGTGAAGTCGTTGCGCTTGAGGATTTCGGCGGTCAGCTCAAGATCCAGCGCGTGGTTGTGGGTCATGACGATGAAGTAGCTGCCGGCGGGCATTTCGGCAACCTCGTCGATCACCTCTTCGTTGATCACTTTCTCCACGCCGTCGGGAATCCGCTCGGGGAATTCCGTCTCCCGCGAGTCGATCCAGCGCACCTTGCACGGCAGGCTGGAGAGCAGGGGAACCAGCGCACGACCGACGTGTCCGGCTCCGAATACGGCGATGTGCGCCTGCGGCTGGCCCATCGGCTCGAATAGCAGGACGGTGGCGCCGCCGCAGCACTGGCCGAGGCTGGCACCGAGGCTGAAGCGTTCCAGGCGCGGTTCGCGCTCGCGGCCCAGGAGCATCTCGCGGGCGATCTGCATGGCATTGAATTCGAGGTGTCCGCCGCCGATGGTGTCGTAGGCCTTGTCGGCGCTGACGACCATTTTCGAGCCGGCGTTGCGCGGGGTCGAGCCGCGTTCCTCGATGATGGTCACCAGCACGCTGGCTTCGGCGCGCTGTTGCAGGTCGGCGAGGGCACTGATCCAGTTCATCGTTACGAACCTCGGAGGTTGGATTTTCGCAGGGGCGGGCGTTCGCGGTGGCATCCGGCTCAATGTGAACGGAATCCGCTGCTGCGGTTCTGCAAGGGGAGGGGCGCCGCTGGCCCGGAGGAGGACGGAAGTGGGGACGTCTTTCCGTGCCAGCGGCACCCCATGATCACTGCATCAGGCCGGTTCCACCTGCGCCGGGACCTTGTCCTGCCGGGCGAGCCTGAGCTTGCGCATCTGCTCCACGCCCCAGAGTACGCGCTCCGGGGTCGCCGGGGCGTCGATCTGCGGTTGGGCGCGGTAGTCGGCCAGGCTTGCCACGGCGTCCTTGATGGCGCAGAACACCGAGATGCCGAGCATGAACGGCGGCTCGCCGACGGCCTTGGAGTGGAAGACGGTCTGCTCCGGGTTCTTGCGGTTCTCCACCAGCTTCACCCGCAGGTCGATGGGCATGTCGGCGATGGCCGGGATCTTGTAGCTCGCCGGGCCGCTGGTCATCAGCTTGCCCTTGGCGTTCCACACCAGCTCTTCCATCGTCAGCCAGCCCATGCCCTGGACAAAGCCGCCTTCCACCTGGCCGATGTCGATGGCCGGGTTCAGCGAGGCGCCGACATCGTGGAGGATGTCGCTGCGCAGCATCCGGTACTCGCCGGTGAGTGTGTCGACGATGACTTCCGAGCACGACACGCCATAGGCGAAGTAGTAGAACGGCCGGCCGCGGGCCTGGCTGCGGTCGTAGTAGATCTTCGGCGTGCGGTAGAAGCCGGTGGAGGACAGCGACACCTGGCCGAAGTAGGCCTGCTGCACCAGCTCCTCGAACGGAATGATCAGATCGCGTACGCGTACCTGGTTGTTGCGGAACTCGACGTCTTCCTCGGTCACCTTCCAGTGCCTGGCGGCGAACTCCACCAGTCGCTGCTTGAGGGTTTCGGCTGCGTTCTGCGCGGCCTTGCCGTTCAGGTCGGCGCCGGAGGACGCAGCGGTCGGCGAGGTGTTGGGCACCTTGTCGGTGTTGGTCGCGGTGATCTGAACGCGGTCGATGTCGACCTGGAAGACCTCGGCCACCACCTGGGCGACCTTGGTGTTCAGGCCCTGGCCCATCTCGGTGCCGCCGTGGTTCAGGTGGATGCTGCCGTCGGTGTAGATGTGGATCAGCGCACCGGCCTGGTTGAGGAAGGTGGCGGTGAAGCTGATGCCGAATTTCACCGGGGTCAGCGCCAGGCCTTTCTTCAGCACCGGGCTGGTGGCGTTGAACTCGCGGATTTCGGCGCGGCGCCTGGCGTACTCGGCGCTGGCTTCCAGTTCTTCGGTCATCTCCTGCAGCAGATTGTGTTCCACTTGCTGGTAGTAGTGAGTGACGTTGCGTTCGTCTTTGCCATAGTAGTTGCGCTTGCGCACTTCCAGCGGGTCCTTGCCGAGGTGACGTGCGACCGCGTCCATGATCTCCTCAATGGCGACCATGCCCTGCGGGCCACCGAAACCGCGGTAGGCGGTGTTCGAGGCGGTGTTGGTCTTGCAGCGGTGACCGTTCACCGTGGCGTTGCCGAGGAAGTAGGCATTGTCGGCGTGGAACATCGCACGGTCGACGATGGAGCCGGAGAGGTCCGGCGAGTAGCCGCAGTTGCCGGCCAGGTCGATATTGATGCCGTGCAGCAGGCCGTCGTCGTCGAAGCCGACGTCGTACTCGACGTAGAAGGGGTGGCGCTTGCCGGTCATCTGCATGTCTTCGACTCGCGGCAGGCGCATCTTCGCCGGGCGCCCGGTGAGGCGCGCGATCACCGCGCACAGGCACGCGGGCGCGGCGGCCTGGGTTTCCTTGCCGCCGAAGCCGCCGCCCATGCGGCGCATGTCGATGACCACCTTGTTGAAGGAGATGCCCAGCACTTCGGCGACCAGCTTCTGCACCTCGGTGGGGTTCTGCGTGGAGGTGTAGACGATCACGCCGCCGTCTTCGGTGGGCATCACCGAGGAGATCTGCGTCTCCAGGTAGAAGTGTTCCTGGCCGCCGATGTGCAGGGTGCCCTGGATGCGGTTCGGCGCGGTGGCGAGCTTGGCGTCGGAGTCGCCGATCTTGTGCTGATGGCTGTCGAGCACGAAGTGCTTCTTGCGCAGCGCCTCGACCACGTCGAGCACCGGCTCCAGGTCTTCATATTCGATGATCGCTGCCATTGCCGCCTTGCGTGCGGTTTCCAGGCTGTCGGCGGCCACGGCGATGACCATCTGGCCGACGTACTCGACCTTGCCGTCCGCCAGTAGCGGGTCGCCGGCTACTACCGGGCCGATGTCGAGTTGGCCGGGCACGTCGTCCTTGGTGATGGCGATGGCCACGCCGGGGAACTGGTAGCAGGGGCTCACGTCCAGTTTGGTGATGCGCGCGTGGGCGCGGTCGCTCATGCGGGCGTAGACGTGCAGCTGGTTGGGGAATTCCAGGCGGTCGTCGATGTAGATCGCCTCGCCGCTGACGTGCTTTGGCGCGCTCTCGTGCTTGACGCTGCGGCCGACGCCGGTGGTGAGGTCGGCGCGGAACAGTGCGGCGAGTTCTTCCTGGCTTTTCTGTGGCTTATGCATATGAGGTCACCCGAGTTACGGCCTGGGGAGCTTCCAGTTCCAGGAAGCACTTGCGCAGCAGGTTCTGTGCGGTGAGCAGGCGGTATTCCTTGCTCGCACGGAAGTCGGAGAGCGGGGTGAAGTCCTCGCTCAGTGCCAGCGCGGCGTGTTCGAAGGTGGCGCTGTTGAACGGCTGGCCCAGCAGCGCGGCTTCGCAGGCGCGGGCGCGTTTCGGGATGGCAGCCATGCCGCCGAAACCGGTGCGCACGGCGGTGATTCTGTTGTTTTCGACCGTCAGGCTGAAGGCGGCGCAGACGGCGGAGATATCGTCGTCCAGGCGCTTGGAGACCTTGTAGGCGCGGAACATCTGGCCGGCCTGTGGACGCGGGACGATCACCTGTTCGATGAACTCGCCCTCCTGGCGCGCGGTGACTTTGTAGTCGATGAAGTATTCGTCGAGCGGCAGCTCGCGGCGTTCGGCGCCCTTGCGCAGGACGATCCGTGCGCCCAGCGCGATCAGCAGCGGCGGCGAGTCGCCGATGGGGGAGGCGTTGCCGATGTTGCCGCCCAGGGTGCCCTGGTTGCGGATCTGCAACGAGGCGAAGCGGTGCAGCAATTCGCCGAAGTCCGGGTAGTCGCGCGACAGTGCTTCGTAGCAGTCGGTCAGCGCGGTGGCGGCACCGATCTCGATGCGGTCGTCGAAGACCTGGACGCGCTTCATTTCCTCGACATGGCCGACGTAAATCATCACCGGCAGTTCGCGGTGGAACTGGGTGACTTCCAGCGCCAGGTCGGTGCCGCCGGCCAGCAGGCGCGCCTGCGGGTTGGCGGTGTAGAGGTCGGCAAGGTCGGCGATGGTCAGCGGCAGCAGGCAGCGCTTGTCGCCGCTGTTGAGCTCGGCGGTTTCGCGCGGGGCGATGGCCTTGAGCTGGGCGATGGTCTGGGCTTCGGCGGCGTCGAACTGGTCCGGCTGCTTCTGGCAGCATGACTGTTCGGCGGCATTGAGGATCGGCCGGTAACCGGTGCAGCGGCAGAGGTTGCCGGCCAGCGCCTCATGAGCCTCGGCCTTGCGCGCTTCGGCACTTTCGCCGGTGGTGTTCTTCTGCAGGGCGAACAGCGACATGACGAAGCCTGGGGTGCAGAAGCCGCATTGCGAGCCGTGGCAGTCGACCATCGCTTGCTGCACGCCGTGCAGTTCGCCGCGGTGCTTGAGGTCGTCGACGCTGATCAACTGCTTGCCGTGCAACGAGGAAACGAAGGTGAGACAGGAGTTGAGGGTGCGGTAGCGAATGCGCTCGGCGCCTTCGTCGCCAACCAGTTCTCCGACGACCACCGTACAGGCGCCGCAGTCACCGGAGGCGCAACCCTCCTTGGTTCCGGTCTTGCCCAGATGCTGGCGCAGGTAGTTGAGGACGGTGAGATTGGGGTCGAGGCGGTCTTCGACGCGCAGCTCGCGATTGAGCAGGAACCTGATCAAGGCTTGCCTCCAGGCTGATTCTTGTTTTTGGTAGGGCACTGGATGGCGAATCTATGAAAAGCTGACTTTTGAGTCAATAAAAATTCTGTCTCAGTGGTCAGAAAGTTTTTCTGCGGATGATGAACGGCATTTAGACAGGCTTTGTCGGCATGGCCCCGCGCGCGATTTGCAAGGGGCGCCAGCAGGATGGAGGGAGCCTGGGCGAGTCTGCGTAAGAGGCGTGATGGGTATCGCTGCGCGACGAAGAGCGGTTCGGTTCCGGGCAGCAGAAACAAAAAAGGCGGCAAGCCGGGGTAAGGCTTGTCGCCAAGGCGTGGAACGCTTTTGTCAGGCTTGCTGGGTGGCGCTCAACTGGTACTCCTCGCCGGCGTAGTAGGCGCGTACCCGGCGGTCCATCACTGCGCGCCAGAGCGGCGGGAACAGCGCGAGGACGATCATCCCGGCGTAGCCATTGGGCAGTTGCGGGCTTTCGTCGAAATGGCGCAGTACCTGGTAGCGCCGCTTGGCGTGGGCGTGATGGTCGGAATGGCGCTGAAGGTGGAAGAGGAACAGGTTGGTCAGCAGGAAGTTGCTGTTCCAGGAGTGCTCGTGGGTGGTCCGCTCGTAGCGCCCGCTGTCCAGCCGGCGGCGATGCAGGCCGTAGTGTTCGACGTAATTGACGATCTCCAGCAGGGTGAAGGCCATAACCGACTGGCCGATGAAGTAGAGCGCGCCGATCCAGCCGAAGGCCACGCTGAAGCCGGCCAGGAATAGCGCGCTGATGACGTACCACCAGATCAGCTCGTTGCGCCAGTGCAGCGCCGGCAGCCCCTTGCGCTTGAGGCGCTCGCTCTCCAGCTTCCAGGCGTTGAGGAAGTTATGCTTGTAGGCGTGGGGCAGAAACGCGTAGAGGCTCTGCCCGTAGCGAGACGACGAGGCGTCTTCGGGGGTGGACACGTGCACATGGTGCCCGCGCACGTGCTCGACCTTGAAGCCGCCATAGCACACCGCCGCCAGCAGCAGGCCGCCGGCATTCTGCTCCAGCTCCGGGTCCTTGTGGATCAACTCGTGGGACACGGTGATACCGATGGCGCCCATCACGGTACCCACCGACAGGATCCAGCCCAGTTGGCCGACCCAGTTCCACGCATCGTAGTTGGCCAGCACCCAGCCGCCGTAAACCAGCATGCCGATCAGCAGCGGAACGGTGGCGAGGCTGAGGAAGCGGTAGTAGCCCTCGCGTTCCATCGGCGGTACTTCCTCGACTTCGTCCGGGTTGGCCGGGTCGCGTCCGACCACGAAGTCCAGCAGTGGAATCACGCCGAATACCACGCTGATCACCAGCCAGGCCCAGGCATTGGGATACTCGCTGCCGTATGACCACCAGTAGCTGAGCGGAATGCCGAACACAGGGATCAACCAGATCCAGTAGCCGGCCTTTTTCAGGCGCAACATCCAGGCAGGGGAAAGGAAGGCGAACATGGGATGACTCCCGAACGGTATTTTCGTAGGATTGTCCGACAATCCTGCGCTCGTTCTTGCCGCCAGACGCACAAACCTTTGTTCTGTCGTCGACCCGCCGGAGGGGATGGCGCGGTAACACCCTGTGTTACACTTCGCGACCGCTACACCCCCTCGAAAAGCGCCCGATTCTTAAGGACAACCATGACGTTCAAGGCCCCGGACAGCCTGGCTGAGCAGATCGCGCACCATCTTGCCGAACGCATCATCCGGGGCGAGCTCAAGGAGCGCGAGCGAATCCAGGAGCAGAAGGTCACCCAGACCCTCAACGTCAGCCGCGGGTCAGTGCGCGAAGCGTTGCTGATCCTCGAGCGCCGACATCTCGTCGTAATCCTGCCGCGCCGTGGCGCGCAAGTGTCCGAGCTTTCCTCCAGTCACGTCGAAAGTCTCTACTCGTTGGTCATCGAGCTGTACGTCATGCTCGCCTGCAGCGTCGCCCGAAGCTGGCGCGAGGAGAGTGACCTGCAGCCGTTCCTGGCCATCCAGCAGCGCCTGCTGGAGAACCTCGAACGCGGCGATATCAATGCCTTCGTCGAGTCCAGCTTCGACATCATGCGCGCCGCTTTCCCGTTCGCCGCCAACCCGTACCTGCAGGAAACCGTGGAAAACCTGCTGCCGGCCATGAGCCGCACCTATCATCTGGCCCTGGAGCGCCGCAAAGGCGAGATGAGCCAGTTCATCGGCAGCTTCGAGCAATTGCTCCGCGCGGTGGTCGGGCGTGATGAGACGGCGATCCGCGAGGTGCTGCTCGACTACGGGCGGCACAATAGCCAACTGGTCCTGGCCGCTCTGGCTGAACGATAGGTTCGCCGGCTAAACCATAAGAGAGAGGGGGCGTATGCGGCTCAAGTGCATCAAGCTGGCGGGCTTCAAGTCGTTCGTCGATCCGACGACGGTTAATTTCCCGAGCAACATGGCGGCGGTAGTTGGCCCCAACGGTTGTGGAAAATCCAACATCATCGATGCCGTTCGCTGGGTGATGGGGGAAAGTTCAGCGAAGAACCTTCGTGGCGAGTCGATGACCGACGTCATCTTCAACGGCTCCAACACCCGCAAGCCGGTGACCCAGGCGTCCATCGAACTGGTGTTCGACAACTCCGACCAGACCCTGCTGGGCGAATACGCCAGCTACGCAGAGATTTCCATCCGCCGCCGCGTGACCCGCGACGGTCAGAACACCTACTTCCTCAACGGCACCAAGTGCCGGCGTCGCGACATCACCGACATATTCCTCGGCACAGGTCTTGGCCCGCGCAGCTATTCGATCATCGAGCAGGGCATGATCTCCAAGCTGATCGAGGCCAAGCCGGAGGACCTGCGCAATTTCATCGAGGAAGCCGCCGGCATCTCCAAGTACAAGGAGCGCCGCCGCGAGACCGAGAACCGCATCCGCCGCACCCAGGAGAACCTCGCGCGCCTGACCGACTTGCGCGAAGAACTGGAGCGTCAGTTGGAGCGCCTGCATCGCCAGGCCCAGTCGGCGGAGAAGTACCAGGAGTTCAAGGCCGAGGAACGCACCCTCAAGGCCCAGCTCGGCGCATTGCGCTGGCGCGAGCTGAACGAGCAGGCCGGGCAGAAGGAGCGGGTGATCGGTGACCAGGAAGTGGCCTTCGAGGCGCTGGTGGCCGAACAGCGCAGTGCCGATGCCAGCATCGAGCGCTTCCGCGACGGCCATCACGAGCTGTCGGAAAGCTTCAATCAGGTACAGGGGCGTTTCTATTCCGTGGGCGGCGACATCGCCCGTGTCGAGCAGAGCATCCAGCATGGCCAGCAGCGTCTGCGCCAGTTGCAGGATGACCTGCGCGAGGCGGAGAAGTCCCGCCAGGAAACTGAATCCCACCTTGGTCACGACCGCACTTTGCTGGCCACCCTGGCCGAAGAACTGGAGCGCCTGGCGCCCGAGCAGGAAGTCAGTGCCGCCGCCGCGGAGCAAGCCAGTGCCGGCCTCGAAGACGCCGAGCTGCGCATGAACGACTGGCAGCAGCGCTGGGATGCCTTCAACCAGCAGAGTGCCGAGCCGCGCCGCGAGGCGGAAGTGCAGCAGTCGCGCATCCAGCACCTGGAGCAGAGCCTGGAGCGCCAGGGCGAGCGTCAGCGCCGCCTGAGCGATGAGCGAGCGCAACTGGCGGCCGATCCCGAAGACGCTGCGATTCTCGAACTGGGCGAACAGGTCGCCGCCATCGAACTGCTGCTGGAAGAGTCGCAGATCGAAGAACACGAACTGGCCGAGCGCCTGGAGCAAGTGCGCCAGTCCCTGCAGGAAAGCACCGCTGCGCAGCATCAGACGCAGGGTGAGCTGCAGCGGCTGAACGGCCGCATCGCGTCGCTTGAGGCCCTGCAGCAGGCAGCGCTCGATCCGGGCGATGGCACCGCGCATTGGCTGCGCGAGCAGGGCCTGGAGCAGCGCCCGCGTCTTGCCGAAGGGCTGCGCGTGCAGGCGGGCTGGGAACTGGCGGTGGAAACCGTGCTCGGCGCCGACCTGCATGGCGTGCTGCTGGACGATCTCCGCGGGTTGCCGTTCGATGCGCTGGAGAAGGGCGAACTGCGGCTGCTGGATCTGGCCGCAGGCGCGGTTTCCCGCCCAGGCAGCCTGCTCGACAAGGTCGAGGCCAATGTTGACCTGAGCTACTGGCTGGGCCGCGTGCGCCCGGTCGAAAACCTCGATCAGGCGCTGGCGCAACGCGCCTCGCTGGGGGATGGCGAAAGCCTGGTCAGCCGCGACGGCTACTGGGTCGGTCGAAATTTCCTGCGCGTGCGCCGTGGCGAATCCGCCGATGGTGGGGTGCTGGCGCGGGGACAGGAACTGGAGCGTCTTTACGCCGAACGCGAGACTCTGGAGCGGCGTCTGGCGGAAGTGGACGAGCAGTTGGCTCGTCTGCGCGACGAGCAGCGCCAGGCTGAGGAAGGCCGCGATCAGGTGCGCCGCCGGCTGCAGGATGAGGGCCGGCGCCAGGGCGAACTGAAGGCCCGGTTGTCCGCGCAACAGGCTAAGGTCGAGCAGTTGACCCTGCGCCGCCGCCGCCTCGACGAAGAGTTGGCCGAACTGGCCGAGCAGCACGCGTTGGAGCAGGAGCAGCTCGGCGAGGCCCGCCGGAGCCTGCAGGACGCGCTGGATGCTATGGCCGTGGATACCGAGCGCCGGGAATCGCTGCTCGCCGAGCGCGACGGCATGCGCGAGAAACTCGACCGTATCCGCCAGGAATCGCGCCAGCATAAGGATCACGCCCACCAGTTGGCCGTGCGCGTCGGCTCACTGCGCGCCCAGCACGAATCCACCCGCCAGGCCCTGGAGCGCCTGGATAGCCAGGCGGTGCGGCTGGTCGAGCGCTGCGAGCAGCTCAACCTCAACCTGGAGGAGGGCGCCGCACCGCTGGAGGAGCTGCGCATGCGCCTGGAAGAGTTGCTCGACCGGCGCATGGCCGTGGAAGACGAATTGAAACATGCACGCCTGGCGCTGGAAGACGCTGACCGCCAGTTGCGCGACGCCGAGAAGCGCCGCACCCAGGCCGAACAGCAGTCGCAACTGCTGCGCAGCCAACTGGAGCAGCAGCGCATGGAGTGGCAGGCCCTGAGCGTGCGGCGCAAGTCGTTGCAGGAGCAGCTCCACGAGGACGGCTACGACCTGCATGGCGTGCTCGGTACCTTGCCCCTCGATGCGGCGGAGAAGGTCTGGGAACAACGCCTTGAAGAGTTGGCCGCGCGCATCCAGCGTCTCGGGCCGATCAACCTCGCGGCGATCGAGGAGTACCAGCAGCAGTCTGAGCGCAAACGCTACCTGGACGACCAGAACGATGACCTGGTGGAAGCGCTGGATACCCTGGAGAACGTGATCCGCAAGATCGACAAGGAAACCCGCAACCGCTTCAAGGAAACCTTCGACCAGATCAATGCTGGCCTTCAGGCATTGTTCCCGAAGGTTTTCGGTGGCGGTCACGCTTATCTGGAACTTACCGGCGAGGATTTACTCGATACCGGGGTAGCGATCATGGCGAGGCCGCCGGGAAAGAAGAACAGCACCATCCACCTGCTGTCTGGCGGCGAGAAGGCTCTGACCGCGCTGGCGTTGGTGTTTGCGATCTTCCAGCTCAACCCGGCACCGTTCTGCATGCTCGACGAAGTCGATGCGCCGCTGGACGATGCCAACGTTGGCCGTTACGCGCGGCTGGTCAAGGAGATGTCGGAGAAAGTGCAGTTCATCTATATCACCCACAACAAGATCGCTATGGAAATGGCCGATCAACTCATGGGTGTGACGATGCACGAACCGGGATGTTCGCGGTTGGTGGCCGTTGATGTCGAGGAGGCGGTGGCGCTGGCTGAAGCCTGATTCGAACGTAACTTGCAGGCGTCTTCGAGATACTCGGCTACGCTTGTAAGGCATTGATTATATTGAGATAGGCGTCGCGCCTGGGACGAACTCGCGATAGGCTAAGAAAAGTTGCAAAGACCAGGGCGGAGTATCGCCTCAGACAGTGTAAAGTTATGTGTGAGCGTGTTAGCTTAACGCTTACTTTTGTATCGCGTGGAAAACATCAGTCAGAACATGAAGTTGGCTCCACGTTTCAAGGGATAGGATGTCCTTTTTTTCATCATCATCATTTTTGTTCAGGGGCTACGGGATTAGATGGATATCGGTCTGCGCGAATGGCTGATCGTCATTGGGCTTATCGTGATCGCCGGCATTCTGTTTGACGGCTGGCGTCGCATGAGGGGTGGGAAGGGCAAGTTGCGCTTCAAGCTGGATCGTCACTTCGCCAATCAGCCCGACGATGGGGATGACAGTAATCCCGAACTGCTCGGCCCGTCCCGCGTGGTTGAGCATCACGAACCGTTGCTCGATGAAGATGACCTGCCCAAGGTCAGCGCCAAGGACTCGCGCGGCAAGCGTCGCGGCGAGCCGCGCCAGGGCGACCTGAATCTCGACGACCCGGCGCCGAACCTGCTCGGCCCTATGGATGAGGAAGACTTCCCGAACCCGCTGGATGAAGCGCCGAAGGAAAAGCCAAGGTCCAAGGAGCGCAAGAAGGACAAGGAGCGAGCCGCCGCTTCGGCTCCTGCCGCGTCGTCCGCCCCCCTCGCTCCGGTCGAGGAAGTGCTGATCATCAATGTCATCAGCCGCGACGAAAGTGGTTTCAAGGGGCCGGCTCTGCTGCAGAACATCCTCGAAAGCGGCCTGCGCTACGGCGAGATGGACATCTTCCACCGCCATGAAAGCATGGCCGGCAATGGTGAAGTGCTGTTCTCGATGGCCAACGCGGTCAAGCCGGGCACTTTCGATCTGGACAACATCGATCAGTTCAGCACCCGCGCCGTGAGCTTCTTCCTCGGTCTGCCGGGGCCGCGCCATCCCAAGCAGGCGTTCGACGTGATGATCGCCGCCGCGCGCAAGCTGTCTCAGGAGCTCAATGGCGAGCTGAAGGACGAGCAGCGTAGCGTGATGACTGCCCAGACCATCGAGCACTATCGCCAGCGCATCATCGATTTCGAGCGCCGCAGCCTGACCCAGAAGCGCTAAGCTTCCTGCACGTCACGCTACCAAGCCCCAAGCCACCCTTGGGGCTTTGTGTTTCTAGTCGCCCCTCTCGCCGTCCGAGGCTTCCGCATGACCGACTCCCAGACCGCTGCCGAACGCATCGCCCAGTTGCGCAGCGAGCTAGACGACCATAACTACCGCTACTACGTGCTCGATCAGCCCAGCGTGCCGGACGCCGAATACGATCGCCTGTTCCGCGAACTCAAGGCGTTGGAAGCCGAGCATCCTGAACTGATCACTCCCGAGTCGCCGACCCAGCGCGTCGGCGGCGCGGCCGCTTCTGCATTCGGCGAGGTCCGCCACGAAGTGCCGATGCTCAGCCTGGGCAACGCGTTCGAGGAGCAGGACCTGAGCGATTTCGACCGTCGCGTGCGCGAGGGGCTGGCCGATCAGTTGCCTTCCTCCGATCTGTTTGGCGGCGGTGCCGAGGTGGAGTACAGCTGCGAGCCGAAGCTGGACGGCCTGGCGGTAAGCCTGCTGTACGAGAACGGCGTGCTGACCCGTGGCGCCACCCGTGGCGACGGCACTACCGGCGAAGACATCAGCGCCAACGTGCGCACCATCCGCAATGTGCCGCTGCGCCTGCAGGGCAAGGGCTGGCCGGCGGTGCTGGAAGTGCGTGGCGAGGTGTTCATGTCCAAGGCTGGCTTCGAGGCGCTCAACGAGCGGCGGGTGGAAGCCGGCGGCAAGACCTTCGCCAACCCGCGCAACGCCGCTGCTGGCAGCTTGCGTCAACTGGACTCCAGGATCACCGCCAGTCGTCCGCTGGAGTTCTGTGCCTATGGTTTTGGCCGAGTCGAGGGGGGCGGCTTGCCCGGTACCCAGGTGGGAATCCTCGAAGCGCTGAAGGGGTGGGGCGTTCCTATCAGCCGCGAGTTGAAGCTGGTCCGCGGCGTCGAGGAATGCCGGGCCTACTATCGGGACATCGGCAATCGTCGTGACAGCCTGGCCTACGAGATTGACGGCGTGGTGTTCAAGGTCAATCGCATCGACTTCCAGCGCGAGCTGGGCTTCCGCGCCCGTGAGCCGCGCTGGGCGATCGCCCACAAGTTCCCTGCGCGCGAGGAACTGACCGAGCTGCTAGACGTGGAGTTCCAGGTTGGCCGCACCGGTGCGGTGACGCCGGTGGCGCGTCTGAAGCCGGTGCAGGTGGCGGGCGTGACCGTTTCCAATGCGACCCTGCACAACATGGACGAGGTCGCACGCCTGGGCCTGATGATTGGCGATACCGTGATCATCCGCCGCGCCGGCGATGTGATTCCGCAAGTGATGCAGGTGGTGGCCGAGCGCCGTCCGGCGGATGCGCGCCCGGTGGAAATCCCGACCCAGTGCCCGGTGTGCGGCTCGCAGGTGGAGCGCACCCAACTGGTCAAGCGCAGCAAGGGCAAGGAATCGCTCAGCGAGGGAGCCATCTACCGTTGCGTCGGACGGCTGTTCTGCCAGGCGCAGCTCAAGCAGGCGATCATTCATTTCGTTTCGCGGCGGGCGATGGACATTGACGGCCTCGGCGACAAGATCGTCGAGCAACTGGTGGACAGGGGGCTGGTGAAGTCTCCGGCGGACCTCTACACCCTGACCTACGAGCAGGTGATCGAGCTGGAAGGCTTCGCCGAGGTCTCCACGCGCAACCTGCTGGGTGCAATTGCCGACAGCCGCAAGCCTGCCCTGGCGCGCTTCGTTTTCGCCCTCGGTATTCCCGATGTGGGCGAGGAAACCGCCAAGCTGCTGGCCCGGTCGCTCGGTTCGCTGGCGCGCATCCAGAAGGCTTTGCCGGAGGTGCTGACCTATCTGCCGGACGTGGGCGCCGAGGTGGCTTACGAGATCCACAACTTCTTCGGTGACGAGCACAACTGCAGCGTGATCGCGCAGTTGCTGGAGCGCGGCGTCGAGTTGCAGGAGGAGGGCGAGGTGTCGGCCGAGTTCGCCGCCGTTGCGACGCTGGCGGGCTTCATCGACAAGCTGAACATTCCCTTTATCGCCGCCACCGGCGCCGAGAAGTTGGCTGACCGAGCCGGCAGCCTCGAAGCACTGATCACCCTCAGCCAGGACTGGCTGGACCTCAGCACCCTGAAAGGGGTGAACGAAAAGGCCAGGCAGTCGGTGCGCGAGTATTTCGCGGATGCCGCCCGCGTCGAGCGGGCCCGCGCCGTCGAGGCGCAGCTGGCCGAGTTCGGCATGCACTGGCGCAGTGAGCGCAAGGTGGTCGAAGGCCTGCCGCTGGCCGGCCAGACCTGGGTGCTTACCGGCACGCTGGAGGCCATGAGCCGCGATATCGCCAAGGACAAGCTGGAAAGCCTGGGCGCCAAGGTGGCTGGCTCCGTGTCGGCCAAGACCCATTGCGTGGTCGCAGGGCCTGGTGCTGGTTCGAAACTGGCCAAGGCTCAGGAACTCGGCGTCGCGGTAATGGACGAAGAGCAGTTGCTCAAGCTGCTGGCCGACCACGGACTGGGTGCCTGACATCAATCCACGATCAACCGTTCAAGGAGAAACTTCATGCCCATGACCAAGGACCAACTGGTTCGCGATATCGCCGAATCCCTCGACCTGACCCAGGCTGCCGTTCGCGGCGTTTTCGAGCAATTGGCGCAGATCGCCCAGGACTCCCTGGAGAACGACGGCGAGCTGACCCTGCCGGGTATCGGCAAGCTCAAGGTCAGCGAGCGCGCCGCCCGTACCGGCCGCAATCCGCAGACTGGCAAGGCTATTCAGATCGCCGCGAAGAAGTCGGTGCGCCTGGTGCCCGCCAAGGCTCTGGTCGACAGCCTGAACTGACGGGAATGCCCGCGTCAGCGCTGCTGGCGCGGGCTATCCGCTAGCGGAGAGCGATATGGACAAGGCAAGAAAGCAGCGGCTGCTGGGTGTGTTGGCGCTGGTGCTGCTGTTTGGTGGGTACGTCGCCTGGACCGAGCGTCCGCAGATCGTGCTGCGCTATGAAGCGCAGGGCGGGCCGGCGGTGAGCTACAGCTTCAGGGAAAACGGCGAGGAAACCTTGGCCGGCGAGATCAAGCCTGGCGAAGCGCGGACCTTCCCGCTGCGCCTGTGGCGTTCTGGAGATTACCGTGTGGCATTCCAGTTCCACCGGGGGGCGGAAAAGTACGCCAGCTTCAGTAGCCGCCCGGGCTACAGCAAGATGGAGCTATTCATCGGGCCGAACCTGGAAGTGTCCACCCAGCCTCGGCCCGAGGGGCTGATTCAGGCGCAGTAGGCCTCGCTACAGATATTCCGCCACCAGCATCGCCAGGCGCTCGTCTGCGGCAACACCTTCGTTGGCTATTACGTGGATGGCGCCGTCTTCCCCAGTGGTCAGCCGGTAGTGCGTGCCGGCTTGGGTGCCGAGCGGTCCGGTCAGTCGCAGATTCACTGCACGGTTGCATTCGCTCAAGCGCAGCGGCGAGCCTGCCAGGTGCACGCTGCCCACTTCAGCCTGGCAGCCTGGCTCGACGATGGCGCCGCGAAAGTGAATGGTGCCGCCCTCTGCCATGACCTGGCCGCAGAAGAGCAGGGTGATCAGGCTGGTATAGCTCAGGAGATTCGACATGCTGGCGCTCCTTGCTCGGCAATCGCCGCCGGTAGGCGGCTCCTTTGTTCAGCATAGGTGTCGCCGGACAAGTCTCCAGGCGCGGTGAGGCCTATTCTCGCGGATTCGTGAGACGTTGCAGGTATGGGCTTAAGATTGAGCGTAAGTGCTTGAAGTACTTGTAACTTGCGATCAAGCCGCTACAATGGCGCGGCTCGTCGATTGGCGAGTTATCGCGATGGTGGCCCTGTCGGTCCCCCCGCAACGATTACCCGTTAACCTGGTCAGGTCCGGAAGGAAGCAGCCATAGCGGGAACGTCGTGTGCCGGGGTGTGGCTGGCGGGGCCGCCTCCATTTGTTTTTTGTCCTTGATTTTCAACGATTTTTTGCTCTTTGGCGCGCTAGTGATCCAAAGGGTGATCCAATCGTGCCTTCCAGTAGCAACTCTCTACCGTCCTACCTCTGGCGTTCCCGACACTCGATCTTCTATTTCCGGATCGTTGTGCCCGAAGTCATACGCCCGCTTTTCTGTCGCACCGAGATCCGCAGATCCCTTCAGACGCGCTGTAAGCGTGAAGCCCTGATCCGTGGCCGAGAGTTGCTGCTTCAAGTCCAGCAGCTCTATGTCCGAGCGTTTCAAGGCATTCGGCCTTCCCTTGATCAACTGCGTGGTGCCTGGGAGGCGGGCGGAAAGCGAGTCGCCAGTTGGGCCTCGTGGCTTCGTCAGCAGCAGCTGGTTTGGATCGCTTCTGGCGTCCCCCCGCAGGGGCAGCCCATAGCGAACGCTGAAGTAGTGCAAGGTGAAGTGATCGGCAGCCCTCAGAAGCCCCGCAGAGCCTCTACACGAGCATCTTCCGATCAAGGTGTGGGATTGGTGCCGGATGCTCCCAGCTCGTCTCCTAGCTTCTCCAAGGTGGTCGAGGAGTGCTTGAAGCAGCAGGGTAGGGAAGGAGTCTCTTCCAAGACGCTCGATGACAAGCGAGCAGTTGCCTTGCTCCTGGTGCGGATCATTGGGGATCTGCCAATTGACCTGATCACCCGGAAGGATGCCCGCAGATTCCAGGAGACCGCCCTCAAGCTGCCTCCCAGGATCAACCAGCTTCCCAAGAATCAATCCATAGAGACGATCATCAAGGAAGCAACCGCCACCATCAGCCTCACCACCTTCAACAACTACGTGAAGAACCTGACCACGTTCTTCAGCTATGCCATTCGAGAGGGATACTGCGAGCGGAATCCCTTTGATGGTTTGCGCGTGAAGCAGCGTGGCAAGGTCAGCGAGGATCGAAGCGTATTCACCGAGGAGGATCTCCGGCGGTTGTTCTCGAAGGAGATCTACACCTCGGTTCATACGAAGAAGCCCAACCAGTACTGGCTGCCTCTGCTTGGTCTCTACACGGGTGCTCGCCTCAACGAGCTATGTCAGCTGTACCTCGATGACGTGGTTACCATCAACGGAGTGGACTGCATCCATTTCCGCGCATCGCGCCCTGACCAGAAGCTGAAGACTGCATCCTCTGAACGCCTGGTGCCCATCCACTCGAAGCTGAAGGCGATGGGCTTCCTGGAGTTCATCCAGAAGCAACGTGTTGCGGGACACGCTCGTGTCTTCCCTGAACTGACCTGCCACAAGAAGCATGGCTACAGCGCTGCTCCTTCGAAGTGGTTCACTCGGGTTCGAGAGCAGCTGGGTTTCAAGGACGGGGAGGAGCAGAAGGACTTCCACAGCTTCCGTCACACCGTTGCGGATCATCTGAAGCAGAAGGGCGTCAGCGAGGCACTCGTGGGCGGACTGCTGGGGCACCAGACGGGGGGAATCACCTTCAGCCGCTACGGAAAGGACTTCCGGCCCGAGGTGTTGGCCCCGGTGGTGGAGATGGTCGACTTCGATGCTGAGCAGTGGCTGCGTTGATCGCAAGCTGGCAGGGATGGCGAGGCAGGTGCAGGGCCGACTGCGGCTAGGTGGAGTTTCGGGCGCCTGAGGTCACTCGTTGCTATACCGCTGGACGTGCTCGCCCATGGCTGCTCGTTGGGCCAAGGCATCAGCTCGCTCGTTCTCGGGATGCCCGCTATGGCCTTGTACCCAGGTGAAGTGAACTTTGTGCCTTTCCAGCAACTGGTCGAGAACCTGCCAGAGATCAGAGTTGGCTACGGGCTTGCGATCTGATGTTCGCCAGCCGTTCTGCTTCCATTTTGGGAGCCAGGATGTGCAGCCGTTCTTCACGTATTTGCTGTCAGTCACTACCTCGACCTCCGATGCAGGGACTTTCAGGGATTTCAGTCCCTTGATCACTGCCGTGAGTTCGGCCCGGTTGTTGGTCTGCTGGTTACCTTCGAGCGGCCCTGCGATCTCTTTCGTTTGCCCCTCAGGGTTGCGGAGAATTGCTGCCCAGCCTCCACGGGCCTGAGGTTGGCCGTTATGAAGGCAAGCGCCATCGGTGAAGATCTGGATGATGCGTTGCTGTTGCATGAATGTGGATTTCCTCTTAGTTCTGCCGCCTGTGGTCGCCACCGCCTACGCCCACCAGCGCCCACCACATAGGGCGGCGCAGACGGACACAAGCGGCAGGACTAAACGGGCTGGTGTTGATTGAAATGCAGTGGCGAAACTGCAGGGAGGGAAACCAGAGGCGCGTCTGGCAATGCGTCTATAAAGGCTTGGAAGTCGGTAGGGTTACCTGATGATGTTTTCGAGGATTGAATCAGCCCCGATCACATCACGCCGTCCACACTCAATCAGATAGCGGAAGACAGCCTTGGCCTCTTCTCTGTCTCGCGGGCGGATTTCAGCCAGTAGGCCGAACACGAACCACTCCCGCGAAGACGCCTCCTCAAGCGGCTGGCAATATTCCTTGCACGATGCGCTCCTAAGCCCATGAAGGTGCTCCCAATACTTCAGTTCGTGTAGGCAGTCGGCCAGAGTCTGAGGTATCAGCTCAGGGTGGGCCTTGAAACGCTCAGCCACAGAAGCCTCATCAAACGGAGGGTGAGTTCCAGTGAACTCCAGCCCGGCCAACACTTCTACACAGAACGCTTCAGCGGGCGTATCACTCATGAGCCTGTCCCCGAATCGAGCAATAGCCTCGACTTGCAGTCGTTGACGCTCGATTGCTGCGATTGCAAGTCTCTCCAAATCACAGAACCCATACGCCCCCAAAGCAGCCAACGGCTCGTCAGGGTATGCATCAATCAAGTACTGCTTATAACGCTGCTGCAAGACTGGCAGAGGTGTCTTAATCTTCTTGGCGCCTTCCATAGCCCGCTCAATCAATGCAGCATTGCCAGTGTCGATCACCCGATGCAGCCACAGAACTGCGTCTATCTCTCTATCTCCGGTGACGATCTCTTGGGGCGGCAACTCCGGCACACTTGGCAGGGATTCTTCGCTCTCGCGGATCGGCGGTAAGCTGAACAGCTCTCGGTGCTTGGCGTTATCGCGGAAGTTCCCAGATCGTGAAACCAGGGTTTTCACTGTTCCGAGCGACAGCCCGGTCATTGCAGCAACCTCGCGGAGGGAATGACTCCGGCGCAGATCGAGCACCCGCTGGCGTATGTCGTCGGCGATGCGCTGCTTGGCTTTGCAGGGTGAATCCCCCAGTTTCATCTGCTCATGCTTCATCGATCAGCCCTCCATCACTTCTTGCTCAATCGAGGACAACTGCACAGCGGCTGCCGCATACCAGTTACTGATTGCTGAAGTCTGGAGGTATCGGGCGCCTCGCCATGCGTACCAAGGGTTGACGCGCACCCTTAGCGTTCCCAGGTTGCGGACGGGCTCAGCTCTAACCAGCATCGGCTGAAGCGAAGACCAAGCCCGATAGACGCTCGCTCGACCGCATTCATCGAACTCGGTGAGCAGTTCAGCTACTCGACCGAACCAGTAGTTCCAACCATCGAGTCGCTCGCAGATGAAGCGAAAGACCTTGACCGCCAGGACAGAGTGTCCGGCATCAAGCAGTCCAAGAAGCCGGTCGTACTCAATGTTGAGGTCTGCAAGATACGGGTCATGAACGGATATGGCTTCGAACAGCTCTTCAGGGTTTCTTGCTTCGGTGGGGAAACGCGTATCGATCCCAACCTGTGCCTTGATGTGACGCCGCGAGAGCGCACCAGTCGTTACCTGCTGATCAATGACACACCCTGTTTCAGGGTCGATGGCGTAGAGACCGTCCCGTGTCCGCACGGGAACGCATAGCGGCAGATCAACTTTTTCTGATGACGAATGGATGAACGAGAGAATCATGGCGACATTCTCCTTCGGAGTTCTGTGGTGGTATTTGCTGAATCAGGGGGTTGCAGGAAGGGCGAGAATCTCCTTCCTTATATAGAAGGGCGGTTACTGGCCCCGGAGTTATTGGGCTAGAGGTAGATTCCAGTCTCAAAGATGAGACGGGGCCGATCTCGGGGAAAAACAGGCGGCGTTGTCGTTACAACTCTGGGGGCTAAAAACAGAGGACAGGGATTGCTGGTCGTAGTGCAACCCCTGGTTTCAAAGCCTTGTTCTCCTTAAGTGCGCCCTAATCCGAACTGGCCCGGAACTGGCTACTACCCTGATGCTCATTGCCTCCGCGAGATGTCTTATTCCGCACGGTAAGCTTCACGCCCAGTGTGAGCTGGATGAGAAGCAAGTAGGCCAGCGGCATGACGAGCCAAAGGGTCGCTGCGATGACGAAGAGCATTTCTATAAGCCGCATGTTCAGGCTGCCTCCAGTTGCAAGTGGAGCTGGATCAGCTCAGGTAGAAGCTCGGTCGCAATATGTAACCTCATGGTGTAGGTATTCCTCTTTGTGCAGCCGTCAGAGTCCCTTCCGTCCACGCCACCAGCTCCCACCTACTTGGGAAACATGGACGGCTCGAACGGCTGGACAAAACGGGCTGGGTTTGAACGAGGCAGCAAGGGAAGCTGCGGTTTGTTGCGAAGGGATGTTCCTGGCGGAACGATGGCTCCCCCGTTATCTGAGCAACGCACGGGCCATGGCCTGGGCGAAGTAGGTTCCTAGGTGGCTACTTGGCTGGGGCGGTGGCTGATGTGATGCAGCGATAGCAGGGGAGCTGAAAGGGGTGCCTATAGAGGCAACTTAGGCTGGACCTTTGGGTTGGGGTGAAGGCCGTGGTTGATGAAGATGGCGGTTGCAGACAATTCCCGACACGAGGACCTGACGGTGATTTCTGTCGGATGGCTCGGTGGGGTTGGATTCGTCAATTCCACACTCAACCTCGAAACTGGTCTCGACCTCGTTGAGCGGAGTGCATCAAGTTGAACTTGCGGCGAACCTATCGGATTAGCTTTGGTGGTCCACAAGTACAGCTTGATGATTGAGTCCCAAGGGTTTCATCTCAAGGAAGGTTATGGGATGAAGGTATTGGTGAAGGAAGTGACTGTAGATCAATCTTTAGTTGTTCTTTGCCATCCACTATCACCCTGTCAGATCAACAGGTAGCCATGCCTCGACCGGGGGCCATCACCTCCCCAGCCAGCAACGTCAGGTTCTCTTCCGTCGAACTGCCATCCAGTAGTCGGATGCGTTTATCGGTTCTACATGCCTGAAGCTCAAAGTAGCGGTATGTCATCGGCAGCGAAGGTGTCCGTGGGGGCGCTTTCTGCCTTGATCGTGGAAGAGCCTTCTCCTCCATAAGTGCGCCCTTTTCGAACGTCGTCGATCTTGCTGCGAACTTGCATCGCACGGTGCCGGTGGCTGAGAGAGCTGAGCGTGAGGCCTTCGTACAGGCACGACGGAGTCTTGGTGGGGATGCTGCAATGCGTCGCGGGGCCGTTTAATCCTGCCTGATGGCCAATGGAATGTGTCTCAGGCGGAGCTTGTACCAGCCTCGCTGGGGCTGCGTGCTTCTGACGGAACGATCCCCTGCTGTAGTAAGCTCCGCGCACGTTTTTGGCTGCGATTGGAGATGTGCGTTGGTCAGCGGAGATGTAGAAAAGCGGTTGTGGGCTGTGGCCGACCAACTATGGGCTAACACCGGGCTGAAGCCTTCTGAGTTTTCGGTCCCCGTCCTGGGGCTGATCTTCCTGCGGTATGCCGAGAAGATGTATGCCGCGGCTGAAGAAAAGCTGGGGCCAATTGGTTCTGGAGGCCGCCGTAAGGTCAGCAAGGACGACTATCTCGCTGAGGGCGTCATCTTCCTTCCTGAGAAGGCTCGTTTCTCTTACCTGCAGACCCTCACCGAAGGCGATGTTATCGGTCTTGCCGTCAACGATGCGATGAAGGCCATCGAGGAAGAGAACATCGGTCTCAGAGGCGCGCTGCCCCGGAACTACATCCAGCTTGGTAACAAGGTTCTTCTGGAACTCATAAAGCTGCTCGGTCCGGTTGACCTTAGCGGCGATGCGTTCGGCAAGATCTATGAGTACTTCCTGAGCAACTTCGCGTTGAAGGAAGGCCAGAAAGGCGGCGTCTTCTATACTCCCGAGTCAATCGTGAAGCTGATCGTCGAAATCATCGGGCCCTACCACGGGCGGATCTTCGACCCAGCTTGCGGTTCTGGCGGCATGTTCACCCACTCGGCTGACTTCGTGACGCGACATCACAAGACGGCGATGGAGGAGATCTCGGTCTTTGGCACCGAGAAAGAGCAGGTCACCGTCAACCTGAACAAGATGAACCTGGCAGTGCATGGCCTCTCTGGCGATGTGCGTGTGGCGAACACCTACTACGAAGATCCTCACGAAGCCGTTACACGTGAGGGCGGCCGCTTCGACTTCGTGATGGCCAACCCCCCCTTCAACATGTCGGGTGTCGACAAAGAGCGCCTGGAGGGAGATCTCCGGTTCCCCTTTGGCCCACCAAAGACAGACAACGCCAACTACCTCTGGATCCAGCTCTTCTACGCATCGCTGAACAAGAGCGGGCGTGCTGGTTTCGTCATGGCGAACTCGGCGGGTGATGCCCGAGGCAGCGAGCAAGTGATCCGCCAGAAGCTCATCGAGACCGGCGCTGTTGATGTGATCGTCTCGGTAAGCTCGAACTTCTTCTACACCGTGACCCTGCCCTGCACCCTGTGGTTCTTCGACCGGGCTAAAGAGAATGATGCAGAGCGAGCAGATAAGGTGTTGTTCATTGATGCTCGTCACATCTACCGGCAAGTCGACAGGGCTCACCGTGACTTCAAGCCTGAGCAGATCGAGTTCATTGCCAACATCGTGCGGCTTTATCGAGGCGAAGCGCCGGAACTGGAGCAAGGCAGCGCTGAGTTGCTTGCTGAAAAAGGGCTGCTTGCCGGCTACGTGGATGTGCCAGGGCTTTGCAAACTAGCGACTCGCGAGCAGATTGAGGCGCAGGGTTGGTCGCTGAACCCTGGGCGGTATGTTGGGGCTGCTGCAAGGGAAGCCGAGGATGTGGACTTCACAGAGCGATTAGAAGAACTGGCTGAAGAGTTGGAAATTCTGAATGCCGAAGCCCGAGAGCTTGAATCCAAAGTCGCAGATAACATTGCAGTGATCCTAGATGGAGCATCCGCATGACTGCAGAGACTTCTTGGGAGGAGGTTAATCTAGAAGACTATGTTGACTTGGTAGCGGGGTATCCATTTAAAAGCGCGGGTTATACAGACGATCAGAACGATGTGCGCTTACTGCGTGGCGACAATGTTGCTCAAGGAGAGTTGCGCTGGGATAAGGCCAAAAGATGGCCTGTTGCTGATTACCAAAGATACGATGCGTTTCATCTTAGGGAAGGCGACATAATTCTCGCGATGGATCGACCCTGGATTAGCGCTGGATTGAAGTATGCCAGGATTAAGCGTAGTGACACTCCTGCGCTCTTGGTTCAACGTGTCGCGCGTCTGCGAGGTGCTAAAACCCTTCAGACCGATTATCTGCGTTGCATAATCGGAAGTCCAGGATTTACCGATTATGTACTCTCCATTCTAACTGGCGTCAATGTCCCGCATATAAGCGCTAGGGATATTAAGCGATTTCGATTTTTGTTGCCGCCTGTGGCTGTTCAGAAGAAGATTTCAATAGTTATAACAAGCTACGACGATCTCATCGAAAACAACACGCGCCGCATCGAGATCCTCGAAGAAATGGCGCGGCGATTGTATGAGGAGTGGTTCGTTCAGTTCCGCTTTCCGGGGCACGAGGAGGTGGAGTTCAAGGAGAGTGAGCTTGGGTTGATTCCTGAAGGGTGGGGTGTTGTTAAGTTAGAAGAAGTCTGCGACCTGATTACTGATGGAGCACATAAAAGCCCTCCAACTGCAGAGACTGGGATGCCCATGGCTTCGGTTAAAGACATGCATGACTGGGGTGTTGATGTCTCTAAGTGCAGAAGGATATCTCAATCGGATTATGATGAGCTTGTAAGGAATAATTGCAAGCCGATGGTTGGCGATATTTTAGTTGCGAAGGATGGAAGCTACCTAAAGCACATCTTTTCGGTCGAGAAAGATCAGGATTTGGTCTTGTTGTCATCAATTGCAATTCTTCGCCCGGCCAATAAGTCTGTGTCGGATCTCTTGGTTTGTTTGCTTAGGCACCCTGAAACTATCGCTCGAATGAAAGGCTGTGTTTCTGGTGTTGCAATTCCCAGGATAATTCTGAAGGACTTTAGAAAGTTCCAAATTGTGCTTCCGGATCAAGGTCTTCAAGAAGCATGGTTAGCTATAGCAAGCCCATTGATGCGCTTATGCCGTAAGCTAGTGGAGAAAAACACTAACCTTCGAGCCCAGAGAGACCTGCTCCTTCCCAAGCTAATCTCCGGTGAGATCGACGTATCCGATATCCCCATGCCGACCTAAAAGGAGTTCAGGCGCATGAGTCCAGCAGCACCGCATTCGCACGACTATTCCGAGGACACGTTGGTCGAGCAGCCAGCCATCGCGCTGTTCGAGTCTCTCGGTTGGGAAACCGGAAACCTCTACGCAGAGTGGACCGGTAGTTCCTCCAGCGAAGGTCGCCAGACCCAGCAGGATGTGGTGCTGGAGGGGCGTCTGCGGGCTGCGCTCGGCAACCTGAACCCTGATCTGCCTAGTGAGGCCATCGACCTGGTGGTCGAGGAATTGACCAGAGATCGCTCCAAGCTGCTGCCGGTCAACGCCAATCAGGAGGTCTACCGGCTGCTAAAGGATGGGGTGCCTGTTTCGGTTAACGATGAGTACGGGCATAACACGCTCAAGGTGGCCAAGGTCATCGACTGGGGCAATGTTGAGGAGAACGACTTCTTCCTCGCCTCCCAGTTCTGGGTGAAGGGGGACTACCACACCCGACGCACTGATCTGCTTGGCTTCGTGAACGGTATCCCGTTGTTGTTCGTCGAGTTGAAGGCGACGCATAAGACGCTCAAGGCCGCCTACGATGACAACCTCACCGACTACCGCACCGTCATCCCCCAGCTCTTCACCTACAACGGCGCGCTGATTCTGTCGAACGGCTCTCAGACGGTGGTGGGTAGTACCTTCTCGCCCTGGGAGCATCTGTTCGAGTGGAAGCGGATCAACGATGAGGGGGAGAAAGGCGTTGTATCCCTTGAAACGGCGATCAGGGGAATTGGTGAGCCATCGCGGATCTTGGATATCATCGAGAACTTCACCGTCTTCGAGGACGTGGCTGGTGGTGTGATCAAGAAGATCGCCAAGAATCACCAGTACCTCGGGGTCAATAAAGCCATTGCTGAGGTCTGGCGTACGAAGGATCGCCCCAAGGATCAGGCTGGGCGGCTGGGTGTCTTCTGGCACACCCAAGGGTCAGGCAAGTCTCTGTCGATGGTCTTCTTCGCTCAGAAGATCCTGCGCAAGATCCCAGGCAACTGGACGTTCGTGATCGTCACTGACCGCAACGAGCTGGACGAGCAAATCTACAAGACCTTCGCCGCTACAGGTGCTGTGGGTGAGGTCGAGGCACATGCTACCAGCGGTGCTCATCTCAAGCAGTTGCTCAGCGAAGATCACCGCTACGTCTTCACCTTGATCCAGAAGTTCGGCACCAAGAAGGGCGAGGTCTACCCGAAGCTCTCTGATCGCCAGGACATCATCGTCATCACCGACGAAGCTCACCGCTCCCAGTACGACACCCTGGCCATGAACATGAGGACGGCACTCCCCAATGCCGCCTTCCTGGGCTTCACCGGGACGCCGCTGATGGCTGGCGAAGAGAAGACCAAAGAGGTCTTCGGTGACTACATCTCGGTCTATGACTTCGGCCAGTCCATCGCTGACGGTGCCACGGTTCCGCTGTACTACGAGAACCGCATTCCCGAGATGCAGCTCATCAACGACAACCTCAACGAGGACATGGCGGCGCTACTCGAAGAGGCCGAGCTGGATGAGGAGCAGGAGCGCAAAGTCGAGCAGGTCTTCGCCCGTGAGTACCACCTGATCACCCGAGAGGATCGCCTTGAGGCCATCGCCAAGGATCTGGTGAACCACTTCGTTGGTCGTGGTTACCAGGGCAAGGCCATGCTGGTATGCATCGACAAGGCCACCGCCGTCCGCATGTACAACAAGGTTCAAGATCACTGGAAGACGTATCTAGCTGATCTGAAGGCTCAGCTCGCAAAGGCTCCCAAGGAGCAGCAGGAGGAGTTGCAGCACAAGATTCAGGTGATGACATCGACCGATATGGCTGTGGTTGTCTCCCAGAGCCAGAACGAAGTGAAGGAGCTAGCCGACAAGGGGCTGGACATTCTTCCGCACCGTAAGCGCATGAACGAGGAGAACCTGGGCGAGAAGTTCAAGGACTCGAAGGATCCCCTGCGCTTGGTCTTCGTATGTGCCATGTGGATCACCGGCTTTGACGTGCCATCTTGCTCGACCATTTACCTCGACAAGCCCATGAAGAACCACACCCTGATGCAGACCATCGCTCGGGCCAATCGGAAGTATCCTGGTAAAGAAGCGGGGCTGATCGTCGACTATGTGGGTGTCTTCCGTAAGCTGCAGGAAGCCTTGGCGATCTATGGTGGGGCTTCTTCTGGTGAAGGTGGTGAGGGTGAGCCGATCAAGAACAAAGCCGAGCTGGTCGAGTACTTGAAGCACCTGCTTGCTAGGGGGATCACGTTCCTGTCCGAGCATGGTGTGAATGCACAGGCCATCAAGGATGCTCAAGGCTTCGAGAAGGTGGCCAAGCTAGACGATGCTGTTGAGCAACTCATTGCCAATGAGGAAATCAAGAACAGCTTCATGAGTCAGGCCAGGATTGTGTCTCGGGTCTATCGAGCGATTCTTCCTGATCCAGATGCCAATGAGCTTGCTCCTGACGCTGTGCTGATCTCTGTCATTGCCCAGAAGATCAAGGCATTGGCTCCTCCCGTCGACATCTCCGAGGTAATGCAGCAGGTCGAGGATTTGCTGGATCGTTCCATTGCTCCGGTGCCTTACATCATCAAGGAAGGCGATGATCAGCCATTGCATGACCTCAGCAAGATCGACTTCGAGAAACTCAAGGAGAAGTTCAATCAGGGGCGCAAGCGCACCGAGGCCGAGAAGCTCCGGGCCTTGCTGAGCATGAAGCTGGAAACCATGCTGACCGAGAACCCCACTCGTAAGGACTTCATGGAGAAGTTCCAGAAACTGATCGATGCGTATAACTCAGGCAGCCTGAACATTGAGGTGTTCTTCAAGCAGTTGCTGGAACTCACTGCTGATCTGCAGATCGAGGATCAACGGGCTATCCGCGAGAACCTCTCGGAGGAAGAGCTGGCTCTGTTCGACATCCTGACCAAGCCAGTGCCTGAGCTTGCAGAGAAGGAAAGGGCGCAGGTGAAGAAGGTCTGCAAGGAGCTTCTGGAGACACTGAAGTCCGAGAAGCTGGTTCTCGATTGGCGCAAGAAGGACAGGGCTAGGAGTGATGTGCGGCGTACCCTTGAGATTGTCTTCGACCGTGGATTGCCTGAAAGCTACGACGAGGGCATCTACAACGAGAAGTGCGAGCTAGCCTTCCATCATATCTTCACGAGTTACTACGGGGCTGGTGAGAGTGTGTACTCGGCTGTTCGGTGAGACTGGTGCCTTGAGGGGTATGGTGGAGCGAAAAAACAAATACGCCCCACCAGTCATCGACGCCTCCTGCAATCAGGCAGTGGCTCCCTGCTTTGCCAGCCTGTAGACGGACTGGCGGCTGATGCCCAGACGTTGTGCCACTTCAGTTGCCCCCAGTCCTGAGTCCAGTAGCTCCACCACCTGGGCTGCGTCAATGCTCGCGGGCCTTCCTTTATAGATGCCCTTGGCTTTCGCCTTCGCAATTCCCTCGGCCTGTCTCCCTCGAATCATCGCCCGCTCAAACTCCGCACATGCTCCGATGACGTGAAGCATCATCTTGGCGAACGGGTCTTCCTGATCCGGGCGGAAGGTGAGGTTCTCTTTGTGGAAGCGAACCGATACTCCATCACTGGTCAACCTTTGGACGATGTCGCAGAGGTCTCGAAGGTTTCTCGCCAGCCGGTCGATGCTGTGAACGTGGACGGTATCGCCTGGGCGAACAGCCTTGAACAGATCCGTCAGGCCAGGACGAGAGGCGTCCTTCCCGCTCGCCTTGTCGCTGAAAACCCGGAGGAACTCCAGGCCTGAATCCGCCAGCTGTCGATCAGTGTCTTGGTCTGTGCTGCTTACTCGCAGGTAGGCAATGTCTGCCATGTCGAGGCCTCCTATTGGTGTAACTAATGGGTGTGTCACTAAAATATCAGTGTCACATAACCTGAAGTCAACCCATACGTTACGTGAAGGCGGGGGGAGGCGGAGGGTGGGGTGGTGTAACGCCAGGGTGTACCACCCAACTGTGACACTCAAGACTGAAAAGCCCGAAGTTTGCCGATTGGATTCCAGTCGGCGGTGTTGCTTGCAGCGCCAAGTGGGAGGGCGGCCCAAGATTTTGCCTAGGGCCGACAGTAGACCCCCAGTGATCGGCCTGACTTGCAGAGCGGAGGCAGATTCTTCAGGGTAGTCTTGATGCAAACAGCTCTGCTCTGCGGCCCCGTTCGGGGAAGTCAGGTCGATACCCTACTCATAGGTCGCTTATGGATGAGTTCGACTTTGTAAAACTGACAGAAAACTCCATTTCCTCCTTAGCCAATCTGGCTAGTGCCCTTCGAATCGAAGAGCAGCTTTTATACCAAGCTCTCAACCTGCCCGCAGATCAGCGTTATACGCCTCACCGGCTTCATGGTGGTGATAGGCTTGTATATCGCCCGCATTCTTTAATTAGAAAAATACAAAGAAAGATAAAGAAGAGCATATTGGCGGAGTTGGTTCGTTATCCACAATATCTCTATGGTTCTATAAGTGATCCTGACTTTCCTCGCGACTATATCAGTTGCGTTAAGGTTCATTGCCTTTCGAAAAGTGTTCTTAAGATTGATATAACAAAATTCTTTGACCACATCGAATCATCTGTTGTGGAAGATGTTTTTAGTGATTTCTTTTCTTTCTCTCCTGAAGTTTCTGATGCTCTAACAGATATCTGTACTCTGAACGGTTTTGTCCCGCAAGGTGCGTCGACGTCAAGTCATTTGGCGAATTTGTGCTTCTACAAGGAAGAGCCTAGGCTGGCTCGACAGCTTTCTCGTGAGGGACTTAAGTATACTCGACTTGTTGATGATATTACTGTGTCGTCGATAAGGGCTAATTATGACTTCTCACGAGTTGAGTCGCGTATTAGAGGGATGATTGAGGGGAAAGGACTCTCATTAAACGAGGGGAAAAGTGGCGTACATTACCAAGGGAATACGCATGTAAAAGTTCACGGCTTGCGAGTTAACTTTCCAACACCGCAAATGCCACAGGTTGAAGTTAATAATATCCGTGCAGCAGTAAGGCAGTTAGAGGTGCTTGCTTCTCAGCCAAACTCTAGAACTTCTCCCGATTATCGACGGCTGTTTGAGCGGACGTCGGGGCGTGTTAATAAGCTCAAAAGGGTGGGGCATGCTAAGTACAGTAGGTATCGAAGAGTGCTCAAGGGTATATTGCCTCTACCTTCGAAGAAAGATCTTTATAGATGTGTCGGCCTCTTTGATGGTGTTGTGGCAGACGCTGCGGTGGCGCTCGATACCTATCATTACTATGCGAGATATAATCGGCTGCAGAATAGGCTGAATCTCGTTCAGAGAACGTATTTTGCTCAAGCAAAAGCAATGAGGCGGGCATTGTTAGATATTAGGCCGACATATAATGAGCGCAAAGAGCATTAGGGTTCCATTTTTCCTTGTTTTCGTTTTGTTTCTCCTTGGCTTAACTCTTTCGGTTGCCTCTGCGTATAATTCATCGCAGGGGGAGGGGTTGCGGTTTTGTCTTTCTGAAGAGTGTATAAGATTTGCAAAAGCACACTTTGAAAATTCCTTGTGGCTGCTTAAAAGCACGCTTGAGGTTTGTGTAGCGTTAGCCACGATACTGGGTGTGTATTATGCGCTGAAGACTTATTCGGAAAGCATTTACTCTAGAGTTACTAGGGAAAGGGCTGATCATTTTAAAGTGTTCTGTGGCTTTGTTGAGTCGGCCCCGCAGGAGTTCCGTATATCCATGTCGCTGATGCAAAAGCGAGGGCTCTATTTTTTGATTTATCCGCAAGCGGATGTGGCAGTGTTTGCCGTTTCAGTTGAATACAGAAAGAAACTTAAGGTGTTAGAGCAATTTATGGAAAGGATCAGCAAGTCTTTTGGGGAGGGGGGATTTGACAAAAGGCAGCATGCAGTTCTGATGTATGAGATGTTTTTAGGGCTCTATCTGGAATTTGAAGAGCCGGCATCCCGTAACGTTTTTGAGGACGAGGTGCGAGTGTGTGGGTTCTTGGATTTTATCAATAGTTCGATGCCGGATTTGGAAATAAAACTTTCCGGCGAGAGACACTATAGAATTTCCTAGCAGAGTCTCTGAAAGAACCCCGAATCCACAAGGCGCTTCTCTGCTCTTCACATGAGGGATGAAAGATTTTTTAAATTATATGATTGAATATCTAACATCTATAGATTGGACCGTAGAGAGAGCGGTTTCTATCCTGTCTCTTCTGATAGCTATTCTGGCAGCTCTATATGCTAGACAGAGCGCCATTGTAGCTGGGCGAGCTACAGCAATTGCGGAAGAGGCGCATTTTTTGCAGAAAGATAATCTCTCTCTTTATCTGGTTGAGGGGATTAACTATGTGCCAAAAGATGGTAAGTATATTTTTGCTTTCAATATTGAGATTAGAAATAAGTCAAGAATAAAGAACTCGGTGCACCGTTTGGACTTGGCTATTACCTTCCTTCGGAAAGACGGCAGTGTTGGATGCTTTGTTCTTCAGCATGATCTGGCATTAAGGGATTCAATTGTGGGTCACTCTGTAACTCCAATTGAGCTGCCAATGGATATTGCAGATAAATCTGCTATTGCTGGGTGGGGCCTGTTTTTGTTAGATGTGCCGCTTAAGGAATTTGGTAGGATTGAGAAATATACCGTACGGGTTGTAGATGCTTCGGAAAATCTTGCCCAGGTGGAATCTTATCTTATTAAGGAGTATCGGGTTGTTTAGTCGTACGGTTAAATTTGAATTTCTTGATATAATATCGGATGGAATTGTTATAGACCCCACGATGGCCGATGGTAGACCGTTACCATCAGTGATAATTGATGCAAGAAGAAGGCCGGATATAACGGAGTATTTAATTGCTCACCAGGGGCGGCCGGCGGGAGATGTTTCGACTCAGTGGGGTACTACTAGGTTTGGTTGGGATATTGGTCTTATAATTAAAACTCTAAGACCGATGGAGATTGAATTTGTTCTGGGTCTTCATGCTATAAAAAATGCAGCATTAATTGAAGGTATAATAAGAAATAGTGGGTTGTACATACAATCTGGAGTGCCAGGTGATCGCGTAAGCGAAAAGTATCATGATCCTCGCGTTCTTATTGAGGTCGTGCCCTCTTCTTTTCGCGAGAAGTGGAATGACATATTGCTCAAGGGGACGATTAAATCTCTGAGGGAGAATGGCTTTTCTAAAAAGCAATCAGAAAAAATTAGTGTTGAGAGGATAAGCTTGATGCGAGAGTTCTGGGATAAACGTAGAGAGAAATAGACTGCTCCTTCGCTTAGTTTGATGGGTTTTTACTCTGATTTTCTATATGCTTCTAGCAAGGGTGGGGCGGTATCAAGCTCGCTCGTAGATGCCTCTATTTTGCGTTTTGGCGTGATTTCAAAATATGGCGGAATAGGTGCGGCTCTCTACCTATCGATGCACAGAGCGCCCCCTAGAGGCTGTAGCTTCGACTCTTGGGGGATCAGGCAAGATCCTAACCCTCTGATAGCTCTTTCTTGATGCGATAGACAGTAGCAATGCCGACATCAGCCAGCTTTGCAATCTCTTCCATCGTGTTGCCGTTACGCTTGAGCAGGTCGGCTACCTTGTTCCACTTCTCTTGATTGCGACCTTTCCCGCCTACCTTCTCGCCACGCTGGCGTTTATTCTCAAGGCCCTGCTTGATTCGTTCCACTCGCTTCTCTTGATCCAAACGAGCCATCGTTGCCATTAGGTCGATCAGCATCCCATTGATCACATCCATGATTTGCCCGGTGATGCCCTTGTCGGTGACAAGCTGATGGGTCGTGCCCAAGTCTTGCACTACCAACCGCAGGCCCTTCGACTTGATAACACCCTTCAGAGTCTCCCAGTCGGCCTGAGAGAGACGCGACAACCTATCTACGGATTCCACTAGCAGCACGTCACCAGCCTGAGCAGCATTTAGCAGGCGGAACAGTTCAGGACGTTCCAGCTTGGTGCCGCTGATGTTCTCTGCGTACACATCGACAACGGCCATTTCCTTTTCTTGAGCGAAGGCGATTAACGATTGCTTAGCCCGGTTGGCGTCTTGGTCGTCCGTCGAAGCTCGAAGGTAGAGATGGGCGTTGATCATGAAGTTTATCCTTTGTCATGAATTTGCATAGACAAATGATAATCTATCGTTTGGCTTTATATCAACTGGTGAATGATAGGGTTTCCGCACCAGTTATCGGCATCTTGTATGAGTAGACTCAAACGAGAGGCCTAACTTCTCAGTTCTGAGCAATAGCCACCAGAAATGGTGGTTTGGATAAGAGAGGGATGTGAGGGGTTATCTCGATTGAAGTGCGGCTGTGGGAACGCCCACGAGAAATGAGGATTTGATCAGTGTGAAGGGCTACCGGCTAAGGCCCTCCCTGCGGAAAGCCTGATGGATGGGGCGGGTTTAGGGATATGCACATACAAAACGCCCCAGCGTGTGAGGCCGGGGCGTGGAAAGTCCATTGATACTGAATAGTTATCTGATCAAGTTTTGAGCAGAAGCAGCGTTACAGCCCTTCCAGCAGCTCCGAAAGTGTCATCCCCAACCCATCTGCAAGCACCTTGGCGGCTTCTAGGCTGGGATTGGCAGTGCCTGTCTCTATTCGTGACATGTATGTGCGGACGAAGCCGCATTTGTCAGCAAACGCTTCTTGGCTAAAGCCCTGCTTGCTGCGTAGTTCCCTGATTCGTTGGCCAAAGGCCGTTCGCAATTTCTGATTAGTTTCCATCGAAACATGATGGTTGGCTGTGGCTCAACCGTGAACGCACCAAGTGATGACACACTAATTGGTGGCACACCAATCGTTACATTCTCTTCAAGTGATGGCATCATCTGCTCCTACCTGGGAAGCCCTTGGGGCTAGGACCTACGCGGATAGCTCGAAATGCATACACAGGAGGGAACGATGGAGAAGAGATTGAAGCTGGTTGCGCTGGGGGCTGTCGTGATGCTCGGAGGGTGTGCTGCAACACCTCAGGAGCCAGATATGCCTGCATCTGAAGTGCACCCGACCCCGGTTTGTGTGGGAGAGGAGCAGTGTTCAAAGATGTGGGGGAGAGCGATCGAAGCCATTTCTGTCACCACCGGCATGAAGCTCATGACGGCAACAGATAGCTTCCTTCAAACCTACCCGACTACCAAGATTGGCTACATGAACGGGCAGGTGTACAAAGAGAAGGTTGGCGATCAGAAGTACGCGATTAGGGGGAGATTCGATTGCGGTGGCTATAGCTGGTGCAATCAGTATCGGAACCAGAAGCAGAACCTCTTCAACCTACTGACCCAGGGCTATGACCCGGTGACACATTAGTCAGAGTTTTTGAGAAAACATACAAGGAGCTGTGATGCGCAAGCTTGGGATAATTGCAATCGTGGTGGGGATCATTGTGATCATCTCCGCCCTGAGCATGGATGTTTCCGTTGTGACGGGAATGGGGGGAAGGGTCAATAACCTTGGTCTAATGGCTGATCGTCAGAACTACACCATCTTGGGTGGACTGTTCTTCATAGCTGGCATCCTCATGGCGATCTTTGGTGGGAGGTCACAGGGTAGTGCTGTCAGCGTGGGTGAGCGTCAGTGTCCCTTCTGTGCAGAGATGATCAAGAATCAAGCTATTAAGTGTAAGCATTGTGGTTCTGATGTTGAGCCGATTAAGGCTGAAGAGCCTGTTTCTGTTCGTCAACTAAGTAAGGTGTATAACAAGGACGGGCTTGTTCAGCATTGGGTGGTGGCATTGCCGTTTAGCGATAAAGCTGAGTATGTAAAGGTCAAGGAAGGATTGGTTCTAACGGGGATTCCAGTTCATTCTGAAACTAGCAGTTTTTTGAGGGTTGGGCCTTACTCTGCCAAGGATGAAGCTGGGAGGATAATGCGCAAGCTCATGCAGAACTCTTTGCATGGAAATATCGAAGAGTTTTGGGTGGCTCCAGATGAGAGCGTTGAAGCGACGTCTCTGCAAAGTGGAGTATGTAGATAGTATTTTGTGATTTGAAAGAATGTTGCAGGAATAGCGCCTACGGCATTGTTACCTGCAAATTCTTTTCGATCAATCGAAGTCTTGCCACAGGAAGAAAGGGGCTGATGGATCAACGCCCCCCAAAATAAAAGTCTTACAGGTTTTTTAATGGTTCGTGAGTTTCAGGTGCTGACGCAAAGCATTGCCAATGCTGTCTCAATGCGTTTGCACAATAGCATCAGAATAATTGGCGTAGCCGGTAACTGATGGGTTTGTGCAGTACCTTGAAATAATCTTGAATAGAAGAGCAAACACAGATGGGTTGATCCCTTTCTCTGTGTTTTTGGTCTTTAGGAGTTCTCAAGCTATTCATGAGAATCTCCTGGGGGAAGCTTGGTGAGCGCTTAAGGTTCTCCCAGGAAAACCTCATGAACACTCAAGCTGTCCGCCGTAAGGCTAAGAAGGGGGATCACCCCCTATATGTCTTTTTCGTGCTGAGCTGACTAGCTATTCGTAGAGTATTCCTAGAATGACTCTGATGATCACTATGGATCTTCGAATATTATTCTAGGGTTTTTCTACGATACCTAATCAGCACCTATGAAAAGAAGAAGAGCAGACGGATTTCTGATCTCCGATCCGTCTTGTGCTGGCGCAGATAAACTTTGTGATGCTGGTAATGTCTGGTAGAAGTATTGTAGATAAATTTTAAGATTGCCTATTCCTACGAAATTCCTACGATAAACTTACGATGCGGGGCCCCGTCTTGAGCACGCGTGGCGTCCTCGTCGGGTACACCCCTAGCGGGGTTCCCCTTATTGTATCCGTCGCTATTTTACCTTTTTGTTCCAGCCGCAGTGTTCCGTGGGTTTCAGCCAGTTTCTGCGTTTGTCACTTTTCGCTGTTTGATCCATGCATCAAGTGTTGGCTTGGTCACGCTGACCGTCCTGCATATCTCGGCTTTCTTAGTGCCTTCATCAAACATTCTGAGTGCATCTGCTTTCTTTTGCTCAGCAGTTGGAACTGAGTACGACATCAGGTCAACACTAAGTCCAGCATCAGCAAGGTAACCGGGGTGGCTGCGTAGGTAATGCACAACTCCGCCTAAGGCAAGCCTCGCAGCTTGTATAACGCGCTCAACCTGTCGCGGAGACATTCGTTCGAAGTCGTGGTTGTACAATATCTCACTTGCAACTGTTGTCGAGATTGTGGGCAACCTGAGAACCTTTATCACGTCTCCGACACTGACATTTTCCTTGCCGTTATTCGTTCCGGGGCCAGTGGTGATGGCTCCACGAATGATATCATCCAGCCATCTGGGAACCTCATTATTCTTTAAGGTGACGGGATCAAAATCCGCTAAGGTGACGTGATCGAAGTATCTTGATACCGGGTTGCTGATGATTGCTCTGACATTGGTACGACGCGGTGTCAGCTCAACCACATTGTCAATAGGCGCACCAACGCCATCAGGATAAGCTTCTGCGTCAACGCTGAACGTCCGGCGATAACCGTTCTCTTCATATTCAGTGATTATGGAGCTTACTGTGCCCGGCTTTGGTTTAAATTCTGGAACAACGGCCAGTACGGTATTGGTTTTTGCATCGACAACAATGTCTTCAATTCTTCTTACTATAGTCAATTAATTCTCCTTGTTATATGTTTTCGCTTTCCTCGGACAGCACTGATCCCTCAGTAAGCCCTCTGCAAGCTCGTACAGTGCATAATCTCTTTAAGAAGTGTCCCTAGGGTGGATAGCTATAAGAGTTGCGTATACGAGCCTACAGAGGGCTTCCTGAAGGTGTTAACAGGATTAACTGTTAGCTATGGTTGGCGATGAACTGCTGTAGCTGCGGAATACGATGGCGAGCGTAGTCGTTACTGATGTTCCGCATTGAGAGGAGGGCATCATCAGTGCTCAGCAGATCGAGGATCACCAGGCACGAGTCCTTGTAGGACAGGTAAAGGTCAGTGACTTCGCCGTTGTCATTCTTTACCAAATGATTGAGCAGGGAGTCGTAGCCGCGTTCTGGTAGCAGGGAGAAGGCCGTGCCTAGGATGGTCTCGTTGGACTTGTTCGTCAGTTCGGCAAGGTAGCTGGTGCTAAAGTGAAGTTCGGCTTTAGGGCCGTAAGTACAGGTGCGGGATGGGGCGAGGGTGTTGGTGCTCATTTGGTGTCTCCTGTTCATTGCAAACGAGGAGACGACAAGCCTGCTATGGCTTGGTTAGATTTCCCCCGCTTGCGAGTTATGTTTAGTTTTCATTGCGCTTCACCATTTCGGTTAGTTCTCCCCTCGCCATCGAGGGGAGGGCGACACTACTCAGGTTTTAGCGGACTGTCAATACCCTGGGTGCTTCCAAGGGTAGGGTTAGAGGCGAAAGAGTTCAAAGGTATCTTAGGAGCTGACTGTCTGGTTCGCTCAGGACGGCTTTCCAAGGCATCGAGAATAGCCATCCAACACTATGTCAGGAGGTGGGCTGTCTTGGAGCGCCAATCCTTCGTTAAGCTGCTTTCTTTATCATGCTGCCTCGGATTTTCTTGATTGCACGAGTCATCTCTTTAATCGGAACTCGACTACCGTAAATCCCAAATGTCACTGAATCATCAGCATGGCCAAGCAGTTGCTTGATGATTGAGTCTTGAACTCCTGCCTCGCGTAGATCATCTACAAATGTATGACGGAAGCTATGAAATGTTTTCTTCGGATCGCTGATTCCCAGCTTGTTCCGATACCGACCAAACCACTTTGAGGGCCCGTAACCGTATTTTCCTCTCACAGCTTCAAGCAGAGGGAAGACTCGGGAGGCTCCAGAGACTCGCACTGAGTCTATATACGTTTGGATACCCAGCTCCAAGAGCATCGGATGGATAGGGATAATTCTACGGCTGCTACGGTTCTTGAGTTGCTGTCCTTCGCGGCGATCATCTATACGAATGCAGGATGTGTTTTGCACCAAGCAGAAGTCATCGATATGAAGTTGGCATAACTCCTCCAGCCGTGCTCCTGTGAAACGTGCTAGCAATGGGAGCCAGAACCTACAGGGATGCTTACGAGCCTCATGCCGAAGCGTATCGAGGTTCAGCAGCGTTTCGAGATCGGCGGGGGAGAACGACAGGCGAGCTTCCTTCGCGGCACCGGTCATCACTTTTACACCAGCTAACGGATTCTGGTTGATGTAGCCGTTGGATTTGCACCAGTTGAGGAAGGCTGTGAGCTTTCGTAGGCGGTTGTTGATTGTCACAGCGGTGATGGTTGGGTAATCCATTGCGGAGTCGACAACCTGTCTCAAGGCCATACCTTTGAACTCGGGGCGTTGCGAAAAGTACTGAGGGAGCCTGCTTAGCCTGTGCTTGAGGATTCTTGCCTGCTCTGCATCGAAATCGCTGATGGGCATATCTCCCATCAGTACGAAGAAATCCCGAAGAGCCCGTTGCACGTCCAAGGTGTTTGCCTCTCGCCAAGCTCCGCTACTTTTTCCTTCCTCTATATAGAGCTCCGACAATGTGCTCATTGACCGTGCGGTTGCTGTGGTTCGAGCTAGCCGGCTGGCGGGGTAAGAGCGGCTCTGCGTTGGGAGCATGGTATGAGGGGCTTGGAAGGGCGCAGCTGTGGGCTGCCGAACGTCGTTTCGCCACTGGATGCAGAGCTGACGCAGTTCTTCAACTGGGCTAAGCGGGTATGCAGCAAGATGCAGATGTATCCTTTGGGCTATCCCGCTAGCCAGGAACAGGGCGTTCCTTCGGTCTCTGATATCGAGGCTTATGCGAAGGGTATTGCGTTGGTGATGTAGGTGTTTGGGCAGTCTCAGGTTGAGGTAGTAGACAGCGCCGCGACGAATGATGAAGGCCATGAGTATGACACCTGAGTGGTACAGCAAAGTGTGACAGTGCAGCCACACCCAGGATTTTCAGGACCGATTCTTTATGAAAATTTCGGTTTGGAATTCCTTGAAGACCATGCCCCACAAGGCTTTCAGCGATGCATTTGCCGATCTGGAAGGCTTCGGAAATAGTCAGCCAAAACAACGGGAAATACCTTGCCGAATGCTGGCGGGGCCGCCTCCATTTCAGGGGGCAGAAAATCTTTCGGCGCCTCCTTCTTCCCGTCCTTTCCCCGTTTCGCCATCAGCGGTAGTGGCTGAGAATGCGCTCGATCGTGCCGTCTGCCTTCAGCGTGGCTAGGGCCTTGAGAATTTCGTCGGCGGGTACTTCCGGGCTGTCCAGCACCATGCATGCCAATGGTGTTTCCTCGATGGTGCTGGCGGGCGTCAACCGTTCGCCCTTTGGGAGCGAACGGTTGAACCAGTTCAGTGCAATCTCGCTGCTGATGGCATAGCGGTAGCGACCAATCTGCAGCTTCTTCAGTACCAGTTCCTGGTTGCGTGCTTCGTCGCGGGTCAGCCGCCCATTGTCGAGCAGCGGTTGCAGGCGCGGGTAGTGGTAGCCCAACACAGTGCCGATGGACTCTCCGGTCAGGCTTTGCAACTCGCCCTTGAGGCCGGCGCGGCTCACCAGCAGGTCGCGCTGCACCATCAGTGGCACGCTCCAGCGATAGTCATGGAATTCGTGTTCGGTCCATGACGGCGCGACGTAGCAGCGCACATCCACCACATGGCTGAGCAATGCCTGCTCGACGCGGGCGCGGGGCAGGAGGTGGAAGGCTGGTGCGCGATGCACCTGGCGGGCGGTTTCGCTGAAGAGTTCGAAAAGAATGCCGCCGGTCAGCTTGCCGTCTTCTATATGCGCCAGGGGCATCGCCCAACTGTCGACCACCGAGAATCGCAGCGGGCGATCGTCGGCGAATGCCCAGGCAGAGCCAAGCAGCAGGGTGAAAGCGAGGAGGCGCATCAAGACTCCGATGGCGGCGTTATGGTCACACAATGCCTGCGTGGGCCGGCCCTTGCCAAGATGTGCCAACGGCCACAACTGACATCGAGTGCAATTTACGGTCCGCTTCGCTAGGATTAGCCCACTTCCGCTCACCTGTCGCGATGGATTTCAATGAGTTATCAGGTTCTTGCCCGCAAATGGCGTCCGCGCTCGTTCCGCGAAATGGTCGGCCAGACCCATGTGCTCAAGGCCTTGATCAACGCGCTGGACAACCAGCGCCTGCACCATGCCTACCTGTTCACCGGCACCCGTGGCGTGGGCAAGACCACCATCGCGCGCATCCTCGCCAAGTGCCTGAATTGCGAGACCGGCGTCAGTTCCACGCCGTGTGGGCAGTGCTCCGTCTGCCGCGAGATCGACGAGGGCCGTTTCGTCGATCTGATCGAAGTCGACGCCGCCAGCCGCACCAAGGTCGAGGACACCCGTGAGCTGCTCGACAACGTGCAGTACTCGCCCAGCCGCGGCCGCTACAAGGTCTACCTGATCGACGAAGTGCACATGCTCTCCAGCCACAGCTTCAACGCACTGTTGAAGACTCTGGAGGAGCCGCCGCCCCATGTGAAGTTCCTGCTCGCCACCACCGATCCGCAGAAACTGCCGGTTACCATTCTCTCGCGCTGCCTGCAGTTCTCGCTGAAGAACATGCCGCCCGAGCGCGTGGTCGAGCATCTCTCCCATGTTCTTGGTGCCGAGGCTGTGCCCTTCGAGGAAGATGCTCTGTGGCTGCTGGGCCGTGCTGCCGATGGCTCCATGCGCGATGCCATGAGCCTCACCGACCAGGCCATCGCCTTCGGTGAGGGCAAGGTGCTGGCGGCCGACGTGCGCGCCATGCTCGGTACTCTGGACCACGGTCAGGTTTACGGCGTGCTGCACGCCTTGCTGGAAGGCGATGCCCGCGCGTTGCTCGAAGCGGTGCGTCATCTGGCCGAGCAGGGGCCGGACTGGTCCGGTGTGCTGACCGAGATGCTCAATGTTCTGCATCGCGTGGCCATCGCTCAGGCCTTGCCGGAGGCCGTGGACAACGGCCAGGGCGACCGCGACCGTGTGCTTGCGCTGGCCCAGGCGTTGCCGGCCGAAGACGTGCAGTTCTACTACCAGATGGGCCTGATCGGCCGCCGCGACCTGCCGCTGGCGCCCGATCCCCGGAGCGGCTTCGAGATGGTGCTGCTGCGCATGCTGGCGTTCCGTCCGGCCGATGCCGACGGCGCACCCAGGTCACCACTAAAGGACCTGGGAATCAGCAAGGCCACGGCTGATTCCAACCCGAACCCAGTGGCCGGCGCCGCCGTTGCTGCGCCGGTTGCATCCATTGTTCCGCCACCTGCCACTCCTGATCCGGTAGCTCCCGTTGCGCCGGTCGTTGCCGCGCCTGTGTCTGAGGTTGCTCCAGTCGTGGAGGCCGAGCCTGCTGTCGCTCCCGCGCCGATGGTCGAAGCGGTTCCCGCTCCGGTCGAAGCGCCGCCGCAGATGGTCGCTGCAGAGCCTGTTGCTCCGGCCGTTGAGCCGCAGCCACAGATTGCCGAAGCACCGGTCGACTTGCCGTGGGACGAGCCTGCCGCGCCGGCTCCCACTGCTCCTGTCGCAGCCGAGCCTGCAGCGCCCGCACCGGTAATGGCTGCGCCGGCTCCGATGCACGCCGCTGCACCGGTTACAGCTCCGGTGGCAGTGCCGGCCCCAGTCGTGGCCGAAGCTCCGGACGAGGACGACGACCGCGACGACGAGCCGCCGCCCGCCGAGGACTACTATGAAGTCGACATGGAGTCCTATGGCTATCTGGAGAGCGAGGCGCAGGAAGTTACCGAGCCGGAACCCGAGCCAGCGGCCATGCCTGCTACCGGGCTGGCCGCCGAGTGGCTGGATCTGTTCCCGCGCCTGGGCCTGGGCGGCCTGACCGCCAGCATCGGTGCCAACTGCACTCTGGTCGCCGTCGAAGGGGACAACTGGCACCTGCACCTTGATCCGGTGCAAAGCGCGCTGTTCAACCCCAACCAGCAGCGTCGCCTGAACGATGCGCTGAACCATTTCCACGGCCGTACCCTGAGCCTGCAGGTGAGCCTGCAGAAGCCCGAGCAGGAGACCCCCGCCCAGGCCGCCGCGCGCAAGCGCGCAGAGCGTCAACGCCAGGCGGAGGCGTCCATCGCCGCCGATCCTTATGTGCTACAGATGAAGCAACAGTTCGCCGCGGTCGTCCGCGACGGTACCATTGAACCCCTGGAGGCGAAGGCCTGAGGGCAGGCCGCGATCCGCTGCGCGCCGGCCGGACAGCAATGTCCAGCATTGGCTCGCCAGGTCGCGAACGGGCTCCGACTTCTCCACGACTGAACGAATCGAGGTAATTGAAATGATGAAAGGTGGCATGGCCGGCCTGATGAAGCAGGCTCAGCAAATGCAGGAAAAAATGCAGAAGATGCAGGAAGAGCTGGCCAACGCTGAAGTGACCGGCCAGTCCGGCGCCGGCCTGGTGAGTGTGGTGATGACCGGTCGCCACGACGTCAAGCGCGTCAGCCTCGACGACAGCCTGATGCAGGAAGACAAGGAAATCCTGGAGGACTTGATCGCCGCCGCGGTGAACGACGCCGTGCGCAAGATCGAGCAGAATAACCAGGAGAAGATGTCCGGCATGACTGCCGGCATGCAGCTGCCGCCCGGCTTCAAGATGCCCTTCTGAGTTTGATCCTGCCGCGCATGGCGGCGTTGTCGTCGGGTTTGGAATCCTCGTGTGCTGTAGCACACTCCGGTTCCTCACCCGCCGGCACCTTGATTTGTTCGAGCCTGAGCACCCCGTTGCTGACGCGCTTTCATTCCTGTTTCGACAAGTAGCCTGGCCGCCGTGATTGGGCTGGCCCGCTAAGCAGCCTCGCTCCTGAGGTTGCTCCAACCCTCCGAAATCCCGAGACCGCCCATGAGCTTCAGCCCGCTGATTCGCCAACTGATCGACGCTTTGCGCACCCTGCCCGGGGTGGGGCAGAAGAGTGCCCAACGCATGGCGCTGCAATTGCTGGAGCGTGATCGCAGCGGTGGCCTGCGACTGGCACAGGCACTGAGCCTGGCGATGGAGGGCGTTGGCCACTGCAAGCAATGCCGTACGTTGTCTGAGGACGAGCTCTGTCCGCAGTGCGCCGATCCGCGTCGTGACGACAGCGTGCTATGCGTGGTGGAAGGCCCGCTGGACGTATTTGCGGTCGAGCAGACCGGCTATCGCGGCCGCTTCTTCGTGCTCAAGGGGCACTTGTCGCCGCTCGACGGCCTGGGCCCGGAAGCCATCGGCATTCCGGAGCTGGAGGCGCGGATCAAGGCAGGCAGCTTCAGCGAGATCATCCTCGCCACCAACCCGACGGTGGAGGGCGAGGCCACTGCGCACTATATCGCGCAACTGCTGGCGGGTAGCGGCCTGGTTCTGTCGCGCATCGCCCACGGCGTGCCGCTGGGTGGCGAGCTGGAGCTGGTGGACGGTGGCACCCTGGCCCACGCGCTGGCCGGACGCCGTCCCATCGGCGGCTAAGCCAACGACCCAGGCATCACCGACCCGCATATTTCCTTCATTGGCAGGGCTTTTGCGGCGTATCTACCCTAGCCGATGACGGATGTATCGCCTTGTAAACCAAGCAAGCGCTCGGTAAGTTTTCAGGCATCCTGCCTGGAGACTCGTCATGTCCGCATTCACCGAATACTTCGACGACAGCCACCGCCTGGTACGCGACACGGTGCGCCGTTTCGTCGAGCGCGAAATCCTTCCCCATGTCGCCGACTGGGAGGAGGCCGAGGAGTTTCCCCGCGAGCTGTACCGCAAGGCTGGCGAGGCCGGCATCCTCGGCATCGGCTATCCGGAGACGCTGGGCGGCAGCCATGAGGGTGATCTGTTCGCCAAGGTGGCAGCCAGCGAGGAGCTGATGCGCTGTGGTTCGGGCGGCCTGGTAGCTGGCCTCGGTTCGCTGGATATCGGCCTGCCGCCGCTGATCAAGTGGGGGCGATCGGAGCTGCGCGAGCGCATCGCTCCGCAGGTGCTGGCTGGCGAGAAGATCATGGCGCTGGCGGTAACCGAGCCGTCCGGTGGTTCCGACGTGGCTAGCCTGAAAACCCGCGCCGTGCGTGACGGTGATCATTACCGGGTGAGCGGCAGCAAGACCTTCATCACCAGTGGCGTGCGCGCCGATTACTACACGGTGGCGGTGCGCACCGGCGGCGATGGCTTCGGTGGTGTCAGCCTGCTGCTGGTGGAGAAGGGTACGCCGGGCTTCAGCATCGGCCGCAAGCTGAAGAAGATGGGCTGGTGGGCCTCGGATACCGCCGAGCTGTTCTTCGATGATTGCCGGGTGCCGGCGGAGAACCTGATTGGGGCGGAGAACATGGGGTTCGCCTGCATCATGGCGAACTTCCAGAGCGAACGCCTGGCGCTGGCGATCATGGCCAATATGACCGCCCAGTTGGCGTTGGATGAGGCGTTGGCCTGGTGCCGCGAGCGCGAGGCGTTCGGCCGTCCCATCGGCAAGTTCCAGGTCCTGCGGCACCGGCTGGCGGAGATGGCGACCCAGGTGGAGGTATCACGTGAGTTCACCTACCGTCAGGCGGCGAAGATGGCCGCAGGCAAGAGTGTGATCAAGGAAATCTCGATGGCCAAGAACTTCGCCACCGATGTCGCCGACCGATTGACCTACGATGCGGTGCAAGCTCTTGGCGGCATGGGCTACATGCGCGAGAGCCTGGTGGAGCGGCTGTATCGCGATAACCGCATTCTCTCCATCGGCGGCGGCACGCGGGAAATCATGCACGAGATCATCGCCAAGCAGATGGGGCTCTGAGCCATCGTTACAGGTGGCGGGTGACGCCCACTGCGTCGCATGGCGCAGGTTTGTGCGTCACCGGGAAAGCTGACTGCCGGTATGGGCAGCATTCGGAGCGCTTGCACTTCTGAGACAGGCAAAAAACGGCGCCCGTCCGGGGGAGGGGCAGGCGCCGGCCACATTGGGCAAAGGGACTCTTACTTGGCTTCGTAACCTTCAGTGCGGCGCTTGGGCTTGGGTGAGAAGCGCGCGGCCAGCCGCATGCTGGTGGTCACGACTTTCTGGTACCAGACCGGCAGCAGGCGCAGCATCACGTCGATGGCGTGGGCATCCGGACCGATCAGGATGCGCCGCGCGTCGCGCTCGACACCACGCAGGATTACCTGGGCGGCTTTCTCCGGGGTGGTGCGCAGCAACTGGTCGTTGAACTGGCTACGGGAGGCTTCGGCGCTCTGGCCGGTCACTTTGACCATGCTGTCGTTCATTCGCGCGGTCTTGGCGATGTTGGTCTTGATTCCGCCGGGGTGCACGCAACTGGCCGAGACGCCGCTGCGGTCCATGTCCAGCTCCTGACGCAATGATTCGGTGAAGCCGCGCACCGCGAACTTGGTGGCGTTGTAGGCGCTCATGCCGGGCTGGGAGAACAGCCCGAACACGCTGGAGACGTTCACCACGTGGCCATCGCCGGATGCCTTCAAGTGCGGCAGGAAGGCCTTGGTGCCATAGACCACGCCCCAGAAGTTGATATTGGTGATCCACTCGTACTCTTCGTAGTCGCTGGCCTCGACGGTGCCTGCATGGGCGACGCCGGCGTTGTTGAATACCAGGTTGACCTTGCCATGCTCGCGGACGGCCTTCTCGGCCCAGGCGTGCACCTGTTCGCGGTCGGCTACGTTCACGGTATCGATGGAGATGCGTACGCCGCTGGATGTCAGCAGTTGGCGGGTTTCCTCAAGGCCGGCGGCATTCACGTCGGCCAGTGCCAGATGGCAGCCGCGCGATGCCAACTCGCGGGCGAGGGCGCGGCCGATGCCGGAGCCTGCGCCAGTGATAGCGGCGACTTTGTTCTCAAAGTTCTTCATGCCGGCACCTCCTCGGCGTGGCGTTGCGTTTGGGCGGCAGCGCTGAGCAGCGGCCGTGCATTCAAATGATAGGCGGACGGGTCGAACTGGCGAGTCAGGGCACGGAAGCGCCAGGTGAAGCCCGGCCACAGGGTGCAGTTGCGGCCGCTCACCGGATGCAGGTACCAGCTCTTGCAGCCGCCGGTGTTCCACACGCTGTGGTTGAGACCACGCTGCAGCTTGTCGTTCCAGTGGTCCTGGACTTCGCTGCGGACTTCCACGCTGAGCAGTTCGCGGCGGTCCATGAGCTTGATGGCGCCCAGTACGTAGGTGATCTGCGACTCGATCATGTAGACCATCGAGTTGTGACCAAGGCCGGTGTTGGGGCCCATCAGGAAGAACAGGTTGGGGAAGCCTCGGGTCATGGTGCCTTTGTAGGCTTCCGGGCCATTGGGCCAGGTGTCCAGAAGGTCGACGCCGTCCTTGCCGAACACCACGCCGCGTGGGATCGGGTCGTTGGCGGTAAAGCCGGTGCCGAAGATGATGGCGTCTACCTGGCGTTCGCGGCCGTCGCTGGTGATGATGCTGCCCGCCTTGATCTCACGGATGCCGTCGGTGATCACCGAGGCATTGGCGGCGGCGAGTGCCGGATAGTAGTTGTGCGACATCAGCACGCGCTTGCAGCCGATGGTGTAGTCCGGCGTCACTTTGCGGCGCAGGTCCGGGTCCTTGATCTGCTGGCGGATGAAGCGCTCGGCCAGCTTGCCGACCAGCTTCATCGCCCAGGGGGCGAAGCTGAAGCCGAGCACACGGCTTTCGAGCATGCTGTAAAGGGCGCCACGCCAGAGTTTCTGTACCACAGGGAAGTGACGGAAGCGCGCGCGCTCCTTGTCGCTGATGGCGCGGTCCGGCTTGGGCAGGATCCACGGCGCGGTGCGCTGGTAGAGGTCCAGCTTGGCCACCAGGGGCTGGATTTCCGGCACGAACTGGATGGCCGAGGCGCCAGTGCCGATCACCGCCACGCGCTTGCCCTTGAGATCGTAGTCGTGATCCCACTGCTGGGAGTGGAAGGTCTTGCCCTCGAAGCTCTCCAGGCCCTTGAGCGCAGGTATCGACGGGATGGACAGGGCTCCCATGCCCGATACTACGACCTTGGCGGTGTAGTGGTTGCCATCGGCGTCGAACAGGTGCCAGAGCTGCTGCTCGTCGTTCCATTCGAAACGTGTCATCTCGGTGTTCAGCAGGGTTTTCTCTTCCAGGCGGTATTTCTTCCAGCAATTCTCCAGATAGGCGCGAATTTCCGGCTGACGGGCGAACATGTGCGACCAGTCCGGGTTCGGCTCGAAGGAGAAGGAGTAGACGTGGGATTGCACGTCGCAGGCGCACCCGGGGTAGTTGTTCACCCGCCAGGTGCCGCCGACGCCGGCATCCTTTTCGAACAGCAGGAAGTCATTCTCACCTTCCTGCTTCAGACGGATCGCCATGCCCAGCCCGGAAAACCCGGTACCGATGATGGCGATCTTGCAGTGTCTGCTCGGGGCAGTCTGAGGTTGCGTGCTCATGGCCAAGCTCCTGTTATGATTATTGCTGGCGTATACAACTGTCTACATGGGGCGAATGTAGACATCTGTATACTTTTGGGTCAACCAACCTTAGGTAGGGTCGGGCAGGAGATTTCATGGATATCGAACAGGAAGAGCGGCCAACGGAAGCAGCCGGCAAGCGTGCTCTTATCGATGCGGCACTGCGTCTGGCCTCGAGCCGGCGCAGCCTGAGCAGTCTCGGGCTGCGCGAGTTGGCGCGGGAGGCGGAGTTGAATCCGAATACCTTCTATCGTCACTTCGTCGATGTCGACGATCTGGGTCTGGCGATCATCCGCGATATCTCAGCCCAGTTGCGTCAGCCGCTGCGCGATCTGCGTCGTGAGGCGGCGGAGCGGGCGCAGCCGGGGCAGGGCGCGGCCAGCGTGCCCTTCGGCCTGGACCTGGAGCGTGGGCGGCGCGTCACGCGGGAAACGGTGAGGCTGTTTTTCGGTTTCGTCGAGCGCAACCCGCAGGCGTTCATCATCGGTGTGCGCGAGCTGCATGGGCCGTCGCCAGTATTGCGCGCAGCGCTGGCACGAGTGATGGACGATTTCGGTGAGGACATGGCCGAGGATATCCGTCAGTTCCACCTGCTGCCTGAGGTGGATGAAGAGGAACTCAGCCGGTTGTCGCGGCTGATCAGTCGGCAACTGTTCCAGCAGTCGCTGGACTTCCTGGAGCTGCCGCTGGACCGTCGAGGGGAGATTTGCCGGTTGGCTGAGCGACAAATCCTGTTGCTTTTCACCGGTGTCGCGGTGCTGCACACCTTTGGCATGCTGGCCGGACTCTGAGTTCAGGTGTGTGCCCGCGGGAGGACTGCCATGTTGCCATTGCCGCTGTTCGGTGGCTGCGCTTGCGGCGCAGTACGCTATCGCCTCGACGCCGAGCCGGAAGAGACCGGTTACTGCCACTGCCGTATCTGCCAGCGTTCCAGCGCCGCACCCGCGGTACCCTGGGCGGTGATTCCGCTGGCGGGGCTCCAGTATCTGTCCGGCGAGTTGGGCCTGTGGCGCTCCAGCGCGGACGGCGAGCGGCGTTTCTGCACGAAGTGCGGTACGCCGATGGAGTTTCGCGTTCGCGATGGCGAGACCGTGGGGCTGAACTCCGTGACGCTTGACCAGCCGGAGCTGGTGAAGCCGGAGTGCCATATCTGGTGTTCGTCGCAGTTGCCGTGGTTCGATACCGCCGACGATCTTCCGCGTCGCCAGGAAGGCTGACGTCCACGTATCTACAGCGCTATCTGCGCCCTGAGCAGCAGGCCGTAGCCCAGCGCCATCAATACCCAGGCCAGCACCGGCCCGAACAGCCAGCGCCAGGGCAGGCTGCGCGGGTCGAAGCCCACTCCGTGGATGAAGCCTGCGCTGACGCCGAGCATCACCAGCACCAGCAGGCCGTGGCTGTAGCGGCCATCGGCGTCGAGCATGGCGGCCGGGTGGATCAGCAGAAGCAGTGCCATCGGCACCGCCAGCAGCAGCGACAGCGCGCGGCTGGCGGGGTGTCGCAGACGGCTGGCGTCAGTTGTCGTCACTGTCCAGGTCCTGGGTGGTTTCCAGCCACAGCGCGTTGATGATGCCGAAGCTGCAGGCGAGCAGGACGCCGAGAATCCAGGTGAAGTACCACATAGCATTCAGTCCTCAATACAGGCCGTGGGAGTTGGCTTCGATATGCTTGCGCGTGAGGCGGCCCCACATCTTCACGTAGCCCCATAGCGTGTAGCAGAGGACCAGCGGCACGAAGATGCAGGCTACGAAGAACATGATGCCGAGGGTCTTGTGGCTGGATACCGCGTCCCACAGTGTCAGGCTGGCGGCGAGGTTTTCGCTGGAAGGGAATACGAAGGGGAACAGCGCGAAGCCTGCGGTACACAGTGTGCCGATGATCGCCAGGGTGCTGCCGAGGAAGGTCAGGGCACCGCGCCCGCCGCTGGCGGCCGCCAGCGCGATCAGGCCGCCGAGAATGCCCAGTGCCGGCGCTGTCATGGTGGCCGGGAAGGCGTGGTAGTTGGCCAGCCAGCCGGCGTTGGTCAGGGCGACTTCCTTGTGCAGCGGGTTCAGCGCGGCGTTGCCATCCACGGCGGAGACCAGGGTATAGCCGGTCATGCCGAAGCTGACCCAGGCGCCGGCGCCGATGAAGGCTACCAGGTACGCCAGCGCGCACAGCCGTGCCGCGTGGCTCGAGCGTTCGGCCAGTTCGCCATCCGTGCGCATCATCAGCCAGGCGCCGCCGTGCAGGCAGAGCATGCTCAGGCTGACCACGCCAGCGAGCAGTGCGAAGGGGTTGAGCAGGGCGAAGAAGGAGCCGTGGTAGGACGGTCGCATCAATTCGTCGAGGTTGAACGGCAGGCCCTGGAACAGGTTGCCGAATGCCACGCCGAACACCAGTGCCGGCACGAAGCCACCGACGAACAATGCCCAGTCCCAGACGCTGCGCCAGCGCGGGTCTTCGATCTTGCTGCGGTAGTCGAAGCCCACCGGGCGGCAGAACAGGGCGAAGAGTACTAGCAGCAGCGCCCAGTAGAGCCCGGAGAAGGCCGTGGCGTAGACCATCGGCCAGGCCGCGAACAGCGCGCCGCCAGCGGTGATGAACCACACCTGGTTGCCGTCCCAGTGCGGGGCGATGGTGTTGATCGCTACGCGCCTCTCGTGGTCGTTCCTGGCCACGAATGGCATCAGCGCCATCGCGCCCATGTCGAAGCCGTCGGTCAGGGCGAAGCCGATCAGCAGCACGCCGATCAACACCCACCAGATCAGTTTCAGGGTTTCGTAGTCCATGTTCGTCTCCTTACGCCGTGGCCGTGCCGCTGCCGGCGGCGTGGCTCTGCTCGAAGTGATAACGGCCTGTGTGCAGGCTGGACGGGCCGAGGCGGGCGAACTTGATCATCAGGTACATCTCAACGACCAGCAGCAGACTGTAGAAGGCAATCAGCGCCAGCAGAGAGCCCCAGACGTCATGCGTGGTCAGGCTGGAGGCGGACAGATGCACCGGCAGCACTTCACCGATGGACCACGGCTGGCGGCCGTGCTCGGCCACGTACCAGCCGGTCTGGGCGGCCAGCCAGGGTAACGGCAGGCTCCACAGCGCCCACTTGAGCAGCCAGCGCTTGCGTTCCTCGTTCTTCTTTGCCGAGGCCCAGAAGGCACAGACGAACAGCGCCAGCATGAGGAAGCCGCAGCCGACCATGACGCGGAAGCTGAAGAACAGCGTGAGCACATCGGGGATGGTGTCGAGGGTGGCGAGGCGGATCTGTTCTTCACTGGCGTCCACGACGTCTGGCGTGTACTTCTTCAGCAGCAGGCCGTAGCCGAGGTCGCTCTTCACCTTGTTGAAATCGGCCAGGGTGGCTTCGGACTTGTCGCCGCCGCGCAGTTTCTGCAATAGCGCATAGGCCGTCATGCCGTTGCGGATACGCGCCTCGTGCCGCACCAGCAGGTCCTTGATGCCGGTGACTTCCTTGTCCAGTGAACGGGTGGCAATCAGGCCGAGTACATAGGGGATCCTGATCGCATAATCGGTGCGCTGTTCTTCCTGGTTGGGCAGGCCGATCAGGGTGAAACCGGCTGGGGCCGGGTGGGTTTCCCATTCGGCCTCGATGGCGGCCAGCTTGGTCTTCTGCACATCACCGATCTCGTAGCCGGATTCGTCGCCCAGGATGATCACCGAGAGAATCGAGGCGAGACCGAAGGCCGAGGCGATGGCGAAAGAGCGCCGGGCGAAGCCCTGGTCGCGTTTTTTCAGCAGGTAATAGCTGGAGATGGCGAGGACGAAGATCGCGCCGGTGACGTAGCCCGCCGCCACGGTGTGCACGAATTTCACCTGGGCCACCGGGTTGAACAGCAGAGCGCCGAAGTCGGTGAGCTCCATGCGCATGGTTTCGAAGTTGAACTCCGCGCCCACCGGGTTCTGCATCCAGCCGTTGGCGATCAGGATCCACAGTGCGGAAAGGTTCGAACCCAACGCCACCAGCCAGGTCACGGACAGGTGCTGGAGCTTCGACAGCCGATCCCAGCCGAAGAAGAACAGGCCGATGAAGGTGGATTCGAGGAAGAACGCCATCAGGCCCTCGATGGCCAGCGGCGCGCCGAAGATGTCGCCGACGTAGTGGGAGTAGTAGGCCCAGTTGGTACCGAACTGGAACTCCATCGTCAGTCCGGTGGTGACACCCAGCGCAAAGTTGATGCCGAACAGCTTGCCCCAGAACTGGGTCATGTCCTTGTAGACCTGCTTGCCGGTCATCACGTAGACCGACTCCATGATCGCCAGCAGGAAAGCCAGGCCCAGCGTCAGTGGCACGAACAGGAAGTGGTACATCGCGGTCATCGCGAACTGCAGGCGTGACAGGTCAACGACGGCTTCGGAAATCATCGGGCGCTCTCCTTGTCAGCAGGGCTTGTCTGCGAGTCGCCGAGCAGGTGTCGGCTGGTGATGCTGGAACCGTCCTCGGGAACGGTGGGCTGGTCGAACCAGATGGCCTTGATAGCCAGCAGCAGGGACAGCTTGATCAGCAGGATGATGGCCAGCTCACGGATGAGCGGAATCTTCCAGGGAGAAGGGGCTTGGGCGGGCATCTAACCTCCTTGGCTCGCAATTCGTGATGTGATTCACCTTGAATTGCGGGGTCCATTGGGCATCAGAAACCCTGGTGAGTGTAGTGACTTGATGTCGCGGTGCGAGTCGATCAATGAAAAACGCCAGGCGATGCCTGGCGTTTTCGGGGATTCGACACCTGTTCCGGGGCTGTCAGCCGGCGAAGTCCAGGTGGGATTTCCAGCGGGTTTCCAGCGCCTTGGTATCGTGGTCGAAGGGGTGGAAACCCGGGCGGAAATAGTCCAGCCACGGGCGGATCAGGTTGACGAAGTATCCGCGGCGCGGATGCAGCAGCACGCCCAGGCCGTGTTTCCAGCTACGCCAGTTGAACAGTTGGCCGTCGCGGCGCAGCAGGTGGATCTGGAAACCGCCGATTACACTGAGGAAGATCACGGTAGTCAGCAGCATCACGGCGGTACGGGTGAAGTAGCCGCCGAAGACCTGCTGGTAGACGTCATAGGCGACCGCCTTGTGCTCGTTTTCTTCGATAGCGTGCCACATCCACAGCTTGTACATCTTCGCCGACTTCATCTGGCTGCTGAGGTCTTCGCGCTTGAGCAGTTGCTCGGCCATCGTCGCGGTGAAGTGTTCCAGCGCGCAGGTGATTGCCAACTGGTGCTTCTTGGTGGTGACCTTGCTGATTGCGCCCATCAGGTGCTTGATGCGCAGCTCCAGGCGCTCCAGGTCGATACCGTACTCGTCGGCGTACTCGTTGTAGGCCGCGTGTTCCTTGGAGTGCATGGCCTCCTGCCCGATGAAGGCGCTGACGTCCTTCTGCAATTGCGGGTCCTGGATACGGTCGCGCACGGCGCGGACGCTGTCGACGAAGAATTTTTCGCCATAGGGGAACAGCGAGGAAAGGTTGTTCATGAAGTGGGTCATGAAGGGTTGATCGTCCCACCAGTACTTCGGCGTTTCGCTGAAGCTGAAGTCCATGCGACGGACCGGGAAACTGGCGCGGATAGGCGTGGTGCTGGCGTTCATGACTAACTCCTTGTTGTTGTGCGGGCCCGGTGGCGTGGCAGGTGAGCCATTCGGGGAGCCTGTCGTTAGTTCGCTATGCCACCTCGTAATGTGTCATTAGCTGATGTCATGCTCGCGGGATTGTCTGACAATCGCCAGGTCTTATCCGGCCAGGACGAAGTCGAATCTGGCCAAACAGGATGCTGCCAGTCGTTGGATAGGGGCATTGGGTTGGGGCCGAAATGAAAACGGGCGCCAGAGCGCCCGTGGTCTGGCCGATTCGCCGATCAACGTTCGTCGAGGGAAAAGGCTGTCAGGCTGTAGGTGGGGATCTGTGCTTCGGTCAGTTTGGCAGAACCGCCCAGTTCCGGTAGGTCGATGATGGCGGCGGCTTCGAACACGCTGGCACCCATACGGCGCACAAGCTGGGCCGCAGCCAGCAGGGTGCCGCCAGTGGCGATCAGGTCATCGAAGATCAGCACGCTGTCGCCTTCGCAGAGGCTGTCGGCGTGTACTTCCAGCAGCGCTTCACCGTACTCGGTTTCATAGGCCTGAGCGAGAACGTCGGCGGGTAGCTTGCCACGCTTGCGGAAAAGCACGAGCGGCTTGTTCAGTTCGTAGGCGATGATCGACCCGATCAGGAACCCGCGCGCGTCCATTGCGCCGATGTGGGTGAAGTCGGCCTCGACATAGCGCTGGATGAAGCTGTCGGCGACGAACCGCAGAGCCCGTGGCGACTGGAACAGCGGGGTGATGTCGCGGAAGATCACGCCCGGCTTGGGGAAGTCGGGAACGGCGCGGATCATGGACTTCAGGTCGAGTTGATTGAGGATCATGCTGGTTGTGCACCTGATGGACGCGGGTTGCTAGAGGTAAAAATCAGACCCGGAAGTATAACGGGCCCGCCTGTTGGCGAGCCCGTTTTCGATGACCGGAAAGTCGCATCGGGTCTGCCGCTTCGGTCTGGCAGACCCTGCGGATCAGCTTTCCAGTTGCCCACCTGCCAGGGCGCACAGCTCGATGGAGTCGAGGATGTGCACTTCCTTGCCTTCAGCGGCGATCAGGCCGTTCTGCTGAAAGCGAGTGAACACCCGGGAGACGGTTTCCACCGCCAGCCCCAGGTAGTTGCCAATCTCATTACGCGACATGGCCAGGCGGAACTGCTGCGCAGAGAAGCCACGGGCGCGGAAGCGGGCGGAGAGGTTGACCAGGAAGGTGGCGATGCGCTCGTCCGCGGTCTTTTTCGACAGCAGCATCATCATCTGCTGGTCGTCGCGGATCTCACGGCTCATTACGCGCAGCAGTTGGCGGCGCAGTTGCGGCAGTTGCTCGGACAGCTCATCCAGGCGCTCGAACGGAATTTCGCAGACGGAGGTGGTTTCCAGGGCCTGGGCGGATACCGGATAGCTCTCGGTGTCCATGCCCGACAAGCCGACCAGTTCGCTGGGCAGATGGAAGCCGGTGATCTGTTCTTCACCGTTGTCGGTGATGCTGAAGGTCTTCAATGCGCCGGAGCGAACCGCGAAGACAGAACCGAAGGAATCGCCCTGGCGGAACAGGAACTCGCCCTTCTTCAGGGGGCGGCCACGCTTGACGATCTCATCGAGAGCGTCCATGTCGGTAGAGTTCAGCGACAGGGGCAGGCACAGCGGCGCCAGGCTGCAATCCTTGCAGTGCGCTTGAGGCAGGGCGCGCACTTTGATGGTTTCGGCCATTGATGGTTCCTTGAGTGGGAAGGCACACAAAAACCAAGGGTAACGCAGACGGGAGATTGGACGCCAGCCGCCAGCCCCTCTGAATGGCCGGTTTGGAAATGAGGGGGGCGGCTGTCGGTGTCTGGAAGGAGGGAAGTTCTTGCGCAAACGGCTGATACAGGGCCGTCCAGGCTGTAAGAAAGTCTTGACACATTCTGTAGCAATGGGTGCGACAGTTATGCTCGACCTTTTGTCGAGTGGCACAGGGTTGTCAGATCACTCGCGAGAACCGCTGCAGGTTCTGAGTGGGCAGGTAACGATCGAACAGCATGCAGAGGCTTCGCACGAGCAGGCGACCTGATGCGCTGACGTCTATGCCGCTCGGGCTGAGACTGATCAGACCGTCGGCGGCAAAGCGCTCCAGTTCCGGCCATACGTCGTTGAAGTAACCGCGGAAGTCGATGTTGAAGAGTTCCTCGATCTCTTCGAAGTCCAGTTGGAAATGGCAGATCAGTTGCTGGATCACTGCGCGACGGACGATGTCGTCCTTGCTGCAGTGCAGGCCGCGGCGAGTCGGCAACTGATTCTGATCAAGCGAACTCTGGTAGTCGGCGATATCGCTGCTGTTCTGGCTGTAGAGCTCGCCGATCTGGCTGATCGCTGAAACGCCCAAGCCAACCAGATCGCAGTGACCGTGGGTGGTGTAGCCCTGAAAGTTGCGTTGCAGAGTACCGTCTTCCTGGGCCATCGAAAGCTCGTCGTCTGGCAGGGCGAAGTGGTCCATGCCGATATAACGGTAGCCGGCGGCTTCCAGTTGTTCGGTAGTGCGCTGCAGTATTTCCAGCTTTTGCCCTGGGGTGGGCAGGTCGTCGGCGTTGATGCGCCGCTGAGGCATGAAGCGTTCCGGCAGGTGCGCGTAGTTGAACACCGACAGGCGGTTGGGTTGCAGCGCGATTACCTGCTCCACGGTGTGGGCGAAGCTGTCGGGGTCCTGCTTGGGCAAGCCGTAGATGAGGTCGATGTTGATGGAGCGGTACTGCAGGGTACGCGCGGCGTCGATGACGGCGCGGGTCTCGTCGAGGCTCTGCAGGCGATTGATCGCTTGCTGCACTTCCAGGTTGAAATCCTGTACGCCGAGACTGACCCGGTTGAAGCCCAGCTCCCTGAGCAGGCCCATCGTGGACCAGTCCGCTTCGCGCGGGTCGATTTCGATACCGTAGTCGCCGGAGTCGTCGTCCAGCAGGTTGAAGTGGGTGCGCAGTTGTCCCATCAGTTCGCGCAGTTGGCCGGGGCTGAGGAAGGTCGGGGTACCGCCGCCGAAATGCAATTGCTCAACTTCCTGCTTGCGGCCCAGGTGACGGCTGACGATCTCGATTTCGCGGATCAGGCGTGCGAGGTAGGGCGCGCTACGCCCGCGGTCCTTGGTGATGACTTTGTTGCAGGCGCAGTAGTAGCAGATGTTTGCGCAGAACGGGATGTGCACGTAAAGCGAGAGGGGGCGTTGCGCCTTCTGGCTATCACGCAGCGCGTGCAGCAGGTCGAAGGGTCCGACTCCTTCGTGGAACTGCACGGCTGTGGGATAGGAGGTGTAACGCGGGCCGGACAGATCGTAGCGGCGTATTAGATCTGCGTCCCAGCGAATATTGTCGAGCATGCCGAAGTCCCCGGTTGGCGAGCTTTTCCCGCGCAGTCTAGGGAGAGTCCGACAAGGGGCTGTTGACCTGTATCAAACGGCTCCATTGTGGAGCTGGGCCGCACTGGAATGCATCTCGTGGCCCATGATCCAGGCCTGGTGCGGCCCAGGCAGTGTCCACAGGCCGAACAGGATCACCAGTACGCCGCCCGCTACCCGGACGCTGCGCTTGCGGAGCAGGGCGGTGATGCGTTCCGCCGCGAGCCCAGTGGCCAGCAGTACCGGCAAGGTCCCCAGGCCGAATGCCAGCATCAGCAGGGCGCTGTCGATGGCCGAGCCCTGGCTGGTTGCCCAGAGCAGGGTGCTGTAGACCAGACCGCATGGCAGCCAGCCCCAGAGCGCGCCCAGCAGCAGCGCGCGCGGCACGCTGGCAACCGGCAGCAGGCGACTGGCGATGGGTTGGATATGCTTCCACAGGCCTTGGCCAAGTCCTTCGATGCGGGTCAGTCCGCTCCACCAGCCGGCGAGATAGAGGCCCATGACGACCAGCAGGAGTCCGGCGACGACACGTAGCGCCGAAGCGAATGGGGTACGGGCGACAGCCCAGCCGGCGAGGCCCAGCAACAGGCCCGCGCAGGCGTAGCTGAGGATGCGGCCGAGATTGTAGGCAAGCAGCAGGCGTAGGCGTCTGGCGCGCTGTTCCGGCGGGATTGCCATCGTCAGCGCTCCCATCAGGCCGCCGCACATACCCAGGCAGTGGCCACCACCCAACAGTCCGATAATGAGCGCCGACGCCAGCAGTGGCGCCAACTCAGGCATCGCGCTGGTCCTTCTGCTCCTGGCCTTCTGCTTCGTCGATGCCGGCCTGGTGCTTGGGGTCTTCGTCGTCGAACAGGATGCTGTGTGCAGGGCCGTCCATGTCGTCGTACTGGCCGCTGTTCACCGCCCAGAAAAGAACCCAGATGCAGACGCCGACGATCAATACGGCGATGGGGATCATGACGTAGAGTGCGGGCATATCTACTCCGTCGGGTCGCGCTATTGCGCCGGTTCCGCCGCTAGGCGCTGGGTTGTCGCTGCCGAAGCGGCGCTGCCTTTGGGCACACGGGTCAGACGCAGGGCGTTGAGCACTACGGTCAGCGAGCTGATCGACATGCCGACCGCAGCCCACACCGGGGTGATCCAGCCGAGGGCGGCGAACGGCAACATGAGGCCATTGTACAGCCCGGCCCAGATCAGGTTCTCGATGATCACCCGGCGGGTGCGACGGGCAAGGCCGAAAGCCTGCACCAGGCTGTCCAGGCGATTGGACAGCAGCACCGCGTCAGCGCTGGTCTTGGCTAGGTCGGTGGCCGACCCCATAGCGACGCTGATGTCGGCGGCTGCGAGCACCGGGACATCGTTCACGCCATCGCCGAGCATCAGCACGCGGTGCCCTTGCTGGTGCAGTTGCCGGAGGACTTCCAGCTTGTCGTCGGGCCGCAGGCCGCCTCGGCAATCATCGATTCCCAGCTCGGCAGCCACTCGGCCGACCATTGCTGAGCTGTCCCCCGATAGCAGCAGGGTGCGCCAGCCGCGCGCGCGGCAGGCATCGAGCAGGGCGGCGGCATCCTCGCGGATGCGGTCGTCGAGCACCAACCAGGCGAGAGGTCCGCTGTTATCGCCGAGCAGCAGCCACTGGCCGGGCTCCTGCGGGTGGGCAGGGGCGGATGCTCCGCTCAGGGCGCAGACGAATGACGGCTCGCCAATTCGCAGGTGCCTTTCACCAACACGGCCTTCGAGACCCAGGCCCGGATGGCTCTCGACGCCCTCGGCAGGCTGTGGTGCGCGACCGAAGGCGCGTGCGATAGGGTGTTCGGAGCGATTTTCCAGGGCGGCGGCGAGCGCCAGACAGGTATCGGCATCGAGTCTCGCCAGCGGCCTTACTGCGCGCAGGGTCAGACAGCCTTCGGTGAGGGTGCCGGTCTTGTCGAAAATCACTGTATCGATGTGGTTCAGACCCTCCAGCACGTGACCGCGGGTGAGCAGCAGGCCGAGCTTGTGCAGTGTGCCGGTAGCGGCTGTGAGGGCGGTGGGCGTCGCCAGGGACAGCGCACAGGGGCAGGTTGCGACCAGCATCGCCAGTACTACCCAGAACGCACGAGAGGCATCGTGCTGCCACCAGAACAGACCCACCAGCGCGGCCAGAACCAGCAGGGCGATGAGGAACCATTGCGCGGCCTTGTCGGCGAGCTCGGCCAGGCGCGGCTTGTCCGATTGCGCGCGTTCGAGCAGGCGGACGATGGCGGAAAGGCGGCTGTCACCACCCAGGGCGCTGACTTGCACGGTCAGCGGGCCTTCCACGTTCAGGGTGCCGCCGGTGACGCTGTCACCGACCTGGCGCGGTTGTGGCAGGTACTCGCCGGTGAGCAGGGACTCGTCGACACTTGACTGACCTTCGAGGATCAGGCCGTCGGCGGGGACTACGGCGCCGGGCTGGATCAGTACGCGATCACCCAGCTTCAGTTCGCTGAGCAGTACCCGGCTGCTCTGGCCGTGCTCATTCAGGCGCAGGCAGGAAGCGGGTAAGAGATTGACCAGTTGTGCGGTCGCTGCCGCAGTACGCTCGCGGGCACGGCGCTCCAGGTAGCGTCCAGTGAGCAGGAACAGCGCGAACATGCCGACTGCGTCGAAATATAGATCGCCGCTGCCAGTGATTGCGGTCCAGATGCCGGCCAGATAGGCACCGCCAATGGCCAACGACACCGAGACGTCCATCGTCAGGTGGTGGGTGCGGAGATCGCGGACTGCGCCTCTGAAGAATGGTTGGCAGGAATAGAAGACGATGGGAGTGGTGAGGAGCATCGCTACCCAGCGCAGGATTTCGTGAAGTTCCGGGCTCAGGTCGATATTGAATTCCGGCCAGGTGGCCATCGTGGCCATCATCGCCTGGAACCATAGAAGTCCCGCAACACCCAGTTGGCGCAGCGAGCGGCGATTCTCTTCGTGCAGTTGCTCCGCGGCGCGATCTGGCTGATAGGGGTGGGCGGCGTAGCCGATCTTGCGTAATTCTGCGAGCAGGGCGCTCAATGGCATCTGGCTGTCGGACCAGCGCACGTGGAGGCGGTGGTTGGACAGATTGAGGCCGGCTTCGGCGATGGCTGGCAGCCTCTTCAGGTGCTTTTCGATCAACCAGCCGCAGGCGGCGCAACTGATGCCCTCCATGATCAGCGTGGTTTCGGCCAGTTCACCCTGGTGCTGGACGAAGGGCTGCTGGACGTCGGCGCGGTCGAACAGTGCCAATTCGTCGCTCAGTTGCTCGGGCAGCGCGTCGGGATTGGGTGCTGCCTCGGTGCGATGGCGATAGTAGCCTTCCAGGCCGCCAGCGACGATGGCCTCGGCTACCGCCTGGCAGCCGGGGCAGCAGAATTCGCGAGTTGCGCCGAGGACCTGCGCAGTGAAGCGACTGCCGGGAGGAACCGGCAGGGCGCAGTGGTAGCAGGGGAGGGGGGCGCTCATGGGCGCTCGGCTTCGTCTCCGTTGAGGGGCTCGTCACCGAGGACGAACGAACCGCCTGGGGCGACCTTTTCTTCTTCGAACAGGCGCCAAGCCTGACCCTGCTCTTCACCCAGCAGCTCGACGAAGCGGCGACCCTTGACGGCAGCATCAAGGCTGCCGGTATAGCGACCTGCTTCGACAGGGCTGGGCAGCAGGTCAATGTGCTTGTCCTGGGACTCCAGGGTTGGCGAAAGCAGGTTGAGCGTCAGTTTTTCCGGGCGGCTGTCGCCGGAAAGGCGCAGGTCGATTTCGCCGGTCAGCTCATCGAAGCTGATCTTCGCCTGCAACTTGAGTTTCTGTGCCAGGTGTTCGCGATCCAGCGAGCGGTTGATACCTTTGCCGGCTTCGTAATAGTTGTCGCTGACCAGGGAGTCCTGGTTGTTCACTGCGATGTTCACCATCAGCAGGCTGAGGAACACCGAGGTGGCGATCATGCCGATGATGATCCACGGCCAGACGTGCTTGTACCAGGGTTCTACGGACGGAGTGGTGGCCGGCTGCATGATCTCGTTCTCTCGGTGGGTATTGGGCGGACAGGCCACCTGACAGTTATGGCGGGCAAATTCTACGTGCTTCGGACAGGGCTGGCACCCCATGTGCAACATGGGGTGCCAATTCGTTCAGCTGCGGTTCAACGAACTCGCGGTCCGATGAAACGACTCGAAGATTCCTTGCTGATCGACGGATCGTCCACCGACTGGATGGTGAAGCTGATCTCGTTGGTGGTAGAGGGCAGCTTGTCCGGGTCGATGGATAGCTCCACCGGCATGCTGAGTATGTCGCCGGCGTCGACCGAGACTTCCTGCTTGCCTTCAAGCTTCAGGCCTTCCAGGCCCTTGGCGCCAAGTACGTAAGTATGAGCCTTCTGGTCCTTGTTCATGATCTTAAGGCTGTACACGTTCTCGATGCGGCCCTCGGCGTTCTCGCGGTAGAGCACGCGGTCCTTGCTGACGTCAAAGCCCACCAGCGGGCGAATGATCACGGCGGTGATCAGCAGGCTGATCATCACGCACAATGCAATGGCGTAACCAATCAGGCGCGGGCGCACCAGGTGCGTTTTCTGTCCGGAAAGGTTGTGCTCGGTGGTGTAGCTGATGAGACCGCGCGGGTAGTTCATCTTGTCCATGATGGCGTCGCAGGCGTCGATGCAGGCTGCGCATCCGATACACTCGATCTGCAGGCCGTCGCGGATGTCGATGCCGGTCGGGCAGACCTGTACGCACATGGTGCAGTCGATGCAATCGCCCAGACCCTGGGCCTTGTAGTCGACATTCTTCTTGCGCGGGCCGCGTGTTTCGCCGCGGCGCGGATCGTAGGAGACGATCAGTGTGTCCTTGTCGAACATCACGCTCTGGAAGCGCGCGTACGGGCACATATAGATGCACACGTTCTCCCGCAGCCAGCCGGCGTTGCCGTAGGTGGCGAGGGTGAAGAAGCCTACCCAGAAATAGGCCCAGCCATCGGCCTGGCCGGTAATCATGTCGCTAAGCAGTTCGCGAATGGGTGCAAAGTAGCCGACGAAGGTGAGGCCGGTGACCAGGCCGATCAGCAGCCAGAGGCTGTGCTTGGCCAGCTTGCGCACGAACTTGTTGCCGCTCATGGGCGCCTTGTCGAGCTTCATGCGCTGGTTACGATCACCTTCGGTGATCTTTTCGCACCACATGTAGATCCAGGTCCAGACGCTCTGCGGGCAGGTGTAGCCGCACCAGACACGCCCGGCAAAGACGGTTATGAAGAACAGGCCAAAGGCGCAGATGATCAGCAGGCCGGATAGCAGAATGAAGTCTTGCGGCCAGAATGTTGCGCCGAAGATATAGAACTTTCTTTCAGGTAAATCCCACCACACCGCCTGACGACCATTCCAGGTCAGCCATACGGTTCCAAAATAGAGGAGGAACAGGAATGCACCCCCCAGCATGCGGAGGTTGCGGAAAAAACCGGTGAAGGCTCGGGTATATACCTTTTCCCGAGAGGCATAGAGGTCGACGCTTTCGTTACCGCCCTTGGCAGGCGGTGTTACGTCTTTGATGGGAATCTGTTTGCTCATCAGTGCGTACCACGGCAGTGGGAGGGCGCCCTGTCAGTACATGCCGACAGGGTCAGAAATATGCTTGCACGCCTAACAATGATACGGCTTGAAGGGTGCTGCAACGGTGCGACCGTTGGTCACAGAGAAAAGTATGGTGTCTGAAATAGAGCGGCGCCGGTGTAGAAACCGGCGCCGCAGGATGTTGCTTTGGTGTAGGAAATAGGAGGCTTATTCAGCGCTCTTCTCGCCTTCGCCGTGGGAGAGGCTGTATACGTAGGCAGCCAGGAGGTGCACCTGGTCTTTACCCAGACGCTCCAGTTGGGCCGGCATCTGGCCCTGGCGGCCGTAACGGATGGTTTGTTGCAGTTGAGCGAAGCTCGAGCCGTAGATAAACGCCGCCGGATGGGTCAGGTTTGGCGCGCCCATAGCAGCCGTACCTTTGCCTTCCGGGCCGTGGCAAGCCACGCAGTTGGTCTGGAAAATCTTTTGACCGTTGGCGACCTGCTCGTCAGTCACGCCTTCCGGCAGCTTGCGGCCGTCCAGTTTGGTGGTGACAAAAGCAGCTACGTCGTGAACGCCAGCATCTCCCAGCACATCGCCCCAGGCCGGCATGGCCGCATGGCGACCGCCTTCGATGGTAGCGATAATGTCTTTTGGCTCGCCACCCCAGCGCCAATCGGCGTCGGTCAGGTTCGGGAAGCCGTGAGCGCCCTTGGCGTCGGAGCCGTGGCATACGGAGCAGTTGGAGGCGAACAGGCGGTTACCCATTTTCAGGGCCTGCTCGTCCTTGGCTACTTCCTCTACCGGCATGGCGCCGAATTTGGCGAAAATCGGACCGTATTTCTCGTCCGCCTTGGCCATTTCCTTTTCCCACTGGTGAACGCCAGTCCAGCCCGGTTCGCCGTTGGCGAACGCTTTGCCTTCGGAAACTTCCGAGTAGCCCGGCAGCAGGCCTTTCCAGTTGCCCAGGCCCGGGTAGAGGGCCAGGTAGCCTAGGGCGAAAACGAAGGTGGCGACGAACAGCATGAACCACCACTTGGGCAGCGGATTGTCATACTCCTCGATGCCATCGAAGGAGTGACCGACAGTCTCGTCGGTCGCTTCGTTACGCTGGCCGCGGCGGGTGGCGAACAGCAGCCACGCCAGGGCGAAGATGGTGCCCAGGGTAAGTACGGTGACGTACAGACTCCAGAAGGTTGTCATTCTTTGTTGCTCCTAGAAGCTTGCTCTTGCTCGACGTGCTTTTTGGCTACCGGGTCATCCGCGAACGGCAGCAGCGCGTCCTCGTCGAAACGCTGCTTGCGCTTGCCGCTGAAGGCCCAGAGCAGTACGCCGATGAAGGCGACCATCACTACTACGGTGCCGATACCACGAATGGTCCCGATATCCATCACATGTCACCGTTTGCTCTTGATGATGGTGCCGAGGCCTTGCAGGTAGGCGACGACAGCATCCATCTCGGTCTTGCCCTTGACGGCATCACGTGCACCGGCGATGTCCTCGTCGGTGTAAGGCACGCCCATGGAGCGCATTACTTCCATTTTCTTCGCTGTGTCCTTGCCATCGAGCTTGTTCTCGACCAGCCAGGGGTAGGCGGGCATCTTGGACTCAGGCACTACGTTGCGCGGGTTGTACAGGTGCGCACGGTGCCAGTCGTCCGAGTAGCGGCCGCCGACGCGGGCCAGGTCCGGACCGGTACGCTTGGACCCCCACAGGAACGGGTGGTCCCAGACGCTCTCGCCGGCGACGGAGTAGTGGCCGTAGCGTTCGGTTTCGGCGCGGAACGGACGAACCATCTGCGAGTGGCAGCCAACGCAGCCTTCACGGATATAGATGTCGCGGCCTTCGAGTTCCAGCGCGGTGCGCGGCTTCATGCCTTCGACCGGCTTGTTGGTCACGTCCTGGAAGAACAGCGGGACGATCTGGGTCAGGCCGCCAATGCTCACGGCGATGACCATGAAGAAGGCCAGCAGGCCGATGTTCTTCTCGACTGCTTCGTGCTTCATCAGTGAGCTCCTACAGCGGGGATCTGGGCGGCGGCATCGGCGTCAGCCTGCTTGTAACCGCGCACAGTACGGAAGGTGTTGTAGGCCATCAGCAGCATACCGCTGGCGAAGAAGAATCCGCCCAAGGCACGAACCATGAAGCCCGGGTGGCTGGCCTGCAGGGCCTCGACGAAGGAGTAGGTGAGGGTGCCGTCGGCGTTCACCGCGCGCCACATCAGGCCCTGAGTGATGCCGTTGACCCACATCGAGGCGATGTACAGAACGGTACCGATGGTCGCCAGCCAGAAATGCGCGTTGATCAGGCCAACGCTGTGCATCTGCTCACGGCCAAAGACCTTCGGAATCAGGTGGTACAGGGAGCCGATGGAGATCATCGCCACCCAGCCCAGAGCGCCGGCGTGTACGTGGCCGATGGTCCAGTCCGTGTAGTGCGACAGAGAGTTGACGGTCTTGATGGCCATCATCGGGCCTTCGAAGGTGGACATGCCGTAGAAGGCGAGGGAGACCACCAGGAAGCGCAGGATCGGGTCGGTACGCAACTTATGCCAGGCACCCGATAGGGTCATCATGCCGTTGATCATGCCGCCCCAGCTCGGCGCCAGCAGGATCAGGGACATCACCATGCCCAAGGACTGTGCCCAGTCCGGCAGGGCGGTGTAATGCAGGTGGTGCGGACCGGCCCAGATGTAGAGGGTGATCAGCGCCCAGAAGTGCACGATGGACAGGCGATAGGAGTAGACCGGACGCTCAGCCTGCTTCGGAACGAAGTAGTACATCATCCCGAGGAAGCCGGTGGTCAGGAAGAAGCCCACGGCGTTGTGGCCGTACCACCACTGGATCATAGCGTCGGTCGCACCGGCGTAGATCGAGTAGGACTTGAACCAGCTTACCGGGATCTCCAGGTTGTTAACGATGTGCAGCATCGCGGTGACCACGATGAATGCGCCGTAGAACCAGTTACCCACGTAGATGTGCTTGGTCTTGCGCTTGAGGATGGTGCCGAAGAACACAACTGCGTAGGTGATCCAGACGATGGCCAGCAGGATGTCGATCGGCCACTCCAGTTCGGCGTACTCCTTGGAGGAGGTGTAGCCCAGCGGCAGAGTGATGCCGGCCAGCACGATCACGGCTTGCCAGCCCCAGAAGGTGAAAGCGGCCAGGCTGTCGGAAACCAGACGGGTCTGACAGGTGCGCTGGACAACGTAGTAGGAGGTGGCGAACAGAGCACAGCCGCCGAAGGCGAAGATCACCAGGTTGGTGTGAAGCGGACGCAGGCGTCCGAAGCTGGTCCAAGGGAGGTCCAAGTTCAGCTCGGGCCACACAAGCTGTGAGGCGATGAAGACACCGAGCCCCATTCCAAGTATCCCCCAGACCACCGTCATGATGGCGAACTGGCGGATGACCTTATAGTTATAAGCAGTCGGACTGATTGCTGTGCTCATTCTAAGGTTCCACGGTTTTTGGGTATTTAGGGACAAAAAAGCGGCGGCAAGTATGGAGAAAGCAGGTAGGCAATGCAACGCGACGGGACTGGGCCCGCGGCCTGTTGGATGCCTGCTTCTGAGCCGTTTGGGATGCCGCTGCGCGGTCCGCTCGATTGGCCCGGGCAACCGGATGACCCGATGGGATGTAGGGTCGAGTTGCTTCTGTTGCCAGTTTGCGAATCAACAGCAGCTTAGACGGGAACCTTCAGGGTGTGAAGGAAACGCCCTACAAGGGTGCGACACTTCGTCGCGTTAGGCGGGGAGGGTTGCTCGCGCCCGGAAAGGGCGCGAGCGGAGGGTTATTACTTGGCTTGTCCGGAAATGTTGTAGATGTAGGCAGCCAGGATGCGCACCTTGTCCTTGCCCAAGTATTGCTCCTGAGCCGGCATCTGGCCCTGGCGACCGTGACGGATGGTTTGCTGCAATTGTGCGTAGCTCGAACCGTAGATGAAGGCGCCCGGGTGAGTCAGGTCTGGTGCGCCCATTATCGGATTACCCTTGCCTTCCGGACCGTGGCAGGCAACACAGGTCGTGGCGAACACCTTGCTACCGTTATCGACCTGCTCTTCAGTTACGCCTTCCGGCAGCTTACGTCCATCCAGCTTGGTGGTGACGAAGGCGGCTACGTCTTGCACGCCTTTCTCACCCAACACCTCACCCCATGCCGGCATGGCTGCATGGCGACCGCCGAGAATGGTGGTTTCGATGTCCTGGGCGGTGCCGCCCCAGCGCCAGTCGTTGTCAGTCAGGTTGGGGAAGCCAACTGCACCCTTGGCGTCGGAACCGTGACAGATCGAGCAATAAGTGGCGAACAGGCGTTCCCCCATCTTGATTGCTTGCGGATCCTTGGCGATTTCCTCCACGGGCATGGCGGCATATTTGGCGAAGATCGGACCATATTTCTCAGCGGCCAGTTTCTCCTCGCGCTCCCATTGTTTGTCCTGGGTCCAGCCGCCTTCGTAACCTGGCAGCAGGCCCTTCCAGGTACCCAGGCCCGGGTATAGGGCCAGGTAGCCAGCGGCGAACACAATGGTTCCGACGAACAGCAGGAACCACCACTTGGGCAGAGGGTTGTCGTACTCCTCGATTCCATCGAAGGAGTGACCCATAGTCTTGTCGGTAGTGCCGGCGGATTCGCCGCTGCGGGTGGCGAAGACCAGCCACAGCAAGGCGATCAGCGATCCGACAGTGAGAACGGTGATGTACAGACTCCAGAAGGTAGTCATGCGTTGTTGCTCCTAGAAGCTTGCTCTTGCTCGACGTGCTTTTTGGCTACCGGGTCATCCGCGAACGGCAGCAGCGCGTCCTCGTCGAAACGCTGCTTGCGCTTGCCGCTGAAGGCCCAGAGCAGTACGCCGATGAAGGCGACCATCACGATGACGGTGCCGAAGCCGCGAATAGTCCCGATATCCAAGGCCGTCACCGCTTGTTCTTGATGGAGGTGCCGAGGACTTGCAGGTAGGCGACCAGTGCGTCCATTTCAGACTTCCCTTTGACGGAGTCGCTGGCACCTGCGATGTCTTCCTCGGTGTAAGGCACGCCCATGGTGCGCATTACTTCCAGTTTCTTCGCCGTGTCCTTGCCATCGAGCTTGTTCTCGACCAGCCAGGGGTAGGCGGGCATCTTGGACTCAGGCACTACGTTGCGCGGGTTGTACAGGTGCGCACGGTGCCAGTCGTCCGAGTAGCGGCCGCCGACGCGGGCCAGGTCCGGACCGGTACGCTTGGACCCCCACAGGAACGGGTGGTCCCAGACGCTCTCGCCGGCGACGGAGTAGTGGCCGTAGCGCTCGGTCTCGGCGCGGAACGGGCGGATCATCTGCGAGTGGCAGCCAACGCAGCCTTCGCGGATGTACACGTCACGGCCTTCCAGTTGCAGGGCGGTGTAGGGCTTCATGCCCTCCACTGGCGTGTTGGTCACGTCCTGGAAGAACAGCGGGACGATCTGGGTCAGGCCACCGATGCTCACGGCAACCGCCATGCACAGTGCCAGCAGGCCGACGTTCTTCTCGAGTACTTCGTGTTTCATGCCGGTCTCCTCAGGCCATCTGCGCCGCGGCTTGCATTTCAGCCGGCTTGGCGGCTGCTACGGTGCGGTAGGTGTTGTAGGCCATGACAAGCATGCCCAGCAGGAACACCGCACCACCGACCATCCGCACGATGTAGCCGGGGTGGCCTGCGGCCAGAGCTTCGACGAAGGAGTAGGTGAGGGTGCCGTCAGCGTTCACCGCGCGCCACATCAGGCCCTGGGTGATGCCGTTGACCCACATCGAGGCGATGTACAGAACGGTACCGATGGTCGCCAGCCAGAAGTGGGTGTTGATCAGGCCAACGCTGTGCATATGTTCGCGACCGAACACTTTCGGGATCATGTGGTACAGCGAGCCGATGGACACCATCGCTACCCAACCCAGAGCGCCGGCGTGTACGTGGCCGATGGTCCAGTCCGTATAGTGGGAAAGCGCGTTGACGGTCTTGATGGCCATCATCGGGCCTTCGAAGGTGGACATGCCGTAGAAGGCGAGGGAGACCACCAGGAAGCGCAGGATCGGGTCGGTGCGCAGCTTATGCCAGGCGCCGGAGAGGGTCATCATGCCGTTGATCATGCCGCCCCAGCTCGGAGCCAGCAGAATCAGGGACATCACCATGCCCAGGGACTGTGCCCAGTCCGGCAGGGCGGTGTAGTGCAGGTGGTGCGGACCGGCCCAGATGTAGACGGCGATCAGCGCCCAGAAGTGCACGATGGACAGGCGATAGGAGTAGACCGGACGCTCAGCCTGCTTCGGAACGAAGTAGTACATCATGCCCAGGAAGCCGGCGGTCAGGAAGAAGCCTACGGCGTTGTGGCCGTACCACCACTGGATCATGGCGTCGGTCGCGCCGGAGTACAGGGAGTAGGACTTGGTCAGGCTGACCGGGATCTCCATGTTGTTGACCACGTGCAGCAGGGCCACGGTGAGGATGAAGCCGCCAAAGAACCAGTTGCCCACGTAGATGTGCTTGGTCTTGCGCTTCATTAGCGTGCCGAAGAACACGATGGCATAGGAAACCCAGACGACGGTGATCAGGATGTCGATCGGCCATTCCAGCTCGGCGTACTCCTTGGAGGAGGTATAGCCGAGAGGCAGGCTGATCGCAGCCAGCAGGATCACCAGTTGCCAGCCCCAGAAGGTGAAGGAGGCGAGGGTGTCTGAGAACAGGCGGGTCTGGCAGGTCCGCTGTACCGCGTAGTAGCTGGTGGCGAACAGTGCGCAGCCGCCGAAGGCGAAGATCACCGCATTGGTGTGCAGCGGGCGCAGACGGCCGAAGCTGGTCCACGGCAAGCCGAGGTTGAGTTCCGGCCACACCAGTTGCGCGGCGATCAGGACACCGACGGCCATGCCGACGATCCCCCACACCACTGTCATAATGGCGAACTGGCGGACCACCTTATAGTTATAAGCGGTCTGATTGGTTGTGCTCATTTATGGGCTTCCATCCACGGTTATGGGCTATGCCCATCCCGGCAGGTTTTTCACGGCAGATGCCGCCCCTCCCCCTTGGGATAGGTACTAATTACGGAATTAGCGGAGTGAAGGATGGATAAAGGCCCCTTCCGGAATATTGATTCGGATCAACAGCGGTCGGAGACCTCCGTCGCGATTGCCTGCGGTGCTTTGTCGCTGCTGCGGAACCAACCGGGCGGCGATCTGTCAGCCACGCTGGTTCTGGCCCACGGCGCCGGAGCGCCGATGGACAGTCCTTTCATGAACGAAATCGCCTCGCGTCTCGCTGCTCGGGGCGTCGCGGTAGTGCGCTTCGAATTCCCCTACATGGCCCAACGTCGCGAGGATGGTCGGCGACGTCCGCCGAATCCGCAGCGACAGTTGCTGGAGTGCTGGCGCTCGGTCTACGCGTCGGTACGTGCCGAGGTGGCAGGGCCGCTAGCCATCGGCGGCAAATCCATGGGTGGACGCATGGCCAGCCTGTTGGCGGACGAGCTTGGGGCCGATGCGTTGGTCTGCCTTGGTTATCCGTTCTATGCCGCGGGCAAGCCGGAGAAGCCACGAGTGGATCATCTTGCCGAATTGAAGACGCCGACCCTGATCGTCCAGGGCGAGCGTGATGCGTTGGGAGATCGACCCACCGTCATGCAGTACAACCTGTCGTCATCCATCCGGTTGCACTGGCTGGCCGCTGCCGATCACGATCTGAAACCACTGAAGGCATCCGGCTATACGCATACGCAGCATCTGGACACGACGGCGGATCAGGTCGCGGCGTTCCTGCGCCGGTAAGGACGGAGGCGCCTTGTGATGCCTCCGGTCTCTCCCGTTCACGGCCTTTGCGCACCAGCGTCCACCATTGAGTCTTGGTCTTTGGCTGGCGGTATCGTCGTGCTGGCAGGTTTCAGCTCATCCAGCAGATCGTGGCTGAATAGCCGTTCACTCCAGACGCGAATCTCAGAAGCTGTTAATGGCCCGAGACATGGTTGTCAGACCAGCCAAGCACAAGTCAGGAGCGCCAGAACTCTTCCCATAGATGTATCGGCTCTATCTGCACGTGCCACGATGGTGCTCAGTGAACTGGACATGTTCGGGACTCTTCCAGGTTGAGCGAGCCATTGTGTGGGTATTCCGGACGTCTTGTGCATCGTATTCACAGAAACTGCCCTATTGGGCCACGGTGCATGGCGCGGGTCTGGAGTCGCGCTGGGCAGGTGAGCTTCGGGGCGAGCATAAGAAAAAGCCCGTCATGGGACGGGCTCTTTTCATCGCAACAGTCTGGCCTCAGCGATTGAAACGCTCCACCAGCGAGTACTGGTGCTGTGCGGTCTGGGTCAGTTCCTCGCTGAGCAGTGCGGTGCGCTGGGCCTCGCCGGAAGTCTGATCGGCAAGGTCGGCGATGGTGCTGATGTTGCGGTTGATTTCCTCGGCCACTGCGCTCTGTTCTTCGGCAGCGGCGGCGATCTGGGTGGTCATCTCGGTGATGTTGGCCACAGCGTCGCTGATGCCAACCAGCGCGTCGTCGGCGCGCAGCACGCGCTCCACGCCCTCGTCGGCCTGGCGCCGGCCCGCTTCCATCGCGCGTACGGCTTCGGTGGCGGTGTTCTGCAGGTTGGCGATCAACTGGTGGATCTGCCCGGTGGACTCGGCGGTGCGCTGCGCCAGCGAGCGCACCTCGTCGGCCACCACGGCGAAGCCGCGCCCCATTTCGCCTGCCCGCGCTGCTTCGATGGCGGCGTTGAGGGCCAGCAGGTTGGTCTGGTCGGCGATACTCTTGATCACATCCACCACGCCGCCGATCTCGTCGCTGTCGCGGGCAAGCTGGCTGACCGCTTCACCGGTTTCACCCACCGAGTCGGACAGGCGCTGCATGGCCTCGCGGGTTTCCGCAGCGATCAGACGGCCCTGGCTGGTCAGGTCATTGGCCTGGCGGGTGGCATCGGCGGTGCGCTGTACATTGTCGGCCACTTCCTGGGTGGTGGCCGCCATCTGATTGACCGCGGTTGCCACCTGTTCGGTTTCCTGGCGCTGGCGGTCGAGCCCGGCGGAGCTGTGATGCGCCAGGGTATCGGCCTGGCGAGCCTGCTCGGTGAGCGATTCGGCGCTGTCCTGAAGGCGGGTGAGGCAGGTCTTCAGGCGTGCTTCCTGGCTGAGGATGGACATCTCCAGCCGCGCCTGTGCGCCGCGACTGTCGGTGTACATCTGCGCGATCAGCGGGTCGGAGGTAGTCTGCTCGGCCAGGCGCAGCAGACGTTTCAGGCCGCGCTGTTGCCAGCCCAGCCCGGCGAGCCCCAGCGGAATCGACAGCACGGCGGCGAGCAGGAAGCCCCAGTGCGAGTTCAGCCAGGCGCCGATCAGGAAGGCGATCTGGCCGATCAGGATGAACGGCAGCCAATCCAGCAGCACCGGTAGCCAGCGGTCGCGAGTTGGGATGGCCGCCTTGCCGGCATTGATCCGCGCGTACAGCGCCTCGGCGCGGCGAACCTGTTCGGCGGTGGGTTTTACCCGTACTGACTCGTAGCCGACGATCTCGTTGCGTTCATAGACCGGCGTGACGTAGGCGCTGACCCAGTAGTGATCACCATCCTTGCAGCGGTTCTTGACGATCCCCATCCACGGGCGCCCCTTCTTCAGGGTGCCCCACATGTGCGCGAACACCGCCGGCGGAACGTCCGGGTGACGAACGAGGTTGTGCGGCGCGCCAACCAGTTCTTCGCGGGAGAAACCGCTGATGGCCGTGAAGGCGTCGTTGGCGTAGTTGATCACGCCACGGGCATCGGTAGTGGAGATCAGGCGCTGTTCGGCGGGGAAGGTGCGTTCACGCTGGGTGATTGGCTGGTTATTGCGCATGTACAAAGGGTTCCACAGCAGAAGCGAATCAATTGGTCAGGTTATCGGCCGCCGGCTCCGAAAGTTGATGGCCATTACAGAAAAATGTCAGGGGGCTTCAGGAGGGGTGACGATGGCTGCGTGCCATCAGTCACGGAGCGGAGAGAAACTGTCGCGCGGCGCCCCCTGGCGGGGCGCCGCGCCGTTTCCCGAGATGTTTCAGATCAGGCTGCGCAGCACGTAATGCAGGATGCCGCCAGCCTTGAAGTACTCGACTTCGTTCTGGGTATCTATGCGGCAGAGCACCTCGAAACTCTCCTGGCGACCGTCTTCGCGCGTCACCCCGATCTTGAGGTTCATGTGCGGTTTCAATTCGCCGGAAAGGCCGCTGATGCTCAGCACTTCATTGCCGCTGAGTTTCAGCGTCTTGCGGTCCTGGCCATCCTTGAACTGCAGCGGCAATACGCCCATGCCCACCAGGTTGGAACGGTGGATGCGCTCGAAGCTTTCGGCGATCACCGCTTTGACGCCCAGCAGGTTGGTGCCCTTGGCCGCCCAGTCGCGGGACGAGCCGGTGCCGTACTCCTTCCCGGCGACGATCACCAGTGGCGTGCCATCCTGCCGGTAGCGCATCGCGGCGTCGTAGATCGCTAGCTTGTCGCCTGTCGGTACGTAGAGGGTGTTGCCACCTTCCTCACCGCCGAGCATCTCATTCCTGATGCGGATGTTGGCGAAGGTGCCGCGCATCATCACCTCATGGTTGCCGCGCCGCGAACCGTAGGAGTTGAAGTCCGCATAGGCCACACCGTGTTCGCTGAGGTAGCGGCCGGCGGGGCTGTCCTTCTTGATGTTGCCGGCGGGGGATATGTGGTCGGTGGTCACCGAGTCGCCGAGCAGCGCCAGGATGCGCGCCTCGTGGATGTCCTCGATCTTCGGCGGCGCCTCGGCGATGTGCTCGAAGAACGGCGGATGCTGGATGTAGGTGGAGTCGTCCTGCCAGGTGTAGGTCTTGGCGTCCGGCACCTGGATGGCGCGCCATTTCTCGTCACCCTGGAAGACTTCGGCGTACTCCTTGTGGAACATCTCGGTGTCGACCTTCTGGATTGCCTCGGCAATTTCCTGCTGGCTGGGCCAGATATCGCGCAGGTAGACCGGCTGGCCATCCTTGCCGGTGCCCAGCGGGTCTTTCGACAGGTCGGTGCGCACCGTTCCGGCGAGGGCATAGGCCACCACCAGCGGCGGCGAGGCCAGCCAGTTGGTCTTCACCAGCGGGTGTACGCGGCCCTCGAAGTTGCGGTTGCCCGATAGCACCGAGGCGACGGTCAGGTCAGCCTGCTGGATGGCCTTCTCGATCGGCTCCAGCAGCGGCCCGGAGTTGCCGATGCAGGTGGTGCAGCCATAGCCGACCAGATCGAAGCCCAGTTCGTCCAGGTAGCGCGTCAGGCCGGCGGCTCGGAAGTAATCGGTGACCACCTTCGAACCCGGCGCCAGCGAACTCTTGACCCACGGCTTGCGCTGCAGGCCCTTTTCCAGCGCCTTTTTCGCCAGCAGGCCGGCGGCCATCATCACGCTGGGGTTGGAGGTATTGGTGCAGGAGGTAATGGCGGCGATCACCACCGCGCCGTTCTTCAGCCGGTAGGTGTGGCCGTCGTGCTGGTAATCCGCCTCGCCGCTCGCTACCGAGGCACCCACTGCCGCACCACCGCCGCCCTCGCTGAGCAGGCGGCCTTCCTCGGTGGAGGCGGGCTTGATCTGCAGGCCGAGGAAATCATCGAAGGCCTTGCTCACCTGGGGCAGGGCAACGCGGTCCTGCGGGCGCTTCGGGCCGGCGAGGCTGGCTTCGACCTCGCCCATGTCCAGTTGCAGCGTGTCGGTGAATACCGGCTCGTGGCCCTTCTCGCGCCACAGGCCCTGTGCCTTGCTGTACGCCTCCACCAGCTTGACTGTCTCATCCGGGCGGCCGGACAGGCGCAGGTAGCCCAGGGTGATCTCGTCCACCGGGAAGAAGCCGCACGTGGCGCCGTATTCCGGGGCCATGTTGGCGATGGTGGCACGATCGGCCAGGGGCAGGTCGGCCAGGCCGTCACCGTAGAACTCGACGAACTTCCCGACCACGCCTTTCTTGCGCAGCATCTGGGTGACGGTAAGCACCAGGTCGGTGGCAGTGATGCCTTCCTTCAGCTTGCCGGTGAGCTTGAAGCCGATCACCTCGGGAATCAGCATCGATACCGGCTGGCCGAGCATGGCCGCTTCGGCCTCGATGCCGCCGACGCCCCAGCCGAGCACGCCGAGGCCGTTGATCATGGTGGTGTGGGAATCGGTGCCGACCAGCGTGTCGGGGAAGGCGTAGGTGCGGCCGTCCTCGTCCTTGGTCCACACGGTACGTCCCAGGTATTCCAGGTTCACCTGGTGGCAGATGCCGGTGCCCGGTGGCACCACGCGGAAGTTGTCGAAGGCGTTCTGGCCCCAGCGCAGGAAGGCGTAGCGCTCGCCGTTGCGCTCCATCTCGATCTCGACGTTCTGCGCGAAGGCTGACTGGCTGGCGAACTTGTCGACCATCACCGAGTGGTCGATGACCAGGTCGACGGGGGAGAGCGGATTGATCTTCTGCGGGTCGCCGCCGGCCTTGGCCATTGCGTCGCGCATGGCGGCCAGGTCGACGACGGCCGGTACGCCGGTGAAGTCCTGCATCAGCACGCGGGCGGGACGGTACTGGATCTCGCGCTCGGAGCTGCGGGTCTTCAGCCAGCCGGCCAGCGCTTTGAGATCGTCGCCGGTGACGGTGCTGCCGTCTTCCCAGCGCAACAGGTTTTCCAGCAGGACTTTCAGGGACATCGGCAGTTTGCCCAGGTCTCCCAGGCTCTTCGCCGCTTCGGGCAGGCTGTAGTAGTGATAGGTCTTGCCGGCGACCTCAAGGGTACGCAGGCTGTTCAGGCTATCCACTGCGGGCATGACATTCTCCTCAGGCTTGGATTCTGCTGTGATCGGCAATGCGTCGCCGATACTCGGCGAAGGTCGGACCCAGGGGCCTGATCCATCGCAGAAGAAACGCGATGGGCATCGATCTCCGCCACGCAGGGCAATCACCGGGCGCCGGTCGGCGGGCGGTGAACCGGAACACACAAGCTAGACCGCTCTCCCGTGGATTGCCATCTGTTCTGGACCGTCCGTGCCCGCGCCGGGTTCCTGGCATTTTGTGTCCGTGGATGGAGAGCTCCCGCGAAACCGCATGCAAAGCTCAGTGGGCGGGTTCTATAGTGCGTGGCCGAGGAGGCATCCCGATGAATACCCTGTTACTGCACTGTCGCCCGGGCTTCGAAGGTGAGGTTTGCGCCGAGCTTTCCGAACATGCCGCGCGCCTGGATGTTCCGGGCTATGCACGGGCCAGGCCATCGACCGCCTACGCAGAGTTCGTCTGCCAGGACGCCGCTGGCGCCGAGCGCCTGATGCGTCAGTTGCGCTTCGGCGAGCTGATCTTTGCCCGCCAGTGGGCCAGGGGCGCGGGTTTCGCCGCGCTACCGGAGCAGGACCGCATCGGCGCGCTCCTCGCCGTGCTCGCAGGCTTCCCGGTGTGTGGCAGTCTCTGGCTGGAAGTGTTCGATACCAATGACGGCAAGGAGCTTTCAACCTTCTGCCGCAAGTTCGAGAAGCCGCTGCGTACCGCGCTGCTCAAGGCCGGCAGGCTGGTGGAAGACCCCGGCCTGCCACGCCTGCTGCTGACCTTCCGTTCTGGCCGCGAGGCGTTCATCGGCCTGGCCGAGTCGCGCAACTGCGCCATGTGGCCGATGGGCATCCCGCGCCTGAAGTTCCCCCGCGAGGCGCCCAGCCGCTCGACGCTGAAGCTGGAAGAGGCCTGGCACCACTTCATTCCCCGCGCCGACTGGGATCGGCGCCTGGCACCGGGCATGCTGGCGGTCGACCTGGGCGCGTCGCCCGGCGGCTGGACCTGGCAACTGGTCAATCGCGAAATGCGCGTTACCGCGGTGGACAACGGGCCGATGGCGGAAGACCTGATCTACTCCGGGCTGGTCGATCACCAGCGCGTCGACGGCTACGCCTTCCGGCCTCGCCAGCGGGTCGACTGGATGGTGTGCGACATCGTCGAAAAGCCTGCCCGCACGGGCGCGCTGATGGAAACCTGGATTGGCGAAGGGTTGTGCCGCGAGGCCATCGTCAACCTCAAACTGCCGATGAAGCAGCGTTATGCCGAGGTGCGGCGCATCCTTGACCGCCTGCACGAGTCCTTCCGCCAGCGGGGCCTGAAGGTGCAGATCGGCTGCAAGCAGTTGTACCACGACCGCGAAGAGGTGACCTGCCATCTGCGCCGCCTGGAGAAGGGCGAGCGTTGACGACCCGCGCCTGCTTGGCAGCGCCACCCGACCTTTGGTGGCTTGCCGCGCCGCGCGGCATTGACCATGCTGTGCGGCGCGATTCTTTGCGGAGATGGTCGTGAAGCGAAAGTTGCCCTCCCTGCTGGGCAGTTACAGCCGCATGCTGCTGCCGCGCCGAGGTCTCGGCCGCGACGAGCGGGTGCCTTACCTGGCGATGGACAGCCGGACATTGCGTTTCGATCTGCGCCACCTGCGTGCCTATCGTGAGCACTTCGGCCTCGATCCTGCGCTTGGCGTGCCGTTGCTCTATCCCCAGGTGATCAGTCTGCCGTTGCATCTGCGCCTGCTCAGCCGCTCGCGCATGCCGCTCTCCGTGGTCGGCCTCATCCACCTGCGCAGCCACATCCAGCGCTATCGCTTCCTGCAGGAAAACGAGCCATTGCTGCTCGACTGCCGCATCCTCACCAGCCGTCGCAGCGAACTGGGGCTGGAGGTGGACGTGATGACCGAGGTGTGGCACCACGACATCCTCTATTGGCAGTCGATCACCACGTACCTGCGCCGCGGCGACTTCCTCGACCCGCAGGCGGAACCCGACCCACTGCCCGAGCGCGCCCAGTGGCGCACCCTCGAAGCACCGGCGCATGCTGGCGTGCAATGGCGCGTGCCGAAGATCGTCGGCTGGCGCTACGCGGGCCTGAGCGGCGACTTCAACCCGCTGCACCTGTCGCGCCTGATGGCGTCGCGCTACGGCTTTGGCAAGCCTTTCGCCCACGGCATGTGGGGGCTGGCGCGCAGCCTCACTGGCCGCCGGCTAGCCGAGCACGTACGCCTGGATGCGCACTTCAAGGCGCCGTTGCCGCTGGGCAGCCAGGTGCGCCAGAGTTATCGCCGCCTGGGCAAGAAGGAACAGTGGGCCTTGCTGCCGGCCGACGGCGAGGGTCAGCCGATGCTGCTGGCGCAACTGGACGAGGCACCGGACGGACCGTTGCGCTGATCCGGCTGCCGCATGGCTAGCGGTGTGCGGCGACGCGAGGCTGCAATGGCACCAGGCTGGGTAGCCTGACCTCGCCCTGCAACGCCACCGGCGACAGTCGCCAGGAGCTGTTGAACAGGTACTGGCCGCTGAACCCGCTCACCAGCAGGCCGATCTCGTCTCCCGGCGCGAGGCTGGCGCTGACAGCGTTCAGGCGTGTGCTGCCGTGGTTCGCCAGCGGTTTAACCTGTTCGTCCAGGCGCCGAGTGCGCCCGTCGGCGCTACGAATCGCCAGGGCGGCGAACAACTGTGCATCGGGCCGCTCCGCCAGCGGCTGGCCGAGGTGGACCTCCGCGCTGCCGAGCAGGGCGGTGCTTTCGTTTATGCGCTGCAAGGGGATGAACCGGGCAGGCTGGAGCAGGCCGCTGCTGGCCGGCCGGATGGTCGTGACGGGGAGTGTCACCGTCGGGCCGGGTGGCGGCAGGTCGCCGAGCGCCACGCCCTGGTCCAGGTCCAGGCTGATACACAGGTCTGGCACGCTGTCGGCAGCCCCGGCGTGGCCACGCAGTTTCTCGTCGTACCAGGCGATGATGCCCTGGTAGAGATTGATCGCCCGCGGGCCGCAGTGGATCACCGGTTCGTTGTTGAACGGCGGCAGACCGCTCCAGGCCTGCAGCGGTGGCGGCAGGATATGCCCGCCCTGCATGCCGAGCAGGCGCACATCGGCGTTGCCCCGGCGCAGGCACTGACGGATCTGCAGTCCCTGGTCCAGCGGGAACAGCGTATCGCGCAAACCCTGGATCAGCAGGGCGTCGGCGTGGGGCAGGCGGCCCTGCTCGCAGTAGCGCGACAGGCTGTGGTCGCTCAGTTCGGCCTGTACCGGCGCGGCCATGCGTCCACTGGCGGTGTGCAGGTAATCGGCCTGGATGAACTTGCCCAGGTCATAACCGGTGGCAAGGCCCAGGCTGACCAGCACGCCGCCCCAGCCGATCTTCAACTGCCCGTCCGGCGCCAGCGCATCGGCCAGGTCGTACCAGGTGGCGATGGGCACGATGGCATCGATGCGCGGGTCCTGCGCCGAGGCCAGCAACTGCACGGCGCCGCCGTAGCTTTCGCCGAGCATGCCCAGGCGCGGGTCGTTCGGCCCGTCCATCGTCAGGCGCGGCAGGTGCGCGGCGGCCCAGTCGATCACCGCGCTGGCGTCCTGCACTTCGAACTGCGGATTCATCATCTCGATGCGTCCGTCGCTGCCGCCCCAGCCGCGCTGGTCGTAGCTGACCACCCAGTAACCGGCCTTCCAGGCCTTGAGCGCGGCCCGCCCGGACATCATGTTCTTGCCGTAGTAGCCATCCGGCCCGGTGACGCGCCAACCGCCCCAGCCGTGGGTGTGCACCACCAGCGGCGCGGTCTGGCCCGCCTTGAGCGCAGGCTGGAACACCGTGGCGGAAAGCCTGGTGCCGTCGCGGGCGATGATCACCGCTTCGAACCAGGTGGCCGGGAGGTCCTGGCCGGAGGTTCCGCTGTAGTCGGGCAACTGGTCGCGGGCTGCGCAACCGGCAAGCAGCAGGAGGCAGAGACAGAGCAGGGCGCGCATCGAAACTCCGGGTGGACTAGCGGTGCGCCAGCATGCCCGGTGCCGGTGCGTGGTTCCCCCAACCAAGGTTGGGTGACCCGGACGGACGCGGGGTGACCGAGCGGTGCGCTTTGCGCGACAATGCGTCGATTAGTTTTTCTGGAGTTCCGCGATGTCCCAGCCTGTCGACGCGATTCTCGACGCCACCGGCCTGAACTGTCCCGAGCCGGTCATGATGCTGCACAACAAGGTACGCGACCTTCCGGCCGGCGGCTTGCTGAAGGTGATCGCCACCGATCCCTCCACCCGTCGGGACATTCCCAAGTTCTGCATCTTCCTCGGCCATGAGCTGGTCGAGCAGCAGGAAGAGGCGGGGACCTACCTGTACTGGATTCGCAAGAAGGCGGAGTGATCCGCCGGGGCTCTTCGTGCCCGATTCGCAGGATGAACACTTTGTAGGATGGGTGGAGCGCAGCGATACCCATGCTGTGTGCGCAGGAAATCGATGGGTATCGCTGCGCTCCACGCCATCCTACGTAGAGCTTCCCTGTGTGATTTTTGCGCGGCTGGGCGGCGTATGACTTCGATCGTCATACGCTTTGCCTTCAGCTGCCGACCGGCCGCGCCGCGAGCTTCTGGGCGATCATCCGCCCAATCAGCGCGACGAAGGTAAGCGCGATGAGCACCACCGAGATCGCCGCCACCGCCGGGTCGATGTTGTCACGCAGGCCCGACCAGATCTGCCGGGGCAGGGTGTTCACCTCGGTGCTGGTGACGAACAGCGTCACCGCGATCTCCTCCCACGAGAGCGCAAAGCACAGCAGCGCTGTGCTCGCCACGCCGAGCTTGAGGTTTGGCAACACCACCAGGAAGGTCGTCTGGCCCAGGCTGGCGCCGAGATTGCGCGCGGCCAGCTCGATGCGCCGATCCAGTTGGCTGAGGGCAACCAGCATGGTCACCACACCGTAGGGAACCACCATCACGATGTGCGCGACGGTCAGGCCGAACAGGGTGTCGTAGCCCAGGCCGGGGGCGAACTGGCTGACCTTGGTTTCCATGAAGTACAGGACCATCGCCGAGATCATCGGCGGGATTGCCATCGGCAGCAGCACCAGGCCGATCAGCAGGGTCGCCAGGCGCGAGCGCAGGTACCAGATGCCGAGGCTGAAACTCACTGCCAGCGCGGTGGCGATGATGCAGGTGGCCGTCGCGACGATCAGGCTCTGGCCAATCGCCGAGAGCCATTCCGGGCTGTCCAGCAGTGCCTGGTAATGGCGCAACGACCAGTTGCCGTTGGGCATCGACAGGAAGCGCTTGCCGGTGAAGGACACCGGGATTACCGCCAGCAGCGGGAAGACCATGAAGATCATCGCCATGGTCGCCAGCAGGCGGCTGGGGGCTTTGGTTTCGTGTGCGTTCATCTCTGCGGCTCCCTATCCCACCAGCTTGTCTACGCGGGTCATGCGCAGCAGCGCCCAGATCATCCCGCTGACCAGCGCCAGCAGTACCACCGATAGCGCCGCGCCCAGGCCCCAGTTGCTGGTCTGGAACATCTGCAGGTAGACGTACTCGGCGACCATCACCGTTTGCCCGCCACCAAGGATCGCCGGGGTGATGAAGAAGCCCAGGCAGAACACGAAGACGATGATGAAGGCGCCGAGGATGCCCGGGATGGTCTGCGGCACGAAGATGCTCCAGAACGTGCGCAGTTGCCCGGCGCCCAGGCCGCGGGCGGCGAGCAGCACGCGCGGGTCGAGGCGGCGCATGGTGGACACCAGCGGGAACAGCGCGAACGGCACCATGAAGTGGACCATGCCGATCACCACGCCCATCTCGTTGCGGGTGAGCTGCAACGGCTCGCTGGTGATGCCCAGGTACTGCAGCCAGTCGTTGAGCAGGCCGTTGCTGCGCAGGGCGATCAGCCAGCCGAAGGCGCGCACCAGCACTGACAGCCAGAACGGGATGAACACGCAGATTTCCACCACGCGCTGCCAGAACGGCGGGCTGTAGACCCAGCAGTAGGCCATCAGGTAGGCGATCACCAGGGAGATCACGCTGACCGTGGTGCACAGGCGGAAGGTTCGCCAGAGCACGTCGTGGATCGCCGGGTCCGTCATGATCCGCTGATACTGCTCGATCCCCGGCTCCGGCAGGGTGAAGCTCCAGCCGAGCACGCCGAGGAACGGCAGTACGTAGAACACGAAAAGGACGATCGGCAGCGGCAACAGCAGCGCGCCCAGCTTCAGCCGCGAGGGGGCGTTTTCGGCCATGACCTGCGCTCCGGGTTACTTGGAAATGTGGGTCAGGTACTGCTCCAGGGTCGCCGCGTAGTGGTCGGTATACCACTCATGGCTGAGCATCACCTGCTTGGGCAGGTTCGCAGGGTCGGTGCAGTTCAGGTGCTTGCGGTCCTCGGGAATCAGCGCGGCGGCGGCCGGGTTGGCCGGGCCGTTGCCGAACATCTTGAACAGCTCCACCTGCGAGCGCGGGTCCTGGGCATAGGCGATGAACTTCATGGCCGCCTCGGTGCCCGCCGGGTTGCCCTTGAGCACGCCCCAGTTGCTGCAGCCGAGCAGGGCATTGTCGAAGGTCCACTTGATGCGGTTCTCGCTGTCCTCGGTGATCACCTGGGCGCGGGTGTTCCAGATCGCCCCCATCGAGACTTCGCCTTCGATCAGCAACTGCTGGGTTTCCGCTCCGGACCCCCAGAAGGCCAGCACGTGGGGCTTGAGCTGTTCGATCTTGTTCATGGCGCGCGGCACGTCCAGCGGGTAGAGCTTGTCCGGCGCCACGCCATCGGCCAGCAGCGCCGCCTCCAGCATGCCGTTCATCCACTTGTACAGCGTGCGCTTGCCGGGGAAGGTCTGCACGTCCCAGAAGTCTGCCCAGGTCGTGGGCGCCTTGTCGCCGAAACGCTCGCTGTCGTAGGCGATCACGTAACTGAGCATGTAGTCGGCGATGCCGTATTCGTAAGCGAAGCCCGGCAGCACCTTGTCCTTCGACACGATGTTGTAGTCGATGGCCTGTACCAGGCCTTCCTTGCCGAGGTTCTGCAGGATCGAGCTTTCCGCATCGACCACGTCCCAGCTCACTCGGCCACTGCTGAGCTGGGTACGGATAGCGCCTTCGGTGGGGCCGCTGCCGTCGATTTTCACGGGGATGCCGGTGGCCTTGGCGAAGCCCTCTGTCCAGGCCTTGCCGAATGCCTTGATCGCATCGCCGCCCCAGTTCACCACTACCAGCGGCTTGTCCCCGGCGGCGAAGCTTACGCCGCTGCGCAGAGCCAGCGGCAGGGCGGCCATCAGGCCCATGCCCTTGAGGAAGGTACGGCGGTCGATCTGTCCGCGACGGGTCTTTTCGATGAGAACTTCGATGCAGTCTTGCTGGTGCGGATTGAACATGGAGGCAGCTCCCGATCGGGGGAATGGCGGAAAAGGGTGACAGTGCGCGGGCGGTTTCAGGCCAGCAGCAGGCTTTTCTCGATGGGCCAGCTGAGCCAGACCCGCGAGCCGTGTTCCAGGCGCGATGCCTGGTGGTCGGCGTGCACGGCGAGGCTCATCGGCAGCGCACCTTCGGCTCCGGTGGCCAGGCCCAGCTCGGTGCTGGCGCCCTGGTAGGTCTTGGCGGTGAGCACGGCCTGCACCACGTTGTGCCCGCTGGTGGTCGGCGGTGCGCTGTGCAGTTGCATGTGCTCGGGGCGTACCGCCAGCAGCGGCGCATCGGCCTGTACCGCGGGCGAATAGCCTGCGCGCAGTTCGGCATCGCCGAAGCGTCCGCAGGCCAGTTCTCCGGCGCGGCCCACCTGGCTGAGCGGGAACAGGTTCATCTTGCCGAGAAATTCGGCGACGAAACGGTTGCTCGGCTGGTTGTAGATGGTTTGCGGGGTATCGACCTGGGCCAGTTGGCCGCGGTTGAAAATGGCAATGCGGGTGGACAGGGCGAGGGCTTCGTTCTGGTCGTGGGTAACGAAGACGAAGGTGGTGCCAACCTGCCGGTGGATGCGCTGCAGCTCGGCCTGCAACTGTTCGCGCAGGTTCTTGTCCAGCGCCGAGAGAGGTTCGTCGAGCAGCAGCAGGTCGGGCTCGAATACCAGCGCGCGGGCAATGGCCACGCGCTGTTGCTGGCCGCCGGAAAGCTCGCCGGGACGCTTGCCCAGGTGCTCGCCCAGGCCTACCACCTCAAGCATGCGGCGCACCCGACGGTTGCGTTCGTCGGTCTTCACGCCGCGAATTTTCAGCGGGAAGGCGACGTTGTCCTCGATGCTCATGTGCGGGAACAGGGCGTAGCCCTGGAATACCATGCCGAAGTTGCGTTTCTCGGCGGGGCGCCTGGTGATGTCTTCGCCACCTTCTTCCAGGCGGCCGCGGGAAGGGTCCTGGAAGCCGGCGAGGATCATCAGGAAGGTGGTCTTGCCGGAGCCGGACGGGCCCAGGAGGGTGAGGAACTCGCCTTGCCGGATGTCGATGGACACCCCGTCCAGCGCATTGAAACTGCCGTAGCTCTTGCCGATGCCGATGGCACGAAGTTGGGGCTGTCGCTCCACTGCACATACCTCGATGTTCTTGTTCTTGTTCGAAGCGACCGCCGCATCAGGGTAAAAAACGGCGGTCTTTTTTTAATGCAGTATTGTTAAATCCCTCTCCGCTTCAATCGCGTTTTTTCGCCCTCATTGTTCGAAATCACTCACCAATCAGCGCGTTGCGACCACCCTTGCGGAACTGCTCGGACATCCGCAGTTCCGCCTTCATCCATGCCTTGAAGGCCCGTACATCGGGGCGTTCGGTCTTGGCCGGGTCGCTGACGAAGTAGTAGCGGTTGGGTGGCTCGATGGCGACGTTGAACAGCCGCACCAGTTGCCCCTTGGCCATCGCATCGCCGCTGACCAGCGCATCGCCCATCGCCACCCCTTGGCCGGCGATGGCTGCAGACTGCACCAGGTGCGCATCGGAAAAAACGATGCCGTTGCGCACGTTGAGATCGCGCACGCCGGCGGCGGCGACCCACAGCAACCAGTCGGAGTGGTCGACCATGTGCAGGAAGGGCAGGCTGGCGAGGTCTTCCGGCGAATCCAGGCCACCTACGGAGTTGATCAGCGACGGGCTGCACACCGGGAAGGTGTCGAGGGTGGCGATCAGGTCCACGTGCAGGTCGGGCCAGTCGCCAACGCCATAGGCGATAAACAGGTCAACGTCGCGGTTGGTGACATCGTCGGGGATTCGCGGCGAAACCAGGTTCAACTCCACCTGCGGGTGAGCGCGCTGGAACTTGCCGATCTGATGGCACAGCCAGTAGGTGGCGAAGCCCGGCGTGCAGCTCACGCACAGGCGCCCGGCGACTTCCTCGGCATTGGCGAAGCGCCGCGCCTCGTTGAGGATCGCCAGCGCGCGCTGCGTTTCGCGGGCGAAGCATTCGCCGTGGTAGGTCAGCGCGATGCCGCGGCCGACCCGCTCGGTGAGCGGGATGCCCAGGCAGTCTTCCAGGCTGTGCAACTGGTGGCTGACGGCGCTGCGGGTCAGGCTCAGCTCGCTGGCCGCGCCGGACAGGCTGCCCAATCGGGCCACGGCGTCGAGCACGCGAAGGGCGGTCATCGAGGGGAAACGCATGGCTCACTCCAAACGGCGAAGTGCAGCCTTTATCCCCGAGTGGGGCGGTGGTGTCGAGTGGCTGCGGGTACGGGCGGAGAGGGTGGGCGTTTCAGCGCGTTTCGCGTTAGCGCTGTAGCTGCCCTGTAGGGCCGAGGGGGACGCCTCGTCCTTGCTCGCGATCCGCACGGCAAAGACCGTAGGGCGCATAACGCGTCAGCGTTATCCGCCGTTGAGCTATCGGCGCATAAGCCGTTCCGGGTTGTGCGCCTTATGCACTGTGTTGGCGTGGGTGTTCCTGTGCCGCTTCGGCGTGCGCTTGAACTTCTTGTTTCGCCCCCTCGGGCGAGTCACTTCTTCCAAACGCCGAAGAAGTAACCAAGAAGGCGTGCCCCGGACATCCGGTTTTTCGCTTCAACGAGGCCTCCTGAACGGGGCGTTTGGAGTGCTTGGATGTTTCGCAGGAAGACTTTAGGAGCCAAAGCCAAAGCCAAAGCCAAAGGTGGAGTGGGCGTTGGGCTCTTCGTAGGACCGAGGGGGACGCCTGGTCCTTGCTCGCGAACCACTTGGCGCCGCGCCTGCTCGTAGGAGCGGACTTCGTCCGCGATCAGCGCTCCCATCCACATCGAAACCAAGGCGAAGCAGGAACGTAGGATGGCGTGGAGCGCAGCGATACCCATCGATTCCTGCACCCGCATGGGTATTGCAAGCTCGCGGAGCGCCGCCCGCCCCATCCTGCGCAGCGCAAGCCGGTAGCGGAGGCAGAGTGCGGTTCGCGAGCAAGGACGAGGCGTCCCCCTCGGTCCTACAGGTCAACCTCGAAGCCTGCTGTCAGCGCAGCTTCTCCATCAACTGGTAGTACCACATCCCCGCCGCCAGCATCGGGTTGCCGAACACGTCGCCCATCGGCACGCGGATATGCTTGCACTGGGCGAAGGTGTCGAACTTCTCCAGGTCGCCGGTCATGGCGGTGGCCATGATCTCGCCCATGATATGGGTGGTCGCCACGCCGTGGCCGGAATAGCCCTGGCAGTACCAGACGTTCTCCGACAGCTTGCCCAGCTGCGGGATGCGGTTCATCACGATGCCCATGGCGCAGCTCCACTGGAACTCGATGTCCACGCCCTTGAGCGCCGGGAAGGTGCGCTCGATGCACGGGCGCAGTTCGCCGGCGATGTCGCGCGAATCGCGGCCGGAGTAGTTGGCGCCGCCGCCGAACAGCAGGCGGCCGTCGCCGGTCATGCGGTAGTAGTCGAGCACGAAGCGGCAGTCATAGACCGCCAGGTCCTGCGGGTTGAGACGCTTGGCCATTTCGCCCAGCGGCTTGGTGGTGACGATGCCGCCCATCGCCGGGAAGATCATGCCCTTGAGCTTCTTGCGTTCGAGCTTGTGGTAGACGTCGCCGGCGAGCATCACCTGCGCGGCGTTGATGCGCCCGCCTGAGGTCACTACCGCCGGGCGCGGGCCGTGGATGATGTCCAGCACCTCGGAGTGTTCGAAGATCAGCGCGCCCAGGCTGGCGGCGGCCTTGGCTTCGCCGATGCACAGGTTGAGCGGGTGCAGGTGCATGTTGCGGGTGTTCTTGATCGCGCCGCAGTAGAGGTCGCTTTCCAGATGCGCACGGACACCGGCACCGTCCAGCAGCGTGATCTCGTCACCCATGCCGCGGCGCTTGGCGTCATCGAAGGAAGTCTTCAGCTCGTCCAGGTGCGATTGCTTCATCGCCGCATGCAGGTGGCCGAACTTCAGGTCGCACTGGATGCCGTACTTTTCCACGCGGCTCTTGATGATTTCGTGGCCGCGCCAGCGCAGGTGCCAGATGAAGTCATCGACATCATCGCCCAGCCACTGACGCATCTGCTTGCTCATCGCCGCATCGCCCGACAGGCTGCCCGTGACCTGCCCGCCATTGCGCCCGCTGGCGCCCCAGCCGACCTTATTGGTCTCGACGATGGCGACCTTGTAGCCGCGCTCGGCCAGCTCCACGGCGGTGGCGACGCCGGTGAAGCCGCCGCCGATGATGGCGATGTCGACATTCACCTCGCCTTGCAGCGTGGGGTAGCCGGTCTCTTCGTTGAGGCTGGCGGAGTAGTAGGACTTGGCACGCTCGGGGGCGGGCGTGGCGGGCTTCAGTGCAGCGTTCATTTCGGTGTTCCTGTCGTTGTTCGTGTTCCCTCGCCGCGGCCCTCTGCATGGGGCCGTCCGGCGTGGGCTGTCATTCGTTTCTCGCCGGAGCCCTTGCCTGGGCGAAGGCTCGTTGCGGGCCGCTTCACGCCTGCGTCAGGTACCAGCGCCAGTCCTGCTCGCCGACTTCGCCCATGAACTGGCGGTACTCGGCCTGCTTCACCTTCAGGTACACACCAAGGAACTCGTGCCCCAGCGCGTCCCGCGCCCAACTGGAACGCTCCAGCGCGCGCAGCGAGGTGAGCCAGTCGGTGGGCAGCAGTTCCTTGGCCTGGGCGTAGCCGTTGCCTTCCACCGGCGCGCCCGGGTCGATCTGCTCGCGGATGCCGCGGTGGATGCCGGCGAGGATGGCCGCCGCAGCGAGATAAGGGTTGGCATCGGCTCCGCAGATGCGGTGCTCCACGTGTCGGGTGTTGGCCGGGCCGCCGGGAACGCGCAGGCTGACAGTGCGGTTGTCGCAGCCCCAGGTCGGCGCCAGCGGTGCGTAGCTGTTGGCCTGGAAGCGGCGGTAGGAGTTGGCGTTGGGGCAGAACAGCAGCAGCGAGTCGAGCAGGCTTTTCAGCATGCCACCCACGGACTGGCGCAGCAGCGGAGTACCGGCAGGGTCTTCGCTGGCGAACAGGTTATTGCCCTCGGCGTCGGCCAGTGACACGTGCATGTGCATGCCGGTGCCGGCCAGGTCGTCGAACGGCTTGGCCATGAAGCAGGCCTGCATGCCGTGCTTGTGCGCAACGCCCTTCACCAGGCGCTTGTAGCGCACCGCCTGGTCCATTGCGACGAGCGCGTCGCCGTGCTCCAGGGTGATCTCCACCTGTCCCGGCGCATATTCGGAAATCGCGGTACGTGCCGGAATGCCCTGGGCCTTGCAGGCCGCATAGAGATCGGCAAGGAACGGCTCGATCTGCTCCAGTTCGCGCAGGCCGTAGACCTGGGTGGCACGCGGGCGGCCGCCGTCGGCGTCCAGCGCCGGTTGCGGGCGACCATTGGCGTCGCGTTTGGCGTCGAGCAGGTAGAACTCCAGTTCGCAGGCCATCACCGGGTGGTAGCCGTCGGACTTCAATTGGTCGATCACCTTGATCAGCACATGGCGCGGGTCGGCGATGTTCGCCGGCTTGCCTTCCTCGGGGTGCATGCTGACCTGCACCGCTGCGGTGGGAATCTGCCGCCAGTGCAGGCGCACCAGGCTGCCGGCCAGCGGATAGGCGCGGCAGTCGATGTCGCCTACATCCCAGACCAGGCCGGAGTCTTCGACGTCCTCACCGTGCAGGGTCAGGCCGAGGATGGTGCTCGGCAGAGGCCGGCCGGACTGGTACACCGCGAGCAGTTCCTCCCGGTGCAGCAACTTGCCGCGCGGTACGCCGTTGGCGTCGAGGATGAACAGCTCGACCATCTCGATGTCGGGGTTCTGGGCCAGGAAATACTGGGCTTCTTGCACAGAGGCGAAATTCATGTGGCTCTCGTTAGCACCCATCCGGGTGCGCTGACGACCTGCACAGGCCGGGGCCATGCCGATCGGCATGGGTATGGGCAGGCAAGCGATGCAACGGGCTACGTCTTGTTCTGGAAAGGCTTTTCCTGAGCGTAGTTCCGTCGATGGAAATCCGGGCCTGGCGGCCCGACGGTCAGCGGCTGGCGATATCCGGTGGACGCGCGTGGCGGCAATGCCAGAGCGCCCAGAAGGCCAGTTCGAGAGGCAGGGTCAGCGGTTGCAGTTCGAGCCAGCGAGCATGTTTGCGCGGCAGGCGGACAGCGCTGCCGGCCTTGCGGGCGGCAGTGGAGTCCAACGGTGCGGGCGAAACGGGCGGGTGCATGTCGAATGAAATGGCTGACGATGATGGCAGCCTCGCACAGGCCGATGCGTTTATTAAATGTGATTTTCAAGATGCTTGGTTTTGAATAATCGAAACTGAATGTGCGGCCCGCGCCGCTGACTTGCCCATTCCAGAGGCGCTGCGCGCGACCCGGTGCGTCCGGTCGCCCCGTGCCATCGCCACCTCTCGCTGCACTAGACTGGTGCTATCGCCAGATTGCGCCGGGTTCGTTCCATGTGCCGTATCGCCTTCGCACCCTCGATCCAGCGTCACGTTCCGGTGGCGGAGCGTGAACTGCCGGCGGTGACCCTGGCTGGTGCGCTGGAGGCGGTGTTCGCCGAGACGCCCGCGTTGCGCGGCTACCTGCTGGATGACCAGGGCGGGCTGCGCCGGCACCTGACGATCTTCATCGACGGCCTGCGTGTGCGCGACCGGGGCGGCTTCAGCGATGTGCTGGCGCCTGACAGTGAGGTCTACGTGGTGCAGGCCCTGAGCGGCGGCTAGGGAAGCGCACGTGCTCGACGACTTCTCTTGAACTGGCAGGAGCGTGGCAATGGACGATCGATTGCTGGTGGCGACCCGCAAGGGACTGTTCACCTTCCAGCGCGGTGACGGCGGTGGTTGGCGAGAGGTTCGCCGTGAGTTCGTCGGCGAACCGCTGAGCATGGTGCTGGCCGACCCCCGCGACGAGACGCTCTACGCGGCGCTGAATCTCGGCCACTTCGGCTGCAAGCTGTGGCGCCAGCGCGCAGGTGAAAGCTGGCAGGAATGCGCGGTGCCGATCTATCCGCCGCAACCCGACCCGCTGCCCGCGCCGGCCGAGGGCGAGGCTCCCGCCGCGCCGTGGAGCCTGCAGCAGATCTGGTGCCTGGAAACCGGCGGCGCCAGCGAGTGCGGTGTGCTCTGGGCAGGCACCATTCCCGGCGGACTGTTCCGCAGCTCCGACGGTGGGGACAGTTGGGAGCTCAATCGCCCACTGTGGGACCGGCCGGAGCGCGCCCGCTGGTTCGGCGGCGGCTACGACTGGCCAGGCATCCACTCGGTCAGCGTCGACCCGCGCGACAGCCGGCACCTGACCGTAGGCGTGTCCTGCGGCGGCGTCTGGCAGACCTACGATGGCGGCGCCAACTGGAGCAATACCACCCGCGGCATGTACGCCGACTACATGCCGCCGGAGCTGCGCGAGGAGGGCGCCATCCAGGACCCGCACCGGCTGGTGCAGTGCCCGGCGCAGCCCGAGCGGCTGTGGGTGCAGCATCACAACGGCATCTTCACCTCCAGCGATGGCGGCGCGAACTGGCACGACGTGCAGGCCAAGCCGTCGAGCTTCGGGTTCGCGGTGGCAGTGCATCCGACCCGTCCCGAAACCGCCTGGTTCGTCCCGGCGCAGAAGGACGAGTGCCGGGTGCCGGTGGATGGGCGCTTCGTCGTCACCCGTACCTGCGATGGAGGGGCTACCTTCGACGTACTGGACAACGGCCTGCCCCAGGGCGCGGCGTTCGACCTGGTGTACCGCCACGGCCTGGCCGTGGATGACGACGGCGCCTGCCTGGCCCTGGGCTCCACCACAGGTAGCCTGTGGTTGTCGGAGGATGGCGGCGATCACTGGAGCTGCCTGTCGGCCAATCTGCCGCCGATTTACTGTGTGCGCTTCGGCTGAACCTTGCGGCGCGCCTGCTCGCGGATGTCGCGCGGCTTCATGCGGTGATCGAAATAATTGATCGCGGTGCCGAACACCACGATGGCGATGAGAATGGTCAGGCCGATGTGCAACGGTTCCATGAAGACTCCTTGAACCACGCCAGGTGGCGCGGGGAACGTGCGGGAAAGGGGCGTCAGCGGACCTGGCCGTGCCGTTTCAGCTCCAGGCGGCGGATGAACTCCCCCAGCACCAGGCGGTACAGCTCGTCCTTCAGGCAGGCGTCCTCGATACCGGCGTCGAGGTTCGGGTTGTCGTTCACCTCGATCACCATGACCTCGGCACCGACCTCCTTGAGATCGACGCCGTAGAGGCCGTCACCGATCAGATTGGCGGCCCGCAACGCCAGCTCCACCACGGCGCGCGGTGCCTCGCTGACTGGCAGGGTGCGGCATTCGCCGATGGCGCCGGCCTTGTGGTTGACGATCTGCCAGTGCCCGCGCGACATGAAGTACTGGCAGGAATAGATCGGCTTGCGGTTGAGAATGCCGATGCGCCAGTCGTACTCGGTGAAGACGAATTCCTGTGCCAGCAATAGCACCGAATGCTCGAACAGGTCGGCGGCGGCGCTGCGTAGCTGCCGGGCGTCTTCCACCTTGTAGACGCCACGGGAGAAGCAACCGTCGGGGATCTTCAGCACCAATGGAAAGCCCAGGCGCATGCCGACCCGTTCCAGCTCCTGCGGGTTGTCCCGGTAGAGGATTTCGCTCGCCGGCATGCCGAGGCCGTGGCTGCGCAGCAGATCGGTCAGGTAGACCTTGTTGGTACAGCGCAGGATCGACGCCGGGTCGTCCATCACGATCAGCCCCTCGCTCTCGGCCTTCTTGGCGAAGCGGTAGGTGTGGTCGTCTACGCTGGTGGTCTCGCGGATCAGCAGTGCGTCGTACTCGGCCAGTCGCGCGTAATCCTTCCTGCCGATCAGCTCGACGTCGATGCCCATGCCCTTGCCGACACGGATGAAGTTCTCCAGCGCACGGTCATTGGACGGCGGCAGGGCATCGTCGGGGTTGTGCAGGATCGCCATGTCGTAGCGCGCCAGCCGCCGCGAGCGTGGTTGGCGCCAGACTTTTCGGCTGAATGCGTCCAGGGCATTGGCGAACTGGTCTTCCTGGCTCTCGCGCAGCTTGTGCAGGGCGCCGGCGCGGACGCCCGCGATGTGCCAGGTGTCGGTACGGCGGAAGTCCACCAGCAGGATAGGGCAGGGGAAGGCTTCGAACAGTTGGCGGGCGATGTCCTGCAGCGGTTCGAGGTCGGTGCGGCCGAAGTACAGGCTGAGAGTGAAACCATCGGTACTGGCGCAGGGATGCTGGGCGAGGGCCTTCTCCAGTGATTTTTCAAGGTCGTCCAGGGCCAGGCCATAGAGCGACTTCTTCGCCAGTTCGCTGATGGTGCGTACCGGCGGAATCACTTTGTGCCCGCGCGCCTCGGCCAGCAGCGAACAATAATAACCGTGGCCGAGATATTTATAATTGCGACACAGGTTGATGACTTGTACGCGCTTGCCCGGTTCGAACTGACGTGACTCTTCGAGATATTCACGGGCTGTCAGCATGTCTTCGCTGGGAATATATGAAGACCAGTCTTCCTTGCGTTCAACGATGATCATGACCCGGCTGGAGTGCCTGCCTCCTGGCGTTTCATCAGTGTTGCGGGGGATGATCGAAAGTGAACTTGCATTGCTCTTTTCGCCGAAGTTGGTTTGTAGTGATGACATTGTTTCCTGGCCTTTCTGGAAGTTGCCGTGCTTCTATTAAGCAGTAACTTCGGGAAATGTCCCGGTTCATTACGAAAGTTTTACGGAGAACGCATGTCGTTGTTATATCGCCTTGCCACGCCTGAGGATTTAGCGCATCTGCTGCAACTGGAAGAACAGTCGTTCCAGGGAGACCGGCTGAGCCCGCGCAGCCTTCGCCGCCTGCTCCAGGTGCCCAGCGCCGAGCTGCAGGTTGCGCAGGATGAGGGCGAGTTGCTTGGTTATGCGCTGTCGCTGTTTCGTCGTGGTTCCGAGGTGGCGCGCCTTTATTCCCTGGCGGTTTCTCCGCGAGCGCGTGGCCGCGGGGTAGGGGGCGGGCTCATGCAGCGCAGCGAATGCCGTGCCCGCGAACGTGGCTGCACACGGCTGCGGCTGGAAGTGCGCGTCGACAACGCCGCCGCCATTGGCCTCTACGAGCGCAGCGGTTATCGGCGATTCGGGCATATCGCCGGTTACTACGAGGACGGCGGCGATGCCTGGCGCTATGAAAAACCGCTGATCTGATGGCGCAACGCAGGGCTGGCCAGCACCGGCAAATCAATATATAAAAATATAGATTATTTTTTTGTAGAAAGATGCCATGACTACGTTATCCATCGATCCCGCAGACATCCTGCGGCTGCATCAATCGGCCGAGTCGGCTTGTCAGTTGCTCAAGGCGCTGGCCAACACCGACCGCCTGCTGCTGCTCTGCCAACTGGCCCAGGGCGAGATGAACGTCGGCGAGCTGGAGGCGTGCACCGGCATTGCCCAGCCGACGCTGTCGCAACAACTGGCAGTGCTGCGCCGCGAAGCGCTGGTGGAAACCCGGCGCGACGGCAAGCAGGTCTATTACCGTATCGCCAGCAGCGAGGCGCTGGCGGTGATCGAAACCTTGCACCGCCTGTTCTGCGCGGAGGAGCCGAAATGATCGACTGGAGCAGTTTCAGCCCCTGGAGTGCCCTGGCCGGCGGTGCGCTGATCGGCCTTTCGGCGGGGCTGTTCGCCGTGCTGGATGGCCGCGTCGCTGGCATCAGCGGCCTGCTCGGCGGGCTGTTCAAACGCTCCGGCTGGAGCGGCGAGGGGGCGATATTCCTGCTCGGCCTGCTGGGGGCACCGCTGTTGTGGGCGGTTCTGCTTCCACTGCCGGCGATTCGTATCGATGCCGGCTGGACGAGCCTGGTAGTGGCCGGCCTGCTGGTTGGCGTGGGCAGCCGCTTCGGCGCCGGCTGCACCAGCGGGCATGGTGTGTGCGGCCTGTCGCGGCTGTCTGGCCGTTCGTTGGTGGCGACACTGTGCTTCATGGCCACGGGCTTCATCACGGTATTCGTTCTGCGCCACGTGCTGGGAGGTTGAGGCATGCGCAAGATTGCTGCGTTCCTGAGTGGGCTGCTGTTCGGCGTTGGTCTGCTGCTGGCCGGTATGGCCAACCCGGCCAAGGTGCTGGGCTTTCTCGATCTCGCCGGCCGCTGGGATCCGTCGCTGGCGCTGGTGATGGTCGCCGCCATTGGTGTGGCCTCGCCGTTCTTCGGCTGGGCGCGGCGGCGTGACCGCGCGCTGCTGGGCGGCACCATGCAGTTGCCGCAGCGTCGCGATCTGGATGCACGGCTGATCGGCGGAAGCCTGTTGTTCGGCGTTGGCTGGGGTGTCGCCGGCATCTGCCCGGGACCGGCGCTGGTGACCTTCGCCGCCGGCTACTGGCAGGCTGCGCTGTTCTGCCTGGCGATGCTCGCGGGCATGGGGCTGTACACGGCATTCGAGGCACGGCGCGAAGCGCAGGGGAGGACGGCATGAGCGCGGTTATCCAGCACTTCTTCGATCCGGCGACATCCACCTACAGCTATGTGGTCAGCGACCCGGGCACGCGGCGTTGCGCGATCATCGACCCGGTGCTCGACTACGATGCCGCCGCGGGGCGCACCTCCCACGCTGGCGCCCGGCGCATCGCGGACTACGTGCGCGGGCAGGGGCTGGAGGTGGAGTGGCTGCTGGAGACGCATCTGCACGCCGATCACCTGTCGGCGGCGGCCCTGCTCAAGCGGGAACTGGGCGGGCGCCTGGCCATCGGCAGGGCGATTGCGGAGGTGCAGCGGACGTTTGCCGGCCTGTTGAATATCGGCGTCGACTTCCCCTGCGACGGCAGCCAGTTCGACCATCTGTTCGACGATGGCGAGAGCTTCTTCATCGGCGGGTTGCAGGCTGAGGCGCTCCACACTCCCGGCCATACGCCCGCGTGCATGACCTATCGGGTAGGCGATGCGGCCTTCGTCGGCGACACGCTGTTCATGCCGGACTACGGTACCGCGCGCTGCGACTTCCCCGGCGGCGATGCACGGGCGCTCTACCGGTCGATCCAGCGCCTGTTCGCGCTGCCGGACGATACCCGCCTGTTCATGTGCCACGACTACCTCACCGCGGAGCGTGAAGAGCACCAGCATGAGACCACGGTGGCACGCCAGCGCCAGGGCAACGTGCACGTGCGCGAGGGGGTGGACGAGGACGCCTTCGTCGCCATGCGCCGGCAGCGCGATGCGACGCTGAACGCGCCGGCGCTGATCTGGCCGTCGATCCAGGTCAACATGCGCGGCGGCGAGTTGCCGCCGGCCGAGGCCAACGGCGTGCGCTACCTGAAGATTCCGCTGGATCGTATGTGAACGGCTGCGGTGCCCAGGAGTGACTGCCTTCGCCGGTTCGTAGGATGGGTGGAGCGAAGCGATACCCATCGAGCGGCGCGTGGGCCCGCCATTGGGTATCGCAAATCCCGTGAATGCCCGTTCCGAATGCCCTGGGAACGGTTCGCCCGGTTACAGCAGCAGGCTGCGGATATCCTCCAGCAGTTCGCCCAGCCGCCTGGTGAAGCGCGCGGCGGCCGCCCCGTTGATCACGCGGTGATCGTAGGACAGCGACAGCGGCAGCATCAGGCGCGGCTGGAAGGCCTTGCCGTCCCATACCGGCTGGATGGTCGCCTTGCTCACACCGAGGATCGCCACTTCCGGCGCGTTGACGATCGGCGTGAAGCCGGTGCCGCCAATGTGGCCGAGGCTGGAGATGGTGAAGCAGGCGCCCTGCATCGCGTCGGCGGAGAGCTTCTTGGTGCGCGCTTTCTCGGCCAGTTCGGCGGCTTCGGCGGCGAGCTGCAGGAGGCTCTTCTGGTCGACGTTCCTGATGACCGGCACCAGCAGGCCGTCGGGCGTATCCACGGCAAAACCGATGTGCACGTACTTCTTGCGGATCAGCGCCTTGCCGCTGGGGGCCAGGGAGCTGTTGAAGTCCGGCATTTCCTTGAGCAGGTGTGCACAGGCCTTGAGCAGGATCGGCAGGATGGTCAGCTTGGTGCCGGCCTTTTCCGCCACCGCTTTCTGGGCGATGCGGAAAGCCTCCGCGTCGGTGATGTCGGCGGAGTCGAACTGGGTCACGTGCGGCACGTTCAGCCAACTGCGATGCAGGTTGGCGGCGCCGACCTGCATCAGGCGGGTCATCGCCACTTCTTCCACGTCGCCGAACTTGCTGAAGTCGACTTCCGGGATCGGCGGGATGCCCGCGCCAGCGGTAGCGCCAGCCGGCGCGCCTGACTTGCCGCGCTGCAACTGCTCCTTGACGAAGAGTTGCACGTCTTCCTTGAGGATGCGGCCTTTCGGGCCGGTACCCTTCACTTCGGCCAGGTCGACGCCGAACTCGCGGGCGACCATGCGCACGGCGGGGCCGGCGTGAACCTTGATGCCACCGCGGCTCGGTGCGCCAACCGGTGCCGGCGCCTTTGCCGGTTCGGTCGGAGCGGCCGCGGGCGTTTCCGCCGGCGGTGGGGAAGGTTGGGCCTGGGGCGCTCCCGCGACTTCCAGGTCGAGAATCTCGTCGCCTTCCTTGAGGGTGTCGCCAATCTTCACTTTGATGGCCTTCACCACGCCGGCCTTCGGCGCGGGAATTTCCATGCTGGCCTTGTCGGATTCCAGCGTCAGCAGGCTCTGGTCCGGCTCGATGCGGTCGCCGACCTTGACCATCAGCTCGATGATCTCGCCCTGACCATTGCCGATATCCGGCACCTTGATGGTTTCCACGCCACCGCTGACCGCAGGCGCAGGAGGCGGCGCAGGTGCGACGGCAGCAGGCCTGGGGGCTTCTGCGGAGGGGGGTGGCGGCTCTTCCGTCGTGGCCTGGGCGGCGCCGTCTTCGGCTTCCAGTTCGAGGATTTCATCGCCTTCCTTGAGGGTGTCGCCGATCTTCACTTTGATGGCCTTCACCACACCGGCCTTCGGTGCGGGAATTTCCATGCTGGCCTTGTCGGACTCCAGCGTCAGCAGGCTCTGGTCCGCCTCGATGCGGTCGCCGACCTTGACCAGCAGTTCGATGACTTCGCCCTGGCCGTTGCCGATGTCGGGTACGCGAATTGTCTCGCTCATCGTGCCTATCCTCAGCAGTCCAGCGGGTTGGGTTTCTCGGGGTCGAGGCCGAACCTGGCGATGGCCTCGGCCACCACCTTCGGCTCAATGTCGCCCCGGTCGGCCAGGGCTTCCAGCGCGGCCAGGACGACCCAGTGGCGATCCACCTCGAAGAAGTGCCGCAGCTTGGCGCGAGTGTCGCTGCGGCCGAAGCCGTCGGTGCCCAGCACCTTGTACTCCTTGCTCGGCACCCACTGGCGGATCTGTTCGGCGTACACCTTCATGTAGTCCGTGGAGGCGATCACCGGTCCCCTGCGGCCGCCCAGGCATTGCTCGACATAGCTCTGCCGGGGTTTTTGCCCCGGATGCAGGCGGTTCCAGCGCTCCACGGCAAGGCCGTCGCGGCGCAGTTCGTTGAAGCTCGGTACCGACCAGACATCGGCGCCGATGCCGAAGTCTTCGCGCAGTATCCGCGCGGCAGCCTCGACCTCGCGCAGGATGGTCCCGGAGCCGAGCAACTGCACGTGGTGGGCGGTGTCGCGGCGGTCTTCGTCGAGCAGGTACATGCCCTTGATGATCCCGTCTTCGACGCCCTTGGGCAGCGGCGGGTGCGGGTAGTTTTCGTTCATCACGGTGATGTAGTAGAAGACATCCTGCTGCTCTTGCATCATCTGCCGCACGCCTTCCTGGATGATCACCGCCAGCTCGTAGGAGTAGGTCGGGTCGTAGGTGCGGCAGTTGGGGATGACCGACGCCAGCACATGGCTGTGGCCGTCCTCGTGCTGCAGGCCCTCGCCGTTGAGCGTGGTACGCCCGGCGGTGCCGCCGAGCATGAAGCCACGCGTCAGGCTGTCGCCGGCGGCCCAGGCCAGGTCGCCGATACGCTGGAAGCCGAACATCGAGTAGAAGATGTAGAACGGCAGCATCGGCTGGCGGTAGTTGCTGTAGGCGGTGCCGGCGGCGATGAAGGAGGACATGGCGCCTGCCTCGGTGATGCCTTCCTCGAGAATCTGGCCCTTCTTGTCCTCGCGATAGAACATCAGTTGCTCCTTGTCGACCGGCTCGTACAACTGGCCGACCGAGGAGTAGATGCCGAGCTGACGGAACATACCTTCCATGCCGAAGGTGCGTGCCTCATCGGGGATGATTGGCACGATGCGCGGGCCGAGTTCCTTGTCCTTGACCAGTTGCGAAATGATCCGCACGAAGGCCATCGTGGTGGAGATTTCGCGGTCGCCCGAACCGTCGAGCAGCGCCTTGAGCGTTTCCAGCGGCGGTGTCGGGATGCGCAGGCTGTTGCCATGCCGATGAGGCATGAAGCCGCCCAGCGCGGCGCGGCGCTCCTTCAGGTAGCGTGCTTCGGCGCTGTCCTTGTCGGGACGGTAGAAGGGCAGATTTGCCAGGTCGTCGTCACGTATCGGAATGTCGAAGCGGTCGCGGAAGGCACGCAGGCTTTCCACGTCGATCTCATGGATGTTGTGGGCGATGTTCTTCGCCTCGCCGGTGCCGGTGCCGTAGCCCTTGATGGTCTTGGCCAGTACCACGCTGGGCTGGCCCTTGTGGTTCACCGCTGCGTGGTAGGCGGCATACACCTTGTAGGGGTCGTGGCCGCCGCGGTTGAGCTTCCAGATTTCCTCGTCGGAGAGGTCCTTGACCATTTCCAGTAGCTCGGGCCGTTTGCCGAAGAAGTGTTCGCGTACGTAGGCGCCGTCCTTGGCCTTGTAGTTCTGGTAGTCGCCGTCCACTGCTTCGTCCATGCGGGCCTGCATCAAGCCGGCGGTGTCCTTGGCGAACAGTGGGTCCCACAGGCGCCCCCAGATCACCTTGATCACGTTCCAGTTGGCGCCACGGAACACGCCTTCGAGCTCCTGGATGATCTTGCCGTTGCCGCGCACAGGGCCATCCAGGCGCTGCAGGTTGCAGTTGACCACGAAGATCAGGTTGTCGAGCTTTTCGCGCCCGGCCAGGGAGATCGCGCCGAGGGATTCGGGCTCATCGGTCTCGCCATCGCCGAGGAAGCACCAGACCTTCTGCTTGCCGGCGGGAATGAAGCCACGGCTCTCCAGGTACTTCATGAAGCGTGCCTGGTAGATCGCCTGGATCGGCCCCAGGCCCATCGATACGGTGGGGAATTGCCAGAAGCCCGGCATCAGCCGCGGGTGCGGGTAGGAGGACAGGCCCTTGCCGTCCACTTCCTGGCGGAAGTTCTCCAGTTGTTCGTCGCTGAGCAGCCCTTCGATGTAGGCGCGGGCGTAGAAGCCCGGGGAGGCGTGGCCCTGGAAGTAGACCAGGTCGCCGGCGTGTTCATCGGTGGGGCCGTTGAAGAAGTAGTTGAAGCCGATGTCGTAGAGGGTCGCTGAGGAGGCGAAGGTGGAAATGTGCCCACCCAGCGATGGATCCTTGTGGTTGGCGCGCATCACCATCGCCAGGGCGTTCCAGCGCACCAGCGAGCGGATGCGCCGCTCCATGAACAGGTCGCCGGGCATGCGTGCCTCGTGGCCGACCGGGATGGTGTTGCGGTATGGAGTGGTGATGGCGTACGGCAGTTGGGTGCCGGTACGGCTGGCCAGCTCGCCGAGGCGGGTCATCAGGTAGTGGGCGCGTTCCTCGCCTTCCTTTTCGAGGACGGACTCCAGCGCGTCCAGCCATTCCTGGGTTTCCACGGGGTCGATGTCGTGCATGGTCAGGGTCCTGGTTACGGGGTCGGCTCAACGCTATGCCGGCTCCGGGCCAGTTCTTTCGCCACGATGGGGCTGTGGCGGAGGCTCTCGTGAAGCCGCCGCGCCGCCACCGGCACGCGCATGTGGCTATAGAGCTTAGACATCCCTGGCGAGGCTGTCGGGCTTAATCTGCCGCGGCAATCGGTCGCCTTGGGCTGAAGGGCGCGGATCCCAAGGCGTCGAGGCGCCTGGAGATGGTGGAAATCTGGCGTCAGTAAATGCTGGCAAAATGGCTCTATCTCACTTATCTTCCGCCCCGCTTCTGCTGTGTGGCACTTTGCTATTGAACTATTCCGGATTTCTCGGCTGCACCGTCACGCATGGAAGCGTTGGAACCCCAAAGGTCGATGTTTAAGGAACAAACCGTGATGTACCGCAAGACTATCCTGGCGCTTGCCATTTCCGGCGCCGCGCTGCCTGCCCAGGCAGCCACTCCCCTGAACCCCGCCACCAGCATTACCCTGAACAATCCCGGACTGCACACCGAGTACCAGCAGTACACCGCCCCCAGTGTCGAGCTGAACGGAAGCTTCAGCGGCAGCGGCAGTTTCGGTAGCGCCTTCGAGTCGTACAGCGACAGCTACGCCGGCGACCTGGTGCTCAACGCCACCATCGATGCCCAGGGCAACAATGCCGGCGGCGTGGACTTCGGCATCGTGCAGATCGGCAGCTTCGCCGGCCCGGCTACCGAGGTCGAAGGCAACCTGATCAACCGCGGCCGCATCCAGGTGGCTGGCGAGGGCGTCTCGGCGTTCCTGGGCGATGCGCTGAAAATCGGCGGCGACCTGGTCAACGAAGGCACCCTGAGCGTCAAGGGCGACACTGCCCAGGATCAGACCCGTGCCATCGAGTTCTCCGAGCAGTCCAAGCTGGGCGGCGACCTGGTCAATGCCGCCAGCGGCCGAATCCTCGCCGAAGGCTTCAGCGCTGCCGGCATCTCGCTGGCCGGTGGCACCATCAACGGCAAGCTGATCAACGACGGCCTGATCCAGGTGACCGGCGAGAATGCCGTGGGCATCGCCGGCGATGAGTACATGTCCAACCCCATCGACCTGGGCGGTATCGTCAACAACGGGCGGATCGTCGCGCGCGGCGACGACGCCTCGGCGATCGAGCTGTACAGCGTCCGCTTCCACGGTCCGGGCCGGCAGATTCTCAACACCGGCGTGATCGAAGCCGACGATGCGGGCATCGTGATCGCCGGTTTCGACCTGGACCACACCGATGGCAGCGGCCTGTGGATCGAGAACCGTGGCAGCATCATCGCCGGCGACGAGGCCATCGACGCATCCCAGGCTACCGACGGTGTCCACCTGGCCTGGAATGGCGGCGACATCACCGGCAACCTGATCAACCTGAGCAGCATCGATATCACCGGTGACGTGCGCTTCAATGGCACCGACGCCACTGCCGATGGCGCCAACATCGTGCTGAGGGACGCGGGCTGGGTATCGGTTGGCAGCGACTACGCCAAAACCCCCGCACACCTGGAACTGGGCCAGCCGCATACCAGCCTGCAGGGCAATATCGAAGTTGCCGGCAACTCCACCCTCGACCTCAACCTGAGCAGCGCCACCGATCCGGCAAGGGCAGTGCTGGCCGTGAGCGGCACCGCCGAGTTCGACAAGGGCTCGCAGATTCGCCTGGCCGCCAAGGGGGATGATTTCCGCGCCGAGGGAAGCCGGTACACCCTGGTGCAGGCCGGCAGCGTGGCAGATCACGGTCTCGGCGTGGTGAGCCGCTCGCAACTGCTCAACGTGGACAGCTACAGCGTCGACGGCACGCAGATCGTCGCCAATGTCACCGCCAAGCAGGGCGCGCAGGTGGGCGAGGTGATCAACCAGCTCGGCGGTTCGCCGAACGCCCAGCGTGCGAGCGCGGCATTCAGCGGCGTGATCGGCAGGCTGGCGACCAGCAACCCGAACGATCCGGTGTTTCAGGCCTATGTCGGCGCATCGGAAGATCCCGCCGCACTGCGCCGGCTGAGCGAGCAACTGTCGCCAGAGGTCAACCGTGGCGCCACCCAGGCCGCAACCACCGGGCAGAACCTGATCAGCAATGTCACCAGCGCTCGCACCGGCGGGCTGCGCGGAGCGTCGTCGGGTGATGTGCTGAAGCAGACCGGCGTGTGGGTCCAGACGCTGTACAGCGAAGCCAGCCAGGACATGCGCGACCAGGTGGCCGGCTACAACGCCTACAGCCGCGGGCTGTCCATCGGCGCCGACGGCAAGCCGAACGAGCAGGTGACCCTGGGCGTGGCCTACAGCTACCTGCGCTCGGACGTGAACAGCAAGAATGGCAACACCACCGACGTCGACACCAATGCCTTCACCCTGTATGGCAGCTTTGAGCAGGACAACTACTTCGTCGACGCCAGCCTGACCTACGGCTTCAACGACAACGAGAGCAAGCGTCGCATCGCCGGCACCACTGCCAAGGGCGACTACGACAGCGATCTGTTGGGGGTGAATGTGATCGGTGGCTACACCTACCACATCAACCCGCAGTTCCTGGTCGAGCCGCGCCTGGCCGCCCGCTACAGCCGCGTGGATATCGATGGCTACCACGAGAAGGGCTCGTCCGCCGCGCTCGACGTCGATTCGCAGCGCTATGAAGTGGCCGAGCTGGGCGCCGGTCTGCGCGTGGCCGGCAGCTACGTCCTGGGGCAGGGTACCTTCGAGCCGCAGGCGAAGCTGATGGCGTACCACGACTTCGCCGCTGATGAGGCCAGGAGCACGTCCACCTTCGTGCTCGGCGACACGCCGTTCGTCACCAGTGGTTCCAGCGCCGTTCGCAACAGCTACGAGGCGGGTGTCGGCGCGGACTACAAGCTCGGTGCGGTAACCCTGGGTGTCAGCTACGACTACGTCGGCAAGACCGACTTCGACGCCGACACCTTCACCGCCAAAGTGCGTTACGACTTCTGATGAAGTCCGGCGCCACCGGCTCGCGTTCGCGGGTCGGTGTCCTGCGGCTGGGAGCGGCGCTGCTGTGCGGCGTCGTCCTCGCCGCCTGCCAGTCACCGCGTGACGCCTTGCAGCAACTGGCCCAGCAACGGGGCCAGAACCTGGAGTCGGTGCGCGGTGGCGACTTCCCGCTGGCTCTGCTGGCGCCCTCGCGCGCGGCGCGGGGAGCGACGCTGCGGGTCTATCTGGAAGGCGACGGCCATGCCTGGGCGACCGCCAGCCAGCCAAGCCTCGACCCTTCGCCGCACAACCTGCTGGTTGCCCGCCTGGCGCTGGACGATCCGCGGCCCAGCGCCTATCTCGGCCGGCCCTGCCAGTTCTTCGCCGCCGCCCCTTGCCGCCCTGCGCTGTGGACCAATCGGCGCTATGCCCCGGAAATCCTGCACAGCCTCGACCAGGCACTGGATAGCCTGAAGGCGCGCTACGGCAACGTGAATTTCGAACTGATCGGCTATTCCGGTGGCGCGGCGCTGGCGCTGCTGCTGGCGGCAACCCGGGACGACATTGCCCAGGTGCAGACCCTGGCCGGCAACCTCAGCCCGCGCCTGTGGGCCGCACAACGACAACTCACGTCGCTCGACGGCTCACTGGAACCGCTGGATCAGCGCCAGCGCCTGGCGCGCCTGCCGCAGCGCCATCTGGTGGGGCTGGACGACTCCGTGGTGCCCGCGTCGCTGGCGCGGAGCTATCGCGATGCGCTGGGCGAAGGACGCTGCCTGACGTTGATCGAGCTGCCGGGCGTGAGCCACGACCAGGGCTGGGAGAGCGCCTGGCGCCTGTGGCGCGAGCAGCCGTTGCGCTGCGGTCCCGCGCAACCCTGAACCGCCGCGCCGGCGCTCAGCGTTCGCGCCGGGCGTGTCGGGACGACGGACGGTCGCTGTCCTCACCCGCGCTGCAACGCACTGATTCGCCCGTCTTCCAAAGGCTTTGCGCACTGTCACGACATCTTCAGCAATTCATGACGCCTTCTTCACGAATCCGGCGCTAGGTTTCCCCACGCCCGACATCTGACAACCCCGCAGTGCGATGTGAGCCCCAGGGATGGGCCGGGCATTCCGAATGCACCAGTTGCGTGTACCGGGCAGGGAAGCAACCAGTCATTCATTCCGCCGGGAGCCCTATGCAGATTTCCGTTTTCGCCCAGAAGGCACGACGCGTCCTTGCCAGCCGGTGGCTCCTGTTGCCGCTCGCTGTTCTGGCGCTCGGCCTGATCAGTGGCTTCTGGCTGATCCGCCCGCCGGCTGCCGGAAATATCGCCCATGACTATGCGAGCCTGGAGGCTTTGCGCGAGCACTGGCGGCAGGGCGACCTGATCATCCTCGTACGGCATGCCGAGCGTTGCGACCGCTCCAGCGCTCCGTGTCTTTCGGCTCCCGACGGCATCACCGTCCGGGCCCAGGTGGCGGCCCACGAGCTGGGCGAGCGCTTCCGCGTGCTCGGCGTCGCCGATGCCGACATCTACAGCAGCCCGCAGGTGCGCGCCGAGCAGACGGCCGCCTCGATGTTCGGCCAGCAGCCGGCGCAGCAGAACTGGCTGTACGACTGCCGTGGCTCGATGCTGCGCCAGGCGCAGCAGCACAAGGTGGCGCACCGCAACCTGATCCTGGTGACCCACAGCGAATGTATCGAGGACCTGGAGGCCACCGTGAGCATCGCCGAACCGGCAACGCCGGACTACGCCTCTTCGCTGTTCCTCATCAACGATGGCCAGGGTGCGCCCAAGCTGCTCGGCTATCTCGATGCCGACCAATGGGCCGCCGTCGCTCCGATTCGTTAAAAATCCCGCAAGGACTCTGCATGTCGTCTGCCTCCCGCTTCTATCTGATCAACGTCGGCGTACCCGTGCTGCTGGCGGTTCTGCTGTTCTGCATGTTCGACCTGACCAACCTGGACGTGCTGATCAGCAACCAGTTTTACGATCCGGTCACGCATAACTTCGTACTGCAGCATGACCACCTGTTCGAGAAGCTGACCCACAAGCTGCCGCGCATCATCCCCGACACCACTGGCGAGCTGGCGGTGATCGGCATGCTGCTGTCGCTGATCTGGCCGCTGCTGCCCAAGGGACGCTTCAGTGCCTGGCTGGAACGTGTGCGGGTCGCGCCGTCGTTGCGCTGGCTGGCGGCGCACCGCAGGGACTTCATCTTCGTGGTGGTGGCCTTCGCCATCACCACCGGGATGGTCCACTACTTCAAGAGCCACACCAGCGTCTGGTGTCCGGTAGAGACCACGCTGTACGGCGGCATTCATGAGAAGCGCGAGTGGTTCGAGAACTTCAGCCTGCTGCACGAGGCGGGCGAGGGGCGCTGCTGGCCGGGCGGCCACGCCTCCAGCGGTTTCACCGTGCTGGCGCTGTACTTCGTGGCGCGCCGCTATCGCTGGCGTCATGCCCGCGCCCTGTTCGCCGCGGTAATGGTGCTGGGCCTGGTCTACGGCACGACCCGCGTGCCGCAGGGCTGGCACTTCGTTTCGCACACCTTCTGGTCGGGGATCATCGTCTGGCTGACGATGCTGGGCACCGCGCTGGCCTTCTACGGCCGCGAGCGTCTGAGTCAGCCGGCGCTTGGCGCGCGCCAGCGGCAGGCGGATGGGCTCGGCGCTGCGGTGCTGGAGTCGGTTCCGGTGGTCAGCGGGCGCTGACGCGGTTGGGCGTGCCGCCCAGGCGGTAGCGCTCCAGCTCCTGGGGGGAGAGCACGCGCATGTGCTGCGGGTCGATCCCCTGCATGTCGTCGGCGAGGGCGAGCGGGATGTCCATGTCGCGCAGGTAGCTGCGCGCGTTGTAGCTGCCGGCGGCCAGCGACGAGTCGCCGCCGGGGTAGTAGGGACGATGCAGGCCGACGTAGCCGCGCACGATCTTGCGGTGGCCGGCGGCGAGCAGGTAGACGCATGAGCCCTGGCAGACGCCGTTGGCCGGCACCAGGGTTTCGAAGCCTGACTCGCGCAGCAGCCGGCCCATCTTGATCGACTCCGCCGCGCTGCCGCCGATGCTGTCGAGCAGCGCCACCTTGCGGGAGAACTTGCCGGGATTGCCCATCAGGCCCTTGAGCAGCCGCTCGTAGTCGCCCGGGGCGATGTCCTCGGAGATGCGTACCGCGAGCACCGGACCGACCTTGCTGTGCTGCACCGGCTGCACTTCGACCTTGGCGTTGACGGCGGCGGAGCTGAGCAGTGTGGCGCAGAGCAGTGTGGCGCGGAGCATCGGTCGGGAGTCCTGTGAAGGGTGCGTTGGGGAAGGCGCCGAAGATACCGCGAAGCACCGGCGCCGCGCACCCTCGGAAGCGGCGATCAGCCGTTCAACCGGCCTTTGGCAGGCAGGTGCGCAGCAGGCGCCGCACCGACTTGTTGATCTTGCGCCGTGCCACGTCTTCCGGGCCGAACCAGCGGCAATCGGCGATCTCGTTGAGCGGCACCGGCTGCTGGGTGGGGTCGACTGGCGTTTCGAACACGTAATGCAGGGTCTGGTACAGCTCCAGCGGCGCGAGATAGCTGAGCTGCGATGCCTGCAGGCCGGTCTCCTCGTTCAGCTCGCGCTGGGCCGCCTGGCCTGGCCGCTCATCGCCTTCGATGCGTCCGCCGGGCAGGTTCCATTTCGACTTGGCCTTGCGCACGAAGAGTATCTTGTCATCGAGACGGCAGATGACGGTTGCGCGTTCCTTGAGTGCCTTTCCCATGTCGAATTCCCCCTACCGCAGCGTGCTGGAGCTTTTCTGCAAGCATATGCCGCCGGCAGAAAATCTCCAGTATCCAGAAGAGGTTATGTTAAGTACCTCGACGTACGGTGAAGTTCAGCCGCGGGATTCGCCCTGCACGGGCAGGCGAACCCTCGCCAGCAGGCCGCCTTCGGGTCGGTTGCGCAGGCGCACTTCGCCCCCAAGCCGCTGCGCCGCCATGTTCACGATGGACAGGCCCAGACCCGCGCCGCCGGGGTTGCCCTCGCTGTGGAAGCGCTCGAAGGCCCGCTCCAGACGCTCCTCGTCGATGCCCGGGCCGCTGTCCTGCACCGTCAGCAGCAGGTCGTTGCCCTGACGTTCGAGGGCGACGCGCACGGTTGCGCCAGGGGGGGAGAAATTCACCGCGTTGCTGACCAGGTTCTGCAGGATCACATCCAGCGCACTCACATCGCTGACGGTGCGGTAGTCGGCGGAGGCGATGTCCAGGTCGGGCTCGACCTGATGGCGCAGCATCCAGGGTGTCAGTTCTGCCAGGGTATCGGTCACCAGCGCCTGCACGTCCAGCGTTTTCCAGTGCCCGCGGCTGGAGCTCGGCTCCAGCCGCGCCATCGTCAGCAACTGGTTCACCACACGACTCAGGCGGTCGGCTCCGTCGATCAGGAAATCCAGGGCCTGCTGGCGCTCCCGTTCGTCGCTCGCCTGGGCCGCGTTCTGCGCATGCAGGCGCAGGATCGCCAGTGGTGTGCGCATCTCGTGGGCGGCATCGGCGATGAAGCGGTGCTCGCGCTGCAGCAGGGTTTCCACCTGGCTGAGCAGACGGTTGAGGGCGGCCTGCATTGGTTCCAGTTCGCGTGGCAGCGGCACCAGTTGCAGCGGCTCCAGCGCGTCCGGATGGCGGGCGCGGATCACCCGGGCCATGTTCTGCAATGGTTGCAGGCCCCAGCCGATGGCCAGCCAGACCAGCAGGGCCAGCGCCAGGCTGCCGGCCAGGAACGGCAGCAGCGTATGGCGCACGATGCGGCCGACCAGGTCGCCGCGCACGTCATTGCGCTCGCCCACCCAGATCACCAGCTTCTGCTCTGGAACTGGCAGGACGAATCCGCGCCACTGCCCGCCAGTACCGGGCATGGTGTGGAAGCCCGGTGAGCGCGGCGGATTGCTGAACTCCGGGGTGCTGGGCGAGCGCACGAGCACTTGCCCATCGTCGCTCCAGACGGTGAACGCCAGTTTGTTCTCGTACGGGTGGCCGGGGCGGCCTTCGCCGGCCTGGCTCAGTGCATCGTTGAACGCGCGGTACAGTGACCGACGGTCGTTGCCGGCCAGCGGCAGGCTCATCACGCCCTGCAGCAGGCGGGCGTTCTGCGCCAGGTGGGCATCGTAGATCTCGGCGATCTCGTGGCTGCTGTCGTGGTAGTTGTACAACGCCAACAGGCCGGTGCCCGCCAACAGCAGGAGCATCACCCGCCACAGCGTGCGGCTGCGCAACGAGCTCATCAGGCTTCCACCAGGTAGCCGATGCCTCGCACGGTGCGGATCAGCCCGCTGAAGAGCTTCTTGCGCAGGTGCGAGATGTGCACTTCCAGCGTGTTGCTCTCGGCGCTCTCGTCCCAGCCGTAGAGGAGTTGGGTCAGCCGGTCGCGGGTGAAGACCTTGCCCGGTTGCGACAGCAGTTCGTGCAGCAACTGATACTCCTTGGGGGTGAGCACCACGTTCCGGCCCTGGTAGCGCACCTGCTGCGTGGTCGGGTCGAGGCTGACGCCGGCGTGCTCGATCAACGCCCGCGCACGACCGCTGCTGCGGCGCAGCAACGCGCGCAGACGGGCCTTGAGTTCGTGGAGGTCGAAGGGTTTGACCAGGTAGTCGTCGGCTCCCGCATCGAGGCCGGCAATGCGGTCATCGGTGGCATCGCGGGCGGTGAGGATCAGCACCGGCACCGTCGAGCCGCTTGCACGCAGGTTGGCGAGTACCTGCAGCCCGTCCAGCCGTGGCAGCCCCAGGTCGAGCACCAGCAGGTCGAACTCCTCGTTCTGCAAGGCGTGCAGGGCGCTGACTCCGTCCTGCAACCAGTCGATGGTGTAGCCCTCCTGGCGCAGGCCGGTGCGAACGCCTTCACCGAGGGCTTGGTCATCCTCTACCAACAGCAAACGCATGATCAGTCCTGTCTTGCCTGGATTTTCCTGAGTAAAGCACCGATCTCCCCGCGCTGTCCTCGTTGCCTGGCGCTTGCATCAGCGGGGCTCGTCCTCGTCGTGGCTGTAGCGGCGAATCAGCGGCAACTGCTTGCGCAGCGCGCGGTCGACTATGCCGGGCAGCATGCCGTTGATGCGCACGAAGAGTTTTTCCGGCCAGCCCAGGTACAGCTCGCTGCGCTTGCCCTCAATGGCGGCGAGCACCGCCTGGGCGACGTCGCGAGGGTCGTCCATACCGACCTTCAGTGCCTCGTTGAGGGCAATCGCGGCGTCGCTGTTCATGCCGGTGCGGGTTGCGCGCGGGGCGACGTACAGTACGTCCGTCGAGGTGTCCGCCAGCTCGCGGCGCAGCGCTTCGGAGAAGCCGCGCAGCGCGAATTTGCTGGCGCAATACACGGCGTAGCCCGGATAGCCGATGGAGCCGTAGGTAGAGCCGACATTGACCACCAGCGCGCGCGGCTGCCCGCGCAGGACCGGCAGCAGCAGGCGAGTGAGTTGCAGGGTGGCGCCGATGTTCAGAGCGACCATATCGTCCAGCCGTGACTCGTCCAACTGGTCGAGCATGGCGAACTGGTTGATCCCGGCGGCATTGATCAGCAGGTTGACCCCGCCGATGCGGCGTACTTCGTCGAGCAGCGCCTGGCGATCGTCGCCGCTGCGCAGATCGGCGGCCTGCCAGCGCAGGCGTTCGGGATAGCGGCGCATCACCGCCTCCAGCGCGCCGGCATGGCGGCTGGCGGCCAGGACCTGTGCACCCGCCGCGCAGAGCTGTTCGGCCAGTTGCAGGCCGATGCCGCCGCTGGCGCCGGTCAGCACCGCCCGGCATTCAGACAAACGCATGCCGCACCTCGGCAGCGTCGTCCTGCGCCCTTGGCAGGCCACGGAACATGTCGGCGTAGAGGCGGTAGACCACCTTCGCCGCGTGGATCACCGCTTCCTGGTCGACGGGGTCTTCCAGGCGATTCATCAGGCGCCGGTACGTCTGCATGTGCTCCTGGTCCAGCGAACCGTGGGAACTCAGGTAGCTGAACGCCTCCTGCGGCAGGCCGAGGCTGTTGCGAATGGCGCCGGCTGCGTGGGTGGCCAGGGCGATGCTGGTGCCTTCGAGCACATTGACCATGCCGAACAGGCCGACCGGGTTGCCGCGCTGGATGAGGTCGTAGAGGAACGCCACCATCAGCTCGATGGCCAGCGCCGGGCGCGCGTTGCGCACGGCTTCGGGGTCGCCGCCGCAGGCCGCGATGTCATCGAGGATCCAGCGTTCGTGGCCGTACTCTTCGTCGATGTACTCGCAGACCGCGCCACGCAGCCATTCCAGGTGAGCGGGCAGGCGTGCTCCGCAGGCCATCATCAGTGGCACGGTGTGGCGCACGTGGTGGTAGGCCTGGGACAGGAACGCGATGTAACCCTCCAGGCTGACGGTGCCGGCCAGCGCCTCGCGGATCACCGGGACGCTGAACAGCGTGTCGCGCTCCTCACTGGTGGCGGCTTGCAGGGTTGCGAAGAACGACATGGCGGTGAACCTCACTCGGTAACCATTGCGCAAAGGGTTTCGCGGTACTGCTCCAGGATCGCCGCGCGGCGCGGGCGGCCATTGGGGGTGAGCAGGCCGTTGCTGTTGCTGAACGGTTCAGGCAGGCGCGCCCAGCGGTGGATGCGTGCGTAGTCCGGCAGCAGGGCGTTGCAGCGCTGCACCGCATCGGCCAGGGCCTGATCGCTGCAAGTGGGGTCCAGCGGCCAGAGCAGCGCCAGGTTCTGGTGCAGGCCTTCGCCGTGGACGAAGGCCTGGAGCAGCACGCCGTTCTGCGTGAGCTCCGCTTCGATCCATTCCGGGTTGACGTTGCGCCCGAAGCTGGTGATGAACTGATTCTTCTTGCGTCCGGCGAGGTACAGGTAGCCGTCGTCGTCGAAGCGACCGATATCGCCGGTGGGCCACCACGGGTCCAGGTGCGGTGGCTCGCCCAGGTAGCCGAGCAGGGACGAGCCGCTGACCAGCACCTCACCATCCTCGGCCAGCTTCACCTGGACGTGGGGCAGCGGCTTGCCGACGCTGCCGGGGCGCACCGCGCCGGGACGGTTCAGGCAGACCACCGAGGCGCATTCGGAGAGGCCGTAGCCTTCGAACACCGGCAGCCCGGCTTTGGCGGCGCGTTGCAGGAGCGAAGGAGCGACCCGTGCGCCACCCACGGCGACGTATTTCAACGGTCCGGGCCGCATCGCGCCGCGCTCGATGGCCGTCACCAGGCCGAGCAGCAACTGCGGTACCAGGATCAGGCTCTGCGCGCCGCTCAGGACGATGCTGCCGAGCAGGCGCTGCCAGTCCACGCTGCTCGACCCGTTCAACCCCAGTTGCGCGGACGGCAACAGGGTCAGGGTGGCGCCGGCGAACAGCGCCGCGTACATCCCCAGGTTCTCCAGCAGCACGGCCAGCGGCAGGATCGCCAGGTACTGGTCCGGGCCGCTCGGCCGGCTTGCCGCTTCCAGTTCACGGGCGACGCGGAGCAGGGCAGGGGCGTCCAGGCAGACGCCCCGTGGCGTGCCGGTGCTGCCGGAGGTGTAGGTGATCTTCGCGGTTGCCGGCGGCAGCTCCGGGTCCACTACCGACGGGCGATACCAGAAGGTTTCGCCGCGGCTGAAACCGTTGCCGCGCAACTCGTCATCCATTGCCGGCTCGGCGATGGCCAGGGTCGCCTGGCTCTGCATCAGGCAGTGGGTGCGCTGCGCCGGGCTGAAGAACGGCGGCAGGATGATGCAGGGACGTTCGCTAAATAGCGCGGCCAGATCCCAGATCAGCGCTTGCGGCCCGTTGTCCAGCGCCAGGGCGAAGGCGCCGGAGGGCTGTTCGGCCAGCAGCGCGGCACGCGTCTCCACGGCTTGCAGCAGTTGCGCGTAGTTCAGCCGTTGCGTCGTCCCGCGCAGCGCCAGGCGCTCGCCGTGGCTGCGCGCATGGTGGCGCAGCAGGTGCAGGAAGTCCTCCACTTCAGGCCGCATGATCGCGCCTCGCGTGGTAGAGCAGCACCGGGAAGCCCAGGCGTTCATAGGTACCGCTGAGTTCCAGGCGCTCGTGGCCGTAACGGATGCTGCCGGCGAACACCTGCGGGTGCTGGTCGTAGTAGCTGCCCCAGTCGGCCTTCTCGCCGTTGAGCCGCGCCGGGTCCGCCGGGCCGAGCACCGTCGGCTCCAGTCCCAGGCGGTGGAAACTGTTGATCAGCGTCGCCGCGCCGGTGAAGGCCACCCAGCGCAGCCCACGCGCGGCCAGCAGCCAGGTCGTCGCCGCGATGATCAGGCGGGCGCTGCCGGCGCTCCTGGCCGCAAGGTTGCCAACTTCCACCAGTTCCTGGCGCGCCACCGGGTAGCCGGCGACGCGCGCCACGGGGCTTTCCAGCGGTTCGTCGAGATAGCGTTCGAGGAACAGCGGCTCATGGGCTGCCAGACGGATACCGGCGGCCGCCACCAGCGTGCCGTGGCGGTCGCGCAGGCTGAGCAGCTCGGGCAGGAACTGATGTACGTCGGCGTGGTGGACTCGTTCGAAGCGCTCGTGCACGAAGGCTTCGATCTCCCGCCGTTGCGGATCGCCGTGGCCGACCAGGCGCAGGCTGGCCAGGTGGGTGTCGCGCGGGCCGATGTGGAACGGAAACAGTGACTCCCATTCGGACTGGGTCATACCTTCTCCCCCAACCAGGAATTCATTCGTCGGGGGAGTATTGGCGGCGAGTCTGAACGCAGTCTGAAGATGCTCAGGCCATGTCGCTGTGCGCGAACTCCTGGCCGAGGAAGTCCAGCAGCGCCCGTACCGATGGCAGCAGCCCGCGCCGCGAGGGGAACACCGCCTGGACCATGCCGGTGCGCGGCGCCCAGTCCGGCAGCAGGTTGATCAGGCTGCCGTCGTTCAGATCGCCGCTCACCACCACCGCCGGCATGTGCACCGCGCCGACGCCGGCGAGGGCCGCCTGGCGCAGCGCCACCAGGTCGTCGGTGATCATTCGCGGGCGATGCCGCACTTGCGCGTTGACGCCGTTGGGCCCGTCCAGGTGCCAATGGTACTCGCGTTGCACCGAGCCCCAGTGCAGCGTGGGCAGCGCCGCCACATCGGCGGGGATCGGCCGCGCCGGCAGCCGCTCGCGCAGGGACGGGGCGCCGACGATGCGCTGGCGGCTCTCGCCCAGCACCTTCATTACCAGGTCGCTGCTTTCCAGCGGAGGGAAGCGTACGCGCAGGGCGATATCAATGCCTTCCTGGATCAGGTCCACCTGGCGGTTGGTGCTCTCCACCTGCAAGGCCACCAGCGGGTGGGCAATCATGAAGCGCGCCAGCATCGGCCCGACCCAGAAGTTCAGCAGCGCGGTCGGGCAACTCAGGCGCACCACGCCCTGCGGTTCGGAACGGTGCCGTTCGATCACCTCGGCGGCGCTTTCGGCTTCCACCAGCATCGCCAGGCAATGGCGGTAGTACTCCTGGCCGATCTCGGTCACCGAGAAGTGCCGGGTGGAACGCTGGATCAGGCGCACGCCAAGACGTTCCTCCAGGGTCGCGACGCGCCGGCTTAGCTTCGACTTCGGCTGGTCCAGCGCGCGGCCGGCAGGGGCGAAGCCGCCGTGCTCGACCACCTGGGCGAAGTAATAGAGATCGTTGAGGTCTTCCATCCTGGCGTTCTCCAAATGGAACTCTGAGGTGAATTATTGCCGTCTACCGGGAACATTGTTGCAGTTTTATCGTGTCTCCATGCACTAAGGAGGCACCCCATGAAACAGATTCTCGGTATCTACAGCGCACCCCGGCCGCATTGGGTCGGCGACGGCTTCCCGGTCCGCACGCTGTTCTCCTACGACAATCTCGGCGAGCACCTCAGCCCGTTCCTGCTGCTGGACCACGCCGGCCCGCACGACTTCACTCCCAGCGCCAGCCCACGGGGTGTCGGCCAGCACCCGCACCGCGGTTTCGAGACGGTCACCATCGTCTACCAGGGCGAGCTGGAACACCGCGACTCCAGCGGCGGCGGCGGGCGCATCGGCCCCGGCGACGTGCAGTGGATGACCGCCGGCGACGGCATCCTCCACGAGGAATTCCACTCGCCGCAGTTCAGCCGCCAGGGCGGCACGCTGCACATGGCGCAGCTCTGGGTGAACCTGCCGGCGCGCGACAAGCGCACCGCGCCGGCCTACCAGACGCTGCTCGCCGCCGACATTCCGCAGGTCGAGCTGCCCGACGGCGCCGGCACCCTGCGGGTGATCGCCGGCAGCTACGACGGTCGCGACGGCCCGGCCCATACCTTCAGCCCGCTGGATGTCTGGGACCTGCGCCTGAAGCCGCAGCGTCCGCTGGACCTGCGCGTGGCACCGGGGCGCAACACGGCGCTGGTGGTGCTGCGTGGCAGCGTGCGGCTGGACAGCGGGGAAAGCCTGCGCGAAGGGCAACTGGCGCTGTTCGACCGCCGTGGCGACAGCCTGCTGCTGGAAGCCGACAGCGATGCGCTGCTCCTGCTGCTCGCCGGCGAAGCGCTGAACGAGCCGATTGTCGGCTACGGCCCCTTCGTGATGAACAGCGACAGCGAGATCCAGCAGGCCATCGACGACTTCCGCGAAGGTCGCTTCGGCCAACTCAGCCGATGAGTGTCACACCCCGGACTTGGCAGTCGCCTAGTCTGGTACATCACCCGCGCCGGATGGCGCGGGTCAATCCGGGCTCCATACCTGCCCACCCCAGGAGACATAGACATGAGCAACTTCTCCCAGATTGCCAACTTCAACGGCCAGCGTCCGGTGATCGATCCCGATGACACCGCCATGCTGCTGATCGACCACCAGAGCGGTCTGTTCCAGACGGTCAAGGACATGCCCATGACCGAGCTGCGCAACAACGCCATCGCCCTGGCGAAGATCGCCAGCCTGGCGAAGATCCCGGTCATCACCACCGCGTCGGTGCCGCAAGGCCCCAACGGTCCGCTGATCCCGGAAATCCATGAGGCCGCGCCGCACGCTCAGTACGTGGCGCGCAAGGGCGAAATCAACGCCTGGGACAACCCGGAATTCGTCGCCGCCGTGGAGAAGACCGGCAAGAAAACCCTGGTCATCGCCGGCACCATCACCAGCGTCTGCATGGCGTTCCCAGCCATCTCCGCAGTCAACGCCGGCTACAAGGTATTCGCCGTGATCGACGCCTCCGGCACCTACTCCAAGGCTGCCCAGGAAATCACCCTGGCGCGTGTCGTCCAGGCTGGCGTAGTGCCGATGGATACCGCCGCCGTGGCCTCGGAAATCCAGCGCACCTGGAACCGTCCGGACGCAGCTCAGTGGGCCGAAGCCTATAGTCTGATCTTCCCCCACTACCGTCTGCTGATCGAAAGCTACACCAAGGCCCAGCAGGTGGTGACCGAGCACGAAACACTCGACTCGCAACGCTGAGTCACCCCGCGCCCGGCGTACGCGCCGGGCTTTCAATCTGCAAATGAGGAAACGTCATGAGCAAGCCCTACGTCCGTCTCGACAAGTCCCAGGCCGCCGTACTGCTGGTCGATCACCAGGCTGGTCTGCTCTCGCTGGTTCGCGACATCGATCCGGACAAGTTCAAGAACAATGTCCTGGCACTGGCCGACCTGGCCAAGTACTTCAAGCTGCCGACCATCCTCACCACCAGTTTTGAGAGCGGCCCCAATGGTCCGCTGGTTCCCGAACTCAAAGACCTGTTCCCCGATGCCCCGTACATCGCGCGGCCGGGCAACATCAACGCCTGGGACAACGAGGATTTCGTCAAGGCAGTCAGGGCCACCGGCAAGAAACAACTGATCATCGCCGGCGTGGTGACCGAAGTGTGCGTGGCATTCCCGGCGCTGTCGGCACTGGAGGAGGGCTTCGACGTCTTCGTGGTGGCCGATGCTTCGGGCACCTTCAACGAAGTCACCCGCGACGCGGCGTGGCGCCGCATGGAAGCCGCCGGCGCGCAGATGATGACCTGGTTCGGCGTGGCCTGTGAGCTGCACCGCGACTGGCGCAACGACATCGAGGGCCTGGCAGCGCTGTTCTCCAGCCACATCCCCGATTACCGCAACCTCATCACCAGCTACAGCACACTCACCGCCGGCAAGTAAGGCGGTCCGTCCACGCGCTGCGCGTGCAGGCGCGGCGCCTGGCACCGGTGGCCCGGCCGGCTGTGCAGAGCCGGTCGGGCGCACCGGACCCAGTCTCCCGGCGGTTCAGCCCGCCACCACCCGGTTGCGTCCTGATTGCTTGGCCCGGTAGAGGCACTCGTCGGCGGCCTTCAGGATGGCTTCCGGCTCGCCCACTCCGCTGGCCGCACCGATGGATATGGTCAGGTGCCCGACCCGCGGCACCTCGGCCGCCTCCACGGCACCGCGGATGCGCTCGGCGATGCCCCTTGCGGTCTCCAGGGGGGTATCGGGCAGCAGCAGTACGAACTCCTCGCCACCCGAACGGCAGGCCAGGTCCTCGCCCCGCGAGTACTGCCGCAGAATCGCCGCCACCCGTTTGAGCGCCTCGTCCCCCGCGTCGTGTCCGTAGGTGTCGTTGACGCGCTTGAAATAGTCGATGTCCAGCGCCAGCACCGAGTAGTGCAGGTTCGCCCGCGTGAGCACTTCCAGCGCCGAATCCATCGCCCGGCGGTTGGCCAGCCCGGTCAGCGGATCGCTTTGCGCCTCGTGGCTCAGGCGGCCGAGCTTCTGCTGCAGCAATTGCACCCCGGTGAGCAACGCCTGGCGAATGGCGGCGGCTTCGGCGTACCAGGTCTTCACCTCGCGCAGTTTCGCGGTGGTCTCCGGGGCCGAGAGCTTGTCCGCGCCCTTGGCCAGTTGTTGCAAGGGATGGCTGATCAGCGCAGCGCCGGCCCAGATCAGCACCAGGCCGACGAGGCTCGCCGGAATGATGCCGATGAGCATCGAGGTCATCAGCTCGCGCAGTGTCACCAGCGTGAGCTCCCGAGGCTGCTGCGCCACCACCGCCCAGTTGGCATCGGCGACCGGCGCGTAGCCGGCGAGCATCGGAATGCCCCGGTAGTTGACGATCTCCTGCGCGCCGCTTTCGCCGCGCAGCGCGGCGTCCACCGTGGCGCTGCGGCCCAGCAGTTCGCCGAGCCGGGATTGGTTGGGGTGATACAGCAGGCGCCGGTTGGCGTCTGCGACGAAGGCGAAGGTACCGTCGCGATGGAAGTGGCTGCTGATGATGGTGTGCAGCATGCTCTGCTTGACGATATAGACCGAGCCGCCGACCACCCCGAGGAATTCCCCCGAGGGGCTGACGATGGGTTGCGAGATGAACACCACCAGATTGCCCGCCACCGATTCGTAAGCCTGGCTGACCAGCGGGCGACGTTCCTTCAGCGCCTGCAGGATGCCCTCCGAGCGCAGCGTAGTGCCGACGATCTGCAGCGCGTCGGGGTATGCCTGCAGCACCTTGCCGGTGGCATCGACGATGGCAATGGAGTTGAAGTACGCATCCTGTGCCTGCAGGCGCACGGCTTCGGCGCGGATCACCTGCGGGTCGTTCATGTGCCGGGACAGGATCGCCGTGCTGTAGCTGAGGTGGCGGTGCGCCGAATTGAGGAACTCGCCGATGCTGGACGCGACCTTCGCCGCGTAGGCGCTGTTGGCTTCGCGCGCGGAGTGGATCAGAGCGTCGCGCTGTACCTGATAGGCGACGAACAGGCTGTTGCAGAGGGTGGCCAGGGTGGTCAGCAGGACGAAGACCAGCAGCATGCCACGCAGGGTGACGACGCGTTCCCTGATCATGCGCGCCGCCGAAGGGAAGGTGAGGGGGCTGCCGCCTCGTTGGCGGAAGCGGGATACGTGGGCTTCACAGGTTGGGCCATGAAATGCTCGGGTCCGATCTGGTCAGGTGGGCTCGTCACGCGCGGCCGCCTCAGGCATGGCGCTTTGCAGAGCATAGGCAAGTGTCGGCGGATGGCCATTCGGCGCTGATGTCTGGCGAGCGTATTGCCACTCGCGGCACACGGCGGAGGCGGGGTGGCTGGCCGGGAAGCGGGAGGAAAATCGCTGCAAGAGTATTCAGCCGCGCCATCGCGCAGCCTTTCGTCGCCTTTCGGGCGCTGGCGGCATCGAACGCCGCACCGGACGGCGAAGCAGCGCTTCACTGATGAAGGAGACACGGCGTGTCTTTCTTCCACTGGGCCTGCCGGGCAGGCGAGGAGGGCAGCATGAGCGACGAGCAGGCGTCACACGAGACGAGGGGCGTAACGGTGGAACTGCTGGCGACGGTCGACCTCGGCCCCGAGATCGACGGCATGGCAGGCCGCCACCTGCGGATGCGCAAGGTGACCATCGCTCCCGGCGGCGTGTTCGGGCCGGTCCACGATCACAAGGACAGGCCCGGTACCGTGTTCATCCTGCAAGGCACCATCACCGACCATCGCAACGGCATCGCCACCGACTACGGCCCCGGCGTGGGCTGGCCGGAGGACCGCAACACCACGCACTGGCTGGAAAACCGGGGAGCGATCACGGCAATCGAGATTTCCGTCGATATCGTCCGGCAGATTTGAAGCCCGCCCCCTGCCCCTGGGGCGGGGGCGCTCTGTAACTAGCGCCAGCGCGGAACAGCGGCTAAAACTTGTGTGGCTCTTTCATATGTCCATGATGATCTGAATGGAAGCACCACGGTAAATGCTGGATAGCGTAGTTGCCGTGGCGTTCTGATAAATGGAGAAGTAATGGAAACTGCATATCTGATATTTGATGGGACCGGGCAAAATGCGGCCAGTGGAAATGAACACACGGTAAGGTTGGCAAGGGAACTCGAAGCTGCTGGATTACCGGTCGAGACCATAGCCGGGCCGGGAACATCGGACACCGTGATCAGGAAGGCAAAAAAAACGGACTTCGATCTGGCGCGGGGTGAGCTATATCCCCCCGCTCACGAGATTCCCTTTCACTTCGATATTATCAGGGACACTCTTGCCGGAAATTTTTTCGGGGATGGTGTTTATGAGAATGTCGATGAGGGAGTTGAAAAGTTCAAGGATCTCCAGAAGCTGGGCGTTACCGAAGTTGTCATGGTCGGGTTCAGTCGAGGGGCGGTAACGGCGGTTCTTGTGGCAAGAAAACTGGCAGAACTCGGTGTGGTCGTTCCAGGGGACAATATCCGTATAAAAATGTTTCTGCTGGACCCGGTGCCAGGGCCGAAGCTGGTGGCGGGTAATACGCTGGAAATCCCGAAGATCGTCAGTTACTGCTACAACCAGCGGTCGGTCCATGAGTCCAGACCTTTCTTCGATGCACTGAACCTGACGGTGGAGGACGAGTTCGCCACGACCCTTGATCCGGACTATTCGATTGGCGTGCACGGGGATGTAGGAGGCAGTACGCAGAGCCCGGTTTCCACATTCAACTACCTGGATTTGAAAAGGCGGCTTGGCTTGCCGGTTTCCACTTCCGATTACCATGAGTCCATTCTGGATGCGTTCGATGCCAGCTCTTCGGTCACGAATCCGGGGGTCTTAAAGGAATTATCCAGTGGGCAGGGTTTTTCGAGACGGCCGTTTGGCGAGTTGCATAGCGGGCTGTCATTTCCATCGGATTCTGCGCTTAAAAGTATCTGTGTTGCCAGCGAGGCGATTCGCATTGCGTTGGCCAATAAGCAACTTTTCGATTCCAGGTTCGATGACAAGCTTTATAAGCAGTTCAGTGATACCGTCCATAAACATGCTGTCAACGATAGTGCGAATTATACGACGCGCCAGAAACCGGTCGTCAGAGGACGCCAGGGAATGGTTTTCTCTCCGAAAGTGCATAATCCGATAAAAATTCCCAGAGGAGGTCGGCCGGGAATGCTCACGACCTTGCTTATCGGCGGAGTGATCGGTGCTATTGCCTATATGACAACGCCGTCGAAGCCAGGGCAGGGATGAAAGCCTCCATCCAGGACAATGATTGCTGACTCGCCCTCCGCTAATGTCCAGAGAAATCCATGCAGCCAGTCGGTACGCGGTTGCGACGGTGAACAGGCGGCCCAATGAGCACTCGTACGCTCCGCGGTCGCAATGGCTTCAGGAGCACCAATGCAATGGGATGTCCTCACGTATGCAGCGGCGCCACGCTGCAATGCAGTTTCGGCATGGCGCCGTCGATGCTCAACGTTCTGCCGGTCAACAGGACGCTGACCTCGGGCATGCCGGCCGCCAACCTGCAGGATCACATCCCACTGGTGAACATACTTCCCTTCGGTATGTGCAGCAGCCCGGCGAACCCTGCGGTGGCAGCGGCCACCGCCGCTGCGCTCGGGGTGCTGACACCGATGCCCTGCATACCGGCCACCGCTGCGCCCTGGGTTCCCGGTGGCCCGCCCAGCGTGCTGCTCGGCGGCATGCCCGCCCTGAATGCCAACGGTGTGCTCATGTGCAGTTGGGGCGGGGTGATCAAGGTGCTGGTACCGGGCCAGGTGCAGGAACTGATTCCCTGATGCCGATCGGTCACGGCAGGATCACGTTTTTTCCGGGGGGAAGCCCTTGGGCAGGTTTTTGGGAAAGTCATAGCATTTCAACTTCTCGTACTGGAAGTTGATAGCCGGCCTCTGCTTGAGCAACAGGTCGCTGGCCTCGCTGAGTTTCGCGGCGGAAGCGAATCTGTAGTACTTGAACCAGCCGCTCGGATCTCGATAGGACGGAGTTTCCGTGTCCTCTTTCGCGATGGCTATGCCACTTGCGAGGAATATCCTTTCCGCCTCCTGATGGAACTTCTGGGCATCTGGCTGCTTGCTGTTGTACACCCCGAGGATACATTCCATCCCTCCATCAGTGAGTACCGCTTCCTTGGGGATGGTGGACTTGATCAGGACTTCCCGGGTGCGGACGGCATCCAGTGCGGCCAGCAGTTGTTCTCCGGAAAGCGTCTGGTCGGGGCTCGCTCGTGTTTTTCTGACCTGGATGAGGTCCTGCGAGCTGACGCTGAAATAGAACATGGCGTCGGGTGTGTGGATGTCGAATATCTGGCTTGCGTCGACCTTGGCCAGGTCGATGATCACCTGGCCGAACAGGCTGCGGAATTGCGTGCCGCGGGTAGAGAACACCGGGCGGCGAGTGACGGAGGTGGAAATGAATCTTTTCGACCATCCTCGCGTATGGCTGAGGATCATGTTGCCGAAGCTGAGGTCGGTTTTATTGTTTTTGTATTCGCTGGTCTGCCCAAGGGCGATCTTTTTGTCTTTGATGGTCTTGAGCTCGTAGTCCCTGGGAGTGTTCGACTGCTCGACCGCCTGCAGGTCTTTCTTCTTGGCGATGTTTCGCACATCGCTCTGGTTCAGGCCGCGAGTGGCGAATCGCCTGACGAAGCGCTGGTTCTTGCCAATCTCGTAGCGGATGTAGTGGCAGGTCGGGTCGTTATGCCGGATCCAGACTTCATTCTTGATGTTCGCAGGCTGTGGGTCGAGTTTGGCGAAGCGCTGGTCCTGGAAGAGGATGCGACCTATCTCGGCCTCTCCCATCCGGATGGTGAGGAGGTTCTTGGCGCCGTTTTCCTCATACTTCAGTTGGGTGTTCAGCTTGGTGCGATAGATTTCACCCTTCTGCAGGGCTTCGGCGAATGAACTACTCGACTCGGACTTCTTGTACTCGCCGGCGGACCTTGTCAGCGCGACTTTCATATCGGTCTTTATCTGGTCAATAGTCGAGAATCCCGAGCTCAGGTATCCCCGCTCGTAAGCGTGGAGACGTGCATAAACGTCCGGCGATTGCGACTGCTTGATGAAGTTCTGCACCAGCTCCGAACTACGATCGCGTCGCGCCTGTTTCGTGGTGACGAAGAACGCCTCCAGGGCATCGGCCAGGTGTGCATTGAACGGGTCTTCGATCTGCGCAGGCTTCTGAAACAGATACTTGATTCTCATACGCTCACCTGGATTCCCTTCAGTTCAACTGTCACTCAAACATCGCCAGGCGCGGCGCGTTCGCTCAGCCACCAGCGCAACCACGACATCGGCTTGCCGTTCTCATCCAGCGGGCGCCCGTTCTCGGCGTAGGCGCGGGGTTGCTCCAGGGGCGTGCCCCTGACGTAGCGGGCTTCCTGCGCCAACTGGCCGTTGCCGTGGAAGCGGCGCAGCGGGCCGTCCTGCACGCCGTCGCGGTAGAAGCTCTGCTCGGCCAGGCTGCCGTCGGGGAAGTAGTTGCTGACTTCACCGTGCATGCGCCCGTCGCGGTAGTTGACCTTGCGCTGCAAGCCGCCTTCGGCGGAGTGAAAGCTCGCTTCGCCGTGCAACTGCCCGCGCACGTAGGGCAGCCGCGCGCTGACTTTGCCGTTGGGGTGGTAGAGGACGCTGGTTCCGTGCAGTTCGCCGCCCTGGTAGCCCAGGCTGGCCTGGGGGGTGCCGCGCTCGGCGATGCGCAACGGGCCTTCCAGGGCACCGTCGTGCAGGCGGCCCTGCAGGGTGCTGTCGCCGCGGGTGAGGTCGAGGGTTCCGCTCTTGGCCATGTCGCTGTCCTCAGTTGATCTTCACCAGGCCGCCCTTGAGGGTCAGCATGCCGCCGCCATCCACCGTCTGCGTGGCGCTGGCCTTGTTGGTGAGGCTGACGCCGGCATCGTTGGTCAGGTTGGTGCCGGCCTTGTTGGTGAGCGAGGTGCCCGCCTGGTTGGTCAGCGTGGTGCCGGCCTTGCAGGTGACGGACGTACCGGCCTGGGCGGCGAGGTCGGCGTCGGTCTTCAGGCTCAGGCTGCCACCGCTCTGCAGCGTGAGCGTACCGCTGACCTTGATGGTGAGGTTGCCGTCCACGACCAGTTCGAAGTTGCCGCTGACCTTGTGGCTGTAGTTGCCGCCGGTGCTGTGGGTCTGGTCGGCACCGACCTTCACCGTGCGGCTGTCCTTCACGTCCAGGCTGTCGCTGCCGGTCTGGATGGTCACGCTGCGCTTGCCCTTTTCCAGGGTGACGGTCTCGTCGCCGTCCTTCACCGTGCGGGTGCGGGCGTTCTGCACCGTGAGCGTCTCGTCGTGGCCGATGGTGGCGGTGCTGTCGTTGAGCACGTTGACCTTCATGTCCTTCTGCGCCTGCAGGAAGACTTCCTCGGCATCCTTCTTGTCTTCGAAGCGCAGCTCGTTGAAGCCGCCGCCACCCTTGGACGAGTTGGTCTTGATGCCCGATTGCGTCTGGTTGGCCGGCAGTGCGTAGGGCAGGGCGTTGTCGCCGTTGTAGACGCAGCCGGTGACCAGCGGGCGGTCCGGGTCGCCGTCGATGAAGGTGACGATCACCTCCTGGCCGATGCGCGGGATGAACTGCATGCCGAAGCCCTTGCCACTCCAGGGCAGCACCACGCGCACCCAGCATGACGAGGTTTCATCGTTCTTGCCCTGGAGGTCCCAGGGGAACTGGATCTTGATGCGCCCGTACTGGTCGGTCCAGATTTCCTCGCCGGCCTTGCCCACGACCTTGGCCGTCTGCGTGTGCATGGACGGCTTGGGAGTGGTGCGCGGAGGGCGGTAGGCGGTGGCCTTGGGGATCGCCTCGAAACGGTTGCGGTACTGCTCGTGATCGGCCTCGTGGGTCACCCGGGTCAGCACCCAGTCGATGTTCAGCGAGGCGTCGTCGTGGCCGGTCAGGGTGAACCAGTGCCCCGGCACCAGCCAACGGCAATCGCTTTCGCCGACCAGGCGTTTCTCCTGGCTGCGCAGACCATCCACGCGTTGCTTGGTCAGCGCATCGCCACGGGCCTTGGCGGTGTAGCCGCCGGGATGCTCGTACTGCGCGCGCGGCCCGGTTTGCGCCTGGGCCCGGGAGTAGAGCGAGGTGGAGGGCGTGGTGAACTGGTAGTCGGTGGCGCTGTAGGTCCCGGCCACTGCCTGCAGGCAGTACTGCGCCGAGCGAATGCCATGCAGCTCGCGCACGCCCAGCGCCTGCCCCAGGTAGGGCACCTGGGGCCCGTTGGGAATCGGAGGAAACGCGTCGTTGCTGTCGGCCAGCACCAGAGTGTGCTTGCCCTCTTCGTGGGTGAAGAACCAGAAGATGCCGTCCTCTTCCAGCAGGCGCGAGACGAAGGCGAAATCGGTCTCGCCGTACTGCACGCAATACTCGCGCGGTGTGTAGCTGCCGCTGAGCGACAGCTTGAAGTCGGTGAAGCCGTGGCCCTTGAAGATACTGGTAACGATGTCGCTGGTGGCGAGGTTCTGGAACACCCGGTTGTTGCTGGCGAGCGTCAGCCACCAGATCCAGGGGCGCAGCACCAGCCGGAAGCGTTCGGCGCTGGCGTCGGCGGGGAGCTGGTAGATCTCGGCGGCCTGGGCATCGATTGCGCGGGACTGGGCGTCGTGGTGCAGGACCGCCGTGACGTGGCTGGCGATGGCGTCGGTCAGCACCGGCGTGGCGTCGTCATTGAGTCCGTCGAGGCTGTAGGCGCCCAGCGCATTCAGCGCCTCTTCGCCGGCCAGCGACGCGGGGTAGAGCGTCGACAGCGAGCTGGCGGTGAGTGACAGGCTGGTGTTGCTGTCGGTGGATCGGGGCATCGAACGGCCTCAATGGTTGCGGCGGTGCGGTAGCTGCGGCGGGCATGCGCCTGCTGCCGTGATTGCCTGGGGTCAGAACTTCTTGGTCGCGTGGGTAAGCGACATGATATTCGGCTCGTTGGCGAGTGCCTTGCCGCCGATCTCGACGATGAACTTGTCGACTTCCTTGTTGATCTGGTTCCGGTGTTGCACCCAGTAGTTCTTCGCGTTGGTGATGTTGTCGAAGGCTGCGTCTCCGGGTGCGAAGCCCCGTTGCGTCAGGGCGTTGAGCAACTCGGTGTAGTGGTTCTGCCCGGCCTGGGTGGTCTGCTGGAGTTCGAGCTGGAGGTTCCTGAACTTCTTCAGCGCCCGCTGCTGGTCGTACTGGATCGTGTGGGGGCCGGAGAGATTGTTCACCCGCTTCTGCCAGGTGCCGACCTGGATGTCGATGCTGCTGCTGTACTCGCTCATGCGCCGGCTCTTGCCACTGAGGTTGCCGCCCTTTTCCCGTTGCGCCAGTGCCTGCGCGTCGTCGGGCGACAGTTGCCGGGCGATCTGGTAGTTGTCGCCGCTGCTGACACCGCCCGATTGCAACTGGCCGTACAGGTCGGTGGAAACCGTGTTGTTGTTGACCGTGAGCCAGTGGCTGTCGAGCATGCTCTTGTTATTGCGCAGATTGGTGCTGGACCAGCCGGGAAAGAGATTCATCGGCTCATGGGCGAAGATGCTTTCCAGGTCGTATTTCCTGGTGGGATCCCAATGGGGCGCGACCCGCGCCTTGCCCAGATGTTTCTTCTTGGCAAACACCAGCGGATGGAGCGAGTCATAGGCCGCGCCGCAGAGCAGCACCAGGAGGGTAGCCAGGTAGATACGGGCGAAATCCCCTTCGTCTTCGGCGCTTGCCTTGTCGAACACGTTGGTGATGTCGGTCTCGCGTATCTTGTGGCGCTTCTGCAACGCGCTCGCGAGTCCTCCCTGGGTTTCGTCGGCGTCCTTCAGCGAGAGCGCCGTGCATTCGTTGAGGAACAGGTTCAGGGCGTGCTTGTTCATTGTTCGTACCCCTCGATGCTCGTGTGAAATGAACGGCTGCGCCGCCGGCTCAATCCAGCGCCCACTCCGCCAGTTTTCCGGTCACTTCCGCCATCAGCACATTCTCGATATCCCGCGCCCCCGCCGAACTGCATTTGGCGAGCACCGCCTTGACGATGGCCGGGTCGAAATCGAACTGCTTGCCCGTCGCCACCTTGTAGCGTTCGCGGAGTTTTTCCAGCTTGGTGATGACGATGCCTTCCAGCGTCGCTTCTTCCAGCGGCCGATAGGGCACGACGGTCATGCGCGCCAGGAAGGCTGCGCGGAAGGCCTGTTGCAGCACCTTGCGCAGGCGTTCGTCGAAGGCCGGCGTGGCGATCTGCTCGCCTGGTGTGTCCAGCAGCAGCTCGGCGCCGACGTTGCTGGTGGCGAGGATCACGGTGTTCTTGAAGTCCACAACCAGGCCGGTGCCGTCCTCCATCACGCCCTTGTCGAAGACGTTGTAGAAGGCTTCCAGTACGTCGGGATGAGCTTTTTCGATCTCGTCCAGCAGCACCACCGAGTAGGGCCGGCGGCGTACGGCTTCGGTGAGCACGCCGCCGCTGCCGTAGCCGACGTAGCCGGGCGGGGCGCCCTTGAGCTGGCTGACGGTGTGGGCCTCCTGGTATTCGGAGAGGTTGATGCTGATGAGGTTGCGCTCGCCGCCGTAGAGGGCGTCGGCCAGGGCGTAGGCGGTTTCGGTCTTGCCCACGCCGGTCGGGCCCAGCAGCAGGAAGACGCCGACCGGCTTGGCTGGGTCGGTGAGCCCGGCGCGGTACGCCTGGATGCGCTGGGCGATGGTGCCCAGCGCGACTTCCTGGCCCATTACCCGCAGGCCCATGCGCTGCGCCAGGGTGCGGATGGCATGGGCTTCGTCGGCGAGCATTTTGCCCACCGGGATGCCGGTCCAACCAGCGATCACGGCAGCCACGGTCTTCGAGTCGACCTGCACCGGTACTAGCGGATCGTCCTCGCGGATGGCTTCAAGGCCGGTTTCCAGGCGGGTGAGTTCGGCGGCCAGATGGTCGATGCGGCCGTCCAGTTCCTTGTCGGGCTTGGCCGCGTCGGCGCTCTCGCTCAGGGTCAGCAGCTCGCGGCGCACTTGCAGCAGTTCGCGCACCGCTTCGCGCTCCTCGCCCCAGCGTTTTTCCAGGGCGCGAATGGCGATGACATTGCTGGCCGACTCCTGCTCCAGCACGGTGATGCGAACGCTGTGTTCGAGCCCCGTGGCCTGCTCGCGGCGCAGGCGCTGCAACTCTTCCTCCACCGCCAGCTCGCGGTGCCGCAGGTTCTCCAGGGCCGGCGGCACATCGTGCTGGGCCAGGGCAACGCGGGCGCAGGCGGTATCCAGCACGCTGATCGCCTTGTCCGGCAACTGGCGGCCGGAGATGTAGCGATGGGAAAGTTTCACCGCATCCTGGATGGCCACGTCCAGCACCTGCACGCCGTGGTGCTGTTCCAGCTTGGCGGCCACGCCACGGAGCATTTTCACGGCGGTGGCTTCGTCGGGTTCTTCCACCTGCACCAGTTGGAAACGCCGCGCCAGCGCCGGGTCCTTCTCGAAGTACTTCTTGTATTCGAGCCAGGTGGTGGCCGCGAGGGTGCGCAGTTCGCCCCGGGCCAGCGCCGGCTTGAGCAGGTTGGCGGCGTCGCTGCCGCCTTCCGCGCCACCCGCGCCGATCAGCGTGTGGGCCTCGTCGATGAACAGGATTATCGGGCGCTCGCTGCTGCGCACGGCATCGATCACGCCCTTCAGGCGCTGCTCGAATTCCCCCTTTACCCCGGCGCCGGCCTGCAACAGGCCGAGGTCGAGCACGCGCAGGTCGACGTTCTGCAGCGGCGGGGGCACTTCGCCAGCGGCGATGCGCAGGGCCAGGCCCTCGACCACGGCGGTCTTGCCGACGCCGGGAGCGCCAACCAGGATCGGGTTGTTCTGCCGTCGGCGCAGGAGGATGTCGATGCACTGGCGGATCTCACCGTCGCGCCCGACTATCGGGTCGATGCGTCCGGCGTGGGCCTCGGCGGTGAGGTCCTGAGTGTACTGGTCGAGCACGCCGCCCTGGGCCGCGGCCTTGTCGCTGCTTGCCACTGCGGCTGCGCGCGCGCCGGGAGGCTGTTCCCGCGAGCCTTCGGTCCATTCCAGCAGGTTCGCCCGCAAGGTGTCCTGGGGGATGCGCAGCAGCGAAGAGGCGCTGTTGAGCAACAGGGCGCGGCGCTCTTCACGGTCGAGCAAGGCGAGCAGCAATAGCCCGGAACGGATCGCCGGCAGGCCCAGCACGCTGGCTTGCAGCACTGCATCTTCGAGCAGGCCGATGGTGTGCGCGGAGAGCGCCGGGGTGCGGGTGCTGCCGATGCGGAACAGCTCCAGCGCGGTATTGATCTCGCCGACCACCTGGTCGCGCTCCAGACCGAAACGCGGCAGTAGCCGGGCCAGGTCGCCGCCGTCGATGTCCAGCAGCTCCAGCAGCAGGTGTTCGACCTCCACGTAATGATGGGTTCGTTGCAGGCATCGCTGTGCGGCGCGTTCGAGGGCGCGGCGCGATTCAGGGTTGAGGCGGCCGATCAGGCTGGCGAGGTCCATCAGGTCATCTCCGCGTGGCGCAGGCTCAGGTCGATGTGCTGGAGTGCGTCGCTGTCACGGCGCAGGCCGGTGTTCCAGTTCAGGCGCGGGGCATTGCCGCCGCCCAGCGCCAGGGGGCCGCTGGCGCGTACCAGCAGGCGCAGGTGGCAGTCGAGGTCGGGGCCGAAGTAGAGGGCGCAGAGGCTGGCCAGTTGCGGGTGGGCTTCGCCGTCGGGCAGGAAGCGCCGCGCCGCCTGTTCGTCCAGCGGGCCGAGTTGCAGGCGGAAGCCGGCGTGCTCGTCCCACACGCGGGTGCCGGCGATGGCATCGCGGCCCAGCCCCAGGTTGGCGCCGCCGCGCTTGAGCACGCTGCGGCTGGCCGTCGGTATGGTGCGCCAGGCTCCGGCATAGGCTTCGCACTGGACGGCGACGGCGAACTGCTGGCGGACCAGGGCGGCGAACCCGGCGAGGGAGCGGCGCCCCCCGGCGAAGCGGGCGCCACGGGCGAGAATGGCTCCGTCGGGTAGCGCGCCGCGCTCTTGCAGGCCCTTGGGCAGCAGGCCGACCAGTGCGCGTAGCGGGCGCTGCATGGGGGCCGCTGCCGGTGCCTGGAAACCGAGTGCCAGGCGGTGCTTGCGCAGTACCCGGTAGAGCAGGCTGAGCAGGCGGTGCTGGAACAGGTCGAGGAATTCGCCGGGGGCGTGGTCCTTCAACCGCGCCCGCTGTTGCAGCCACTCCTGGTAGGCATAGGGCAGCGCGCCGTCGGCACCGCCGAGGCCGAAGATTGGCGAGGTCAGTTGCGGGCGGCCATCCACCTCTTCCAGCGCGCTGATCTGGCTTGGCTCGAACACCGGCGTCAGCGGCCCGCGCAGCCGCAACGCCTCGGCGGCCGGCAGGCTGCCCTGGCCGAGGGGCGTGGCGCGGGGCTGTTCGCGTTCGAGCAGGAGCAGAGCCTGCAACCATTCGAAGGTCTGCGGCTCGTCGCGCAAGCGCTGGCTCAGAGGGCGAGAGGCTGGCCGGCCTGGGGTTGCCATCGGCGTATCTCCTGGTCGGATTGCACCAGCACCGTACGCACGAAGCGATTGGGGTTGGCGTAGAGCGAGAAGAACTGCGCGAGCACGGCGCTGAAGAGCACCGCACTGGCGCCGACGAACGCCTGCCGATCGAGGTGCAGGCGAACTTCCAGGCCGTTGCGCCAGCCGCGCCAGGCGTCTTCGCCGACACGGTCGACCACCCGCGCGCAATTCAGCGCCTGCAAGCCCTCCACCTGGCGATAGGCGCCGTTGTCGGCGGTGAAGTTGTGCAGGCCGAGGATTTCCTTCAGCGCTTCCAGGGCTTGCGGGCCCTCCACCAGGGACAGGTGGTTGAGGGTCAGTTGTGACACCAGTTGCCAACGCGACGGCCCGTCCAGGCGCGGCTGCAACTGTCGGCTCGGTGCCCGCAGAAGGCTGGCGCGGGCTACCGGTCCGGGGCGTTCGAAGCCCAGCGTGGTACCCGCCGGCAGGCGCTCGGCGAGGCCGCGATTGGTGCACAGCAGTTCGGCGGTCAGGCTGTATTCGGGGGCGTCCTGCAAGGGCTGCATGCGGGTGTCCACCAGGCTCAGCAGCAGGTCGCTGCCGATCCGGTTGGGCGTCATGCCCTCCACCCGCCGCGCGTGCCAGTACAGGCCCTGCTCGCCGGGCAGGTGCTGCCCGCCGTGGTAGGCCGGCACTTCGGCCACTCCGCGTGGCGAGCTGGCGCGCAGCGAGCGCAGGCTGTGGATCTCCACGCTGTTCTCGCGGTGGGCGTCGGCCACCAGGCGGTACTCGCTCTGGGTGCCGTCCGGCCGCAGCGGTTCTGATGTGCGCGGGAACAGGTTGACCGCCGGCACGCAGCCGAGCGCCAGGTCGCTGGCCTGCAACGGCAGGCGGCCGGGGGCGGCGCGGTCGAAGACGATGTAGAGATAGAGCTGTTCGCCGCTGGCACGCAGGTCGTTCAGGGGGACGTCGACGAAAGCGAACTTGTCGGGGAAGGCGAAGTATTCGGCGAGCAGGCGCAGGCCGGGATGAACCAGGTCGTCCTCCGGGAGCAGCGCCTGTTCGGGGCCGAAGCCGACCAGCCGGGGCAGGCTGCGCAGGCGTTGCGGGGTGGCGCCTTCGGGACCTGCCAGCAGCGCGCTGGAGTGGGCGCCGATCAGGTCGAGAAGACTGGCGTTGGTCACCGCGCCGGCGCACAGGTGCAGGCGCAGGCTGTCGATCTCCAGCGCCTCCCAACCATCCGCATCGAGGCAGCGCAGGTCCAGGCGCAGGGCCGCGCGGGCGGCGGGCTCGCCGGTCAGCGCCTGGGCTTCCTCGGCGCTGAGCAGCACCGCCTCGGCAATGCGCAATGGCCACAGGGTGACTTCGTCGGTGGTGCGCCAGTGCAGGGTCTGGCCATGCAGTTCCTCGGGCAGGTCGATGCGCTCCTGGCCCTGCACGCTGACGAACAGCGGCGTGCCGCGCGGCAGGCGATAGCCGGCGCCGAGATTGCCCTTGGTCGGATCCGGTTCGAACTGCACGATGGTGCAGGATGGCAGCGGGCGCAGGGCCAGGGGGTAGAGCTGCTCCAGCAGGGCGTCGCTGAACTGCGCGTAGTCGTCGTCCAGGCGCCGCTGCAAGCGGGCGGCGAGCAGGGCGAAGCCTTCGAGCAGACGCTCGACGTGCGGGTCGGCGCATTCGCCGGCGCCCAGTTCCAGGCGTCGCGCCACCTTCGGGTAGCGTGCGGCGAAGCCGGCTCCGGCATGGCGCAGCCAGGTCAGTTCGCGCTGGTAGTAGTCCAGCAGTTCTGCATCAATCGAGTCGCTCATGGCGTACTTCCAGGGTTCCGCCGGTGGGGGTCAGTTCGAGCAGGAGCGGGGTGCGTTGCGGGTCCTGGCGCAGGCTGCCGAGCAGGCGTACGCGCAGGCGCTGGGGTTGCTCCGGGTCGGCGTCGACGACGACTTCGGCAAGGTTCAGGCGGGGCTCGAAGCGCTGTACTGCGCGGCGGATCTCCCGCGCCAGCAGGCGCCGGTCGGCGTCCCGCCGGGCTTGCAGGGTGGTCCAGTCGAGGATGCCGTATTCGAGGATGCCAATGCCGCCCAGCACTGGCCCGCGGCTGTTGAGCAGGCGCGACAGTTCCCGTGACACCGAGGCGGCGAGCGCTTCGAGGTCGAACGTGTCGGCGGCCTCGCCACCTTCGGCGAGGCGTTCGAACAGCGGTGGCAGGCCCTGCCAGGACATCGCGCGGCCTCGGGTCAACTGGCCAGTTTGTTGGCGGCCATGTCCCAGGTGGAGGCGGCGGTGCCTTCCTTGGTGCCGTCGTCCTTCTGGGCGGTGAGTTCCCACTTGATCTTGGTGAAGTTCAGCGACAGCGTTTCCACCGGCTTGCCGCCAGTGCCGCCGCTGACGCTGACGTTGGACAGCACCACGTTGCTCAGGGTATAGACGATGAAGGGCATTATCTTGCCGTCACCTTCGGCGGCGTTGCGGCCGACGGTGATGGTGGCCGTGGCGAGCGGCTTGCCCGAGCAGCAGTATTCGTTGAGCGTCGGGGTGGAGGTGTCGACGAATTTCGTCAGGGTGAATTCGCCGACATGGGGCTTGCCGGAGGTGCGCTCGGAGTTGCTGACGTCGTTGGTCACCTGCATGGCCACGTTGTGGCTGTAGGACATGACTTCGATCTTGTTTTCGTAGCCGGTCAGCAGGCAGTCGCCTTTGATGTCGTCGCCGAGGTCGAGAATGATCGCATCCATAGTGTGGAGCTCCACTGCTTATTGGGTGTCATTGGGGAAAGCAAAGGGGCCGGCGCCAGGGCCGGCCCGGTGACTCAGGCGGCAACCGGCGGCGGCAGGTTGGCCACGAGGCGGATCGATGCGGTGAGCTCTTCGAGCTGGAAGTGCGGCCGCAGGAATACCGTGGCGCGATAGACGCCGGGTTTGCCGGCGACCTCGGTGACGTCGACCCGCGCCTCGCGCAGCGGGTACTGCGCCTTGATTTCCTGGGGCGCGTTGTCGTTGATCAGCACGTAGTCGGCGATCCAGTTGTTCAGGTAGCTCTGCACGTTATCGCGGGTCATGAAGCTGCCCACCTTGTCGCGCATGATCACCTTCAGGTAGTGGGCGAAGCGCGACGCGGCCAGCACGTACGGCAGCATCGCCGAGAGGCGCGCGTTGGAGTTGGCTTCGTTGGTGTTGTAGAGGCGCGGCTTGTTGGTGGTCTGGCCGCCGAAGAACACCGCGAGGTCGGTGTTTTTCTTGTGGCACAGAGCGATGAAGCCCAGGTCGTTGAGTTCCTTCTCGCGGCGGTCGGTGATGGCCACCTCGGTGGGGCATTTCAGCGACAGGTCGCCGGCGTGGGTGCGGAAGGTGTGCGCCGGCAGGCCCTCTACCGCACCGCCGCCCTCGGCGCCGCGGATCGCCGCGCACCAGCCGTACTTGGCGAAGGCCTCGGTGATGCGTTGCGCCAGTACCCAGGCGGCGTTGCCCCAGAGGTACTTGGAGTGGTCGGTGCCATCGACCTTCTCGATGAAGTTCATGCCTTCCACCGGCTGGGTGTCGGGCCCGTAGGGCAGGCGCAGGAGGAAGCGCGGCAGTGCCAGGGAGACGTAGCGCGAGTCTTCGCTTTCGCGGAATGAACGCCACTTGATCAGCTCCAGGCTCTCGAACACCTTGCCGAGGTCACGCGGGATCGCCAGTTCGGTGAAGCTGCCCATGTCGAACAGGCGCGGGCTTGCCGCGGCGATGAAGGGCGCATGGGCCGCCGCGGCGACGTTGGAGAGCTTCTCCAGCAGAGCGATGTCCTGCGGGTGGCGGCCGAACTGGTAGTCGCCCACCAGCAGGCTGAACGGGTGCCCGCCGAAGGTGCCGTATTCCTCTTCGTAGATCTTCTTGAACAGAGTGCTCTGGTCGAACTCGACGGCCTTCTCCAGGTCGTTCTGCAGCTCCTGCTGGCCGACGTTGAGCAGCCGCAGCTTCAGACGCGCGCCGGTCTCGGTGTTCTGCACCAACTGGTGCAGGCCGCGCCAGGAGGACTCCAGCTTCTGCATGTCGGGGTGGTGGAGGATTTCGTTGAGCTGCGCGCTGATCAACTCGTCGATGCGGCTGATGCGGTCGTTGATCATCGCCACGGTGTCCTTGCTGACGGCCATGCCTTCGTCGAGGACCTGGGTGGCGAACTCCGCGAGCATGTCACGGGCGTATTCCTGCTGGCTGTCGTCATGGGCCATGCGGCCTTCGGCGATGATGCGGTCCAGCAGGTCGAGGGACTGGGTGCTGCCTTCGGCGCCTTGCGCCGTCGCTGAGCTGGTGGTGGCCATTGCTGTGCTCTCCCTGGCGAGGTCAGGCTTGCGGTTCGGTGGGCGCTTCGCCGTCGGCGGCGTCGTTCGTTTCGTCAGTGGCGGCGCCGGCTTCGGCGGTCACCGGGTGGGTCGAGCGGATTTCCTGCAAGCCCTCGGTGTTGCTCACCACGTCCTGCAGCAACTGGTCCAGCTCGTCGTTGCCGTCGAGCTTGGTGAGCAGGTCGCGCAGGCGCTGGCGCGCCTCGAACAGCCTGCGTAGCGGCACCACCTGGTTGACGATGCTCACCGGGTCGAAGTCGTCGATGTGGCGGAAGTTCAGCTCGACGTTCAGCCGGCTGCCATCGTTGGCAAGGGTGTTGTCCACCTGCAGGGCCACGCGCGGAGCGGTGGAGGCGAGGACTGCGTTGAAATTGTCACGATCGATCTCAGTGAAGCGGCGCTCGCCGAGTTTCGGCAGCGGCGTGGCCGGCTTGCCGGAGAGGTCGGCCAGGATACCGACCACTAGGGGCAGTTCCTTCTTCTCGATGGCGCTGCCGATTTCGACGTCGTAGGTGATCTGGACACGGGGAGGGCGAACCCGGTCGAGCTTGTGCTGTGTGCTCTCTGCCATGCTGGCGAACTCCGCTGCAAATGAGTCGGGCACGCCGCAGCGGTGGGCTGTCGTCGCGCTCCATTGCTGGACCACGCACGACAGGAGGAGGGGGGTGAATCGAGCCTGTCCTTGGCGATCCCACTGATGCTCGTCCACGGACGAACTACCCAAGCACGCTAGATCAGGTTTATAAAAACGCAAATGCAGAACTTTTTTCTGACAGTCATTTCACAGGGATGTTTCATGAAGTCGACGAAAGCCTACCTTTGTGGTGTGCTCCTTGCTGTTCTCACCGGTTGCTCGTGGTTCGGCCCCAAGGTCGATGTCAATCGCCTCACCCTCGACGTGGCGGGCAAGGCCAACGGTGACTCGCCGATTGCCGTGGACTTCGTCGCGGTGCGCGATGCCGATCTGCTCAAGCTGCTCTCGTCGATGACCGCCAAACAGTGGTTCAGCGACCGTGAGCAGTACCGCCGCGACTACCAGAACCAGATCAGCGTATGGAGCCTGGAACTGGTGCCCGGACAGTTCATGGAGGCGAAGGATTTCCCGCTCGCGGGCAAGCCGGCTTCTGGACTTTTGGTCTTTGCTGGCTATAACACTCCCGGCGCGCATCGTATGCGTCTGGAGCAGCAGCCGGATATCTGGCTGCGCTTCGACAGCCGGGAGATGCGCCTGCTCAGCGCCAACGGGCACTGAGCCACCGCCGGCAGGCGGACCCGTGACAATCTAGGACGTCGAAGGGGGAGTAGTGTGAAAGTTCTGCCTGACGCGGTGTGCTGGCACGAAGGGATGCAACTGCTTCCCCAGCATTTTCAACTGCAAGGACTACGCGGAGAGGTTCTTGCCGCTCGCCTGGTCCATGCGGCCAACCCCTGGTTCTGGGGGCTGGAGCATCTGGAGCTGGACCCCTCGGCGCTGAGCAACGGCGTGGTCCGGCTGCTCGCCCTTTCGGCGGTTCTGCCCGATGGCCTGCCGGTCAGTCTCGGCGCTGGCGAAACCCTGGCTTTCGATGCCCAGGCGGCCATCGCCGAATCCGCCGACGCCAGCGTCACCCTCTACCTCGCCGTCAGCCCACTGGCCCGCGCCGGGCAGGTGCTGCCGTTGCGCGGCCGCCTGCAATCGACTGACGGCCCCGCGGTGCCGGACCTCGCCAGCGGCGAAAACCCGGAGCCCATCGTGGTCTGGCGCCCCGCCCCGCGCCTGGTGACCGAGGCGCAGCGCGCCGACTCGGTCTGCCTGCCACTGTTGCGTATCGGCAAGGACGCCGGCGGTTTCGTCTGCCTGCCCTACGTGGCGCCGACGCCACGGATCGCCCCGGCCTCGCCACTGGGGCAGGCGGTGGTCGCGCTGTGTGCTCGGGCGCGGGAGAAGTGCGTATTCCTCTCCGGGCGGTTGCGCCAGGCGCAGCAGGCGGAGAACGCCGAAGACAGCCAGGAGATTCGCCGCCAGTTAGCCGCGCTCTGGGCGCGTCTGCCGGAGCTGGAGGCGGCCCTCTACAGCGGCGCGGCCAGCCCCGCGCAATTGCACGGCCTGCTGTGCGGCATGGCTGGAAGCTGGAGCGCGCTGGACCCGCTGGGTGGTGTGCCGGCGTTTCCGCCGTTCGATTTCAACGACCTGCTGCGGACTTTCAACCCGGTGATCGAGTGGCTGGAAATCACCCTCGGGCGAGTCCGCGCCGGTTACCGCAGCCTTGCCTTCGAGCGGCAGGGCAATGACTTTTCCCTGGTACTGCCGGACCTGCGCTCGCCGAGCCAGCGCCTGGTCATCGGCCTGCGCATGCCACCCGGTTGCGGCGAGGGCCAGGCGCACGAGTGGCTGTCCGGCTGCATCGTGGCATCCCAGGGCAGTCTGGCGACGCTCGGCCGGCAACGCATGTCCGGCCTGGAGCAACAGCCCATGAGCCGTGCGGAGCAGATCGCCTATAGCGTCGGCGAGGACACGCATCTGTTCGTGGTGCAGGCCGAGGGCGACTGGTTCGATCCGACCCAGCGCCTGTGCCTGCGGGCGCCGTTGCAGGCCGGTGTGAGCGGGCCCTGGCAAGTGGTGCTGTTCATCGGGGATGGCGCCAGCGGCGTCTGAGGCAGGGAGGCGAGATGCCCGAAGGGAGTCAGGCGATCTACCCCGCGGCGTTCGGAGAGGCGCCATTGAGCCGCGCCTTCCAGGCCGCCTGGGTGGAGTGGCGGCAACGCTGGGAAGTGCTGAAGGCGCCGGATGGCGACGAGGCGACGGCCAGCGAACGGGTTGCCGACGAGGCCCAGGCGGTGGTGCGCCGGCTCTGGCGCAGCGCCTTCGCCCAGGTTGGCGATTCGGCTGGCGAGCAGGTCAAGGCGATGGTCTATGCCTTCGTCGCGCTGCTCGATGAAAGCCTGCTGTTCGAACCGTGGATCGGCCAGGGCACCTGGCAGGAACGGCCCCTGGAAGCGCGCCTGTACGCGACCCGCAACGCCGGGGAGCGCCTGCCGCAAGCGATCCATCGCCTGCTCGAAACGCGCTCGCCCGGCACCCGCGACCTCGCCAACGTTTACCTGCAATGCCTGCTGCTGGGCTTCCACGGGCGCCTGCGCGGCCCCAAGGGCGAAGCCCTGCACGAGAAGTGGCGGCAGGCGCTGTTCGCCCATGCCTGGCAGCGCGACGCCGACACCCAGGCCCTGTTGCAGACCCTGGCGCGACCGGCGAGCACCGCCGCACTGCGCATGCCGCTGCGACGTGCCTTGCCCGATGGCTTGCGCCTGGTCCTGGCCGTGACGGCCGGCGTGCTGCTGCTGATCGTGATCGGCCAGTGGCTGTGGAGCGACATCCAGGGTGAGCTGGACCCGGTGCTGGAACAGGCGAACGCCAGCCTGATGATGGAGGTGCGCGCGTGAGCGGCTGGATGGTGCTCGCGCTGATCCTGCTGCTGGCAGCACTCGCCGCGTTGGCGTTCTACCTCTGGCTGCGCAGCAAGGGCGGCGAGGCGGTGCGCGCGTTCTACCTGACCGTCCGGCAGATGGAGCAGGATCAGGACGTCGCCGATCGCTACGAAGTGCCCTGGTTCCTGCTGCTCGGCGACCCGTTGCTGGGCGAGCGTTTCGGTGCCGAATGGGGGCTGACCCCGGTGAACCGGGCGGCCTGGTTCGGCCGCTGGTGGGCTGACCAGGACGGTGCTGTGCTGGCGGTGCCGCAGTCGATCTTCCTGCCGGAAGAGGGCGCGGCGGCCTCACCGCGTGCCTGGCGTCGGCTGTTGGCGTTGCTGGTGCGGCTGCGCCCGCGGCGTCCGCTGGACGGCATCATCTGGGTGCTGCCGGCGGAGCGCCTGCTCGACCCGGCGAGCCTGGCCCAGGAAAACCTGCAACTGCGGCGCCGCTTCAACGACCTGCTGCAACGCCTGGGGCTCAGCCTGCCGGTGTATGTGGTGGTCACCGGCCTGGAGGAGCTGGATGGTTTCGCCGAGCTGCGCGCGGGGTTGCCGGAAGACGCCCGCGAGCGCCCGCTGGGCTGGTCGTCCGCCTTGCAGATCGACGCCGCCTGGCAGGACGAAAACCTGGAGCGCGGCTTCGAACAGGTATTGCAGGCGTTGCAGGCGGCGATCCTCGAAGCCGGCGTGCTCAGCGGCCAACTGAGCGATGCGCTGTACCGTTTTCCCCACGCCCTGGGTGAGCTGCGCGAAGGGCTGCGGCAACGCCTGGGGCCGGTGTTCCAGGGCAACGCGCTGGGTGAGGCGCCGAAGCTGCGCGGGGTGTATTTCAGCGGCGCCTGCCGCTTCGCCGACGACGATCCCTGGACGGTTTCCAGCCGCGAAGAGGCGCCCGCCGAGCTGGTCTTCGCCAAGGGCCTGTGGCAGTCGCGCCTGCTCGCGGAGCGCGGGCTCGCCCAGGCGGTGTCGCGCATCCTGCGTCTGCGTCAGCGTTCGCAGCGGGTGATCGCCATTGCAGCCGGCGTGGTCGGCGTGATCTGGCTGGCGACGATGCTGTGGGTCTGGCATGTGGATTCGCGGGATGCCCGCTTGCTCGGCCAGCGCATCCAGGCGATGCAGCGCGAGCAGGGCAGCGGGGGCGCAGGGGGCGAGGCGGGCACCGATGCCGCGCGCCGGCGCCTGCAGGGCTACTGGGCGCTGCTGCAGGGCTCGATGCGCTGGCACTACACCTCGCTGGTGTATCCCAGCTCCTGGCTGTCCGGTTTCGATGGCCGGATGGACGCGCTACTGGTGGACCTGGCGCGCCGCGAGGTTATGGTTCCGCTGCGGCAGTTGCAGAGTGCGGAACTGGCTCGCCTGCGTGGCATCCGCAGTACCGAGCGCCGCGCCAATGTGCAGAGCGACAGCCCCGAGCAGTGGCCCAATTTCGTCGCCGCGCGGGAGCTTGCCAGCGGCGCGCTGGCGTTCGAACAGCGCAACCGCTGGTACACCGAACTGCGCGCCGGCACGACCAAGAACGCGCTGGAAAGCCTCGCGCGTCTGGGCAACGACGCCTACGGGCTGAGCCTGGACCCGGCCAGCCTGCGCGATGCCGGCTACCTACAAGCGGTGCTCGGGGATGGCATCGGCGCCGCGCCGCCAGCGGTGGACCCCGGCCCGAAGGATGGACCGCTCGCGCGCAACTTCCGCGAACTGATGAGCTTGTGGCTGGACCAGTTCTTCCTCTCCGACAACTTCGTCCGCCCCGCGGGCTTCCTGCGCCTGCGCCTGAACGAGCTGAAGGCGCGCCAGGGCAACAGCGCCGAAGAGCTGGAAGAAGTCGACGCGCTCATCGACTCCCTGCGCAACATGGTCGAGCTGACCAACGCTGCCTGGAGCCACGGCAATGCCCAGGAGATAGTCCCCGGCTACCGCGCGATGCTCGACGATGTACGCCAGACCTATCTGCTCGGGCCGGGGGTGGAAGCCTCGGTGGTCAGTCAGGCGAGCAAGTTGCAGCGCGCCTTCCACGACCAGTGGATCGCCGCCGCTGGTTCCCGCGACAACCTGCTGCAACTGCAACCGGGCGGCACCCTCTCGCTGCAGGATCACGTGGTTGCGCTGGGCACCTCGATCCATTCGTTGCTGCGCCAGGACTTCGCCGGCAACGCGCTGCGCCAGCAGGCGCAAGGCAGCGATCCGAGCCGCCTGGGCAATCTCGACGCCCACGCGCTCAATGCCGCGCTGGCTTACTACGAGAGCTATCGCAAGTACCGCGAGCAGGAGCAGGCGCGGATACCCGCCGAGTACCGCGATGCGCTGGCCGACAGCGCTGCCGCAGCCGCCACGAGCGCCATGTGGGCCAGCCTCACCGAGTCCCTGGCACCGAACGCGGCGACTGTCACCACCACTTTCGACGTACCGCTGGAACCGGCGGCGCAGTTGCGCGAGGCGTTCGAAAGCTTGCAACGCAAGGATCTCGCCAGCGCCCTGGATGCCCACCTGACCCGTAGCGCCCTGGCCGATGTCGACTCGGCGCTGGTCTCGATCAACGCACTGCCACTGTTCCGCGTGCGCGCCGACGTTTCCGGCTGGGACGGCTCGCGCAACTTCGGCCTGCAACTCTATCGCTCCACCGACACCCAGGACCTCAAGCGCAACCTGGCCCAGCAGTTCAACACCATGCTCGCCCTGAGCGAAACCCATACCTCCGCGCTGGCCTGGCTCCGGGGGCGCAACAACCTGGGCTTCGCCGACCAGGAGAAGGTGCGACGCTTCGCCGACCTGAGCGACGAGCTGGCCAAGTACAAGGCGCAGAACCCCATCAGCTCGCCGTTGCTGCTGGACCAGTTGCTCAGCCGCGACTTCGTGGAGATGGACGCGGCGTCCTGCGGCGGCATCCTGAAAACTTCGGCGCTGGTGACCGGACAGGGCGATCTCGCGCGCTTCACACGGGGGCTGCACGACCAGGCGCAGCAACGCTGCCTGGAGTTGCAGCAGAAGGATGCGGCGGTGGCCTGGGCGGCGATTGCCGATTACTTCAACCAGTACCTCGCCAACCGCTTCCCGTTCTCCTACAGCTTGCAGGCCGAGGATGCCGACCCGGCGCGGGTGCAGCACTTCGTCGAAGTGCTCGACCAGAACCTGGCGCGTGCCCAGGAGGGCCTGAAGCTCAGCCAGTCCGCCGACCGTGCTGCCGCCAAGGACTTCCTCGACCGCCTGCAACTGGCCAGGGCCTGGCTCGGCCCGCTATTCCAGCGCGACAAGGGTGGCGCGCAGGGTGTGGACCTGGACGTGCGCTGGCGTACCGACCGTGACGCCGAGCGTGGCGCCGACCAGGTCATCGCCTGGAGCCTGTACGCCGCCGACCGCCAGTTGAGCTTCCCCGGCGGTGACGGCCAGCGCCTGCACTGGAGTGTCGGCGAGCCAGTGAAGCTGATGCTGCGCTGGGCCAAGGACAGCCCGCAGAGGCCGGACATCGACCCGCAGCAGGCGAGCATGGCGGTGGCCGATCTCGAAGTCGGCTGGGAGTACAACGGCCCGTGGGCGCTGCCGCGAATGCTGCGCTCCCACATCATCCTGCAGCGCCAGCCGAGCACCGACTACACCGATTTCCCGCTGGCGTTGCAGGTACCGGTACGCGCCCCCAACGGTCGCGAGCCGGACGCTCGGATGTTCATTCGCGTATCGCTGATGACCCCGGATGCCAAGCAGCCGCTTTCGATCCAGCCGCTCCCCGTGCGTGCGCCGCGCACGCCTTTCAGCGGGGTTGGCATCGCCACCTTTGCCGGTGCCCAGGAGTTGCCATGATCACTGACGACGCATTGCGCGCGCTGCTCAGCCCGTTCCCCGGGCAAGACATTTGCGGCGAGTCGCTGCGCCACGATCCGGTGCTGGACCGCCTGCGCGAGCTGCGCCGGGAGGATGACCAGACGCTGCCCACCGGCGTCTGGCAGGCCGAGCCCAAGCGCGCCGACTGGCACGCCGTGGCAGCGCTGGCGGAAGAGCTGCTGGTTACCCGCAGCAAGGACCTGATGGTTGCCGCCTACCTGGGCGAGGCGTGGATCATGCTGCGCGGGATCGCCGGGCTGGCAGATGCCCTGGGCCTGCTAGCCGACCTGTGCGAAGCCTTCCCGGAATGCCTGCATCCCCAGGCGCCGGACGGCGACCTGGCCTGGCGCGCGGCGCCGCTGGTGTGGCTCGCGCGTCGCTACGAGGAACTGGTGAACACGCGGATTCCCCTGTGCCCGAACTGGCCGGAGATGAGTCTGCACGCCTGGCAGGAACTCAAGCGTAACCAGGTGCTGGCCAGCGACAGCAAGGCCGACAAGGCTTCCGCCGAAGCGGCGCGGCTGCAACAGAAGAAACTGGACGAGGCCATCCGCAGCGGCTCAGTGGGCGGCTGGGGCGTCGCGCTGGCGCTGCTGGCGACGGCCAGCGGGCACCTGGATCGCCTCGATGCCTGGAGCGATCAACAACTGATGGATGAGGCGCCCAGCCTGCAAGGGCTGGCGTCGTGCATCCGATCCTTGGCCAATGTCATTCAGGGGTGCAGGAACATGGCGCCGCAAGAGCAGGAAGCGGCGGAGATCGTGCCCGCCGCCAGCGTTTCCGAAGACCTCGCCGCGCCAGCGTTGGCGCCGATACCCGAGCGGGCCGGGGCCGTGCCGGACGGCCTGCCGCGTGATCGTGAGGACGCCTACCGGCAACTCGCCGCCATCGCCGACTACCTGGCGCGCACCGAGCCGCACAGCCCGGTGCCCTACATCGTCCGCCGCGCGGTGGAGTGGGGGCGGATGCCGCTCAGTGCGCTGCTCGACGAACTGGTCAACGCCGATGCCGAGGCGCGCCGGGTCTGGGTGATGCTTGGCGTTTTGCGCTGAATTACCGCGCCGCGCCCTGCCGTTGCGCCGAGGCGACCTATGCTCAAGCTCTGGGTCGTCGGACGGGAGGGGAAGCGGCACATGGCTACGATACTGCTCGTGGACGTTACGCCAATCGTGCGGCATGCACTGCGCGGCATACTGGAGGAACTGCGGCACGAGGTGGTGAGCGAGGCGGAGGACGTGCCCGGCGCGCTGATGCAGCTTCGCTCCGTCGTGCCGGACCTGGTGATCCTGGACCTGGCCCTGCCCGGTGTCGGCGGCATGGACCTGCTGCGCCGCATCAAGAACCGCAACGAGCGGCAACGGGTGCTGGTTTTCACCCGCCAGGGCGTGGAGCAGTTCGCCCCGTTGTGCTTCCAGGCCGGCGCCGACGGCTTCGTCAGCAAGGACGAAGAAGTCGGCGCGCTGCGCAAGGCCATTTCCGACGTGCTGGCCGGGCGCGCCTATTTCACCCGTGAGCAGATGCAGCCTGGCACCGGCAACGAGCTGGCGCGCCTGAGTACCCGCGAGCTGGCGGTGCTGCAGTTGCTGGCCGAGGGCAACTCCAACCTGCACATCGCCGACCAGTTGCTGATCAGCTTCAAGACCGTGAGCACCTACAAGAGGCGCCTGCTGGAGAAGCTGCATGCCGGTTCCACCGTCGAACTGGCGGAAGTCGCCCGGCGCAATGGGCTGATACCCGGCGAGGCGGTGCCCGAGGCTCCCACCGGGGACATGGGCCTGCTGCACAAGCTGATCGATGCCTCACCCAACCCCATGTATGTGCGCGACGAAGAGGGCCGGCTGCTGTTCTGCAACCAGAAATTCCTCGATTACTACCGTATCAGCGCCGAAGAAGCCCTGGGGTCGGGCATTGCCGACACCCGCTGGTTTCCGCCAGACGTGCGCGAGCGTTTGCCGGAGGCGATCCGCAGGCGCGTCTCGGAGGGCGTGCCGACGGCCAACACCATGCACGTTGAGATATTCGGCGAGCGGCGTGTCATCTACTTCTGGATAGTGCCCTACCGTGACGATAGCGGGCACTTCGTCGGGTTGCTGGGCGGCTTGCAGGATGTCACCGAAAACGAGGTGCAACTGACGCACTTGCGTGACCGCCTGCTGGTCGCCGAGTCCCAGGTCGGGCGCCTGCTGGAGCTGTGCGAGGCTTCGCTGCAGGAAATCGGGCAACTGCTGGGGGGGCTCGGCCTGCATCCCTCGACTCCGGGGCTGGCGACCCTGAGCGAGCGCCTGCAACGGCTCCAGCGTATCTGCGACCTGCAGGCCGGGCCGCTGCCAATGCGCCCGGAGCCGTGCGAATTGCCGGAGTTCCTGCGGCGCCAACTGGCCACCCGGCCGGCGGTGCAGCTTTCGGTGCAGCGCCTGGATGCGAGCCGTGCCTGGCTCGACCTGAAGGTGTTCCGCGAATGGCTGGCCAGCGCGCTGGCGCTGTTCGTGCCCGACACCTCGCTGCACGTGCGCCTTACGACCCAGACGCGCGGGCGCGGCTACCTGCTGGTGCGTCTGCAACTGGATGGCGAGGCCGCGTACGGCAGCGTCATCAACCTCACGCTCTGCCAGCGCATGGCAGAGCAACTGGAAGCCGTGTTCCGCCATTCCGGCGCGGATGAGCAACTGGCGCTCGAACTGGATATGGAGCTGCCGTTGTGCCCGGAGCCCTGAGCGACTGCTGAACAACTCCTACAAAGCTCCCTGAAGGACTCCGAATTCTTTCCCTGCGAGACGTTCCTAGCATTGCGGCAACTCGAATTCTTTCCAGGAGTTGCCACCATGTCCCATCTAATGAAGCTCTCGCGCCGGCCTCGTTCCCTGGCCCTCGCCATTACCTTGCTGACCGCCTGCGGCGCTGCCCTGGCCGAACCCGCCGCGCAACCTCCCAGGGGGTTCCAGCCGCTGGTCATGCTCGCTCACCAGCAATTGCTCGAAGGCGACCTCGCCTCGGCCCAGGCCCTGTTGCGTGAAGCCGGCGCGCAAGGGCAGGGCGGTACCCGCGCACTTGCCGAACAGGCATTCATCGAGGATGCCGGCGGCCGCCACGTCCGTGCCCGGCAGTTCTACGACGCCCTCAAGGGCAGCGACCAGGCCGCGGTGATCGCCCTGCCGTCGGCGGTCAATCTGGCCGCGCTGGGTCGCTTCGACCAGGCAGGCAAAGCCTTCGCCGAGCTGCAGAAAACTTCGCCCAACCCCCGCCTGCAAGCCTATGCCGGCTTCTGGAACATGTGGCTGACCGCCCGCCAGGCCAGCGACGCCGGCCTGAAGCCGGCCACCGCCAAGGCTCGGGTCGAAAAGCTCGCCCGCGGCATCAAGCCGGCCACCGAACAGCAACGCGCGATGCTCGCCCTGTACCAGGGCAAGTCCGACATCTCCACGGTGTTCGCCGAGATCGATGCCCTGCAGGCGCCCGACGCGGTCAAGCGTGACCTGCGCACCGAAGCCGGGCTGTTCGCCGGTGCCTACCTCGACTACGTCCGCCAGGACCACCAGGGCGCCCTGCGCGCCTACGAGCGCGCGCTCCAGCAGTCCCGCCCGAGTGCGATGGAGCGCCCGCAACTGATCCAGTCCAGCCGCGCCCTGCAGCTGTCTTCCCGTTGATTTTCCCTTGCTGACTCCAGGGGTTGATCCCCTGGAAGGAGCCCCGTATGAACAGGATTTACCGTCTGGTGTGGAGTACCGCGCGTAACGCGTGGGTCGCCGCTTCCGAATTCGCCACCGCCCACCGCAAGACCGGCCGCAGCGCCCTGGTCGGAGCCGTGGCCACCTCGATGCTGTGCGTGCCGGTCATGCCGGCCTTCGCAGCAACGCCCTACAAGGACGGTTCCAATTTCGAGAAAGGCATCTCCGGCAACCCCGGCCTCTACGTCAATGACGCCAGTAACGACTCGGGCTGTATCTTCGTCCATGATACCGGGGATACCGGCAGCACTGGCTGGAAGTACGACAGCAACAACACCAACTGCCTGACCAACGACAAGGCCAGCCAGACCTCCCGCGTACTTTTCTACGGCTCCGGCAGCCGTACTGACGGCACCGACTCGCTGACCCTGGGCAACGAGTTGTACGTCAACGGTGGGCGTATCGGCCTGAACAACAAGTTCGGCCCCAACCCCACCAACTCGATGGCCATCGGCAACATCGGCACCGACGCCAGTGGCAACCCCACCGGCACCCGCGCCACTGCCCAGAACTCCATCGCCATCGGTAACGACGCCGTAGCCAGCCAGCAGAACGCGATGGCCCTGGGCACCGGTGCCCAGGCCAGCGCCGTGGGTGGCGTGGCGCTGGGCTCAGGTTCGGTCGCCAACACCACTGCCGGCCAGGCCGGCTATGTACCCGGTGGCGTGACCCAGGCCCAGGCCGATGCTATCCGCGCTACCCAGAGCACGCTGGGGGCCATTGCCGTGGGCGATGCCGCCAGCGGCAACTATCGGCAGATCACCGGTCTGGCGGCGGGTAGTCTGGACAGCGATGCGGTGAACGTCGCCCAGCTCAAGGGTGTCACCGGCCAACTGGCCCAGGACGCCTTGCTCTGGGATGCGACCGAGGGCGCGTTCAGCGCCAGGCACGGCGGCACCGGCCCGCACAAGATCACCAACGTGGCCGACGGCGACGTCAACGCCACCTCCACCGACGCGATCAACGGTTCGCAGCTCAACACGACCAACCAGAACGTCACCAACGTCGATAACCGCGTCACCAATGTCTTCGGCGACGACAGCGATACCAACATCCAGGAAAACGGCCGTGGCATCCGCTACGTGCGGACCAACGACAACGGCCTGCCGGTGGACGACGCCTACGCCAAGGGGCAAGGCTCCACGGCGGTCGGCTACAAGGCCGAGGCCACCGGCGACAGCGCCCTGGCCCTGGGCCGCAACGCCAGCGCCAGCGCGGACAACAGCGTTGCCCTCGGCGCGGGCAGCAGCACCAGCGCCGACCTCAGCCATCCCGCCTACGCTCCCACTGCCGCAGCGGTCGCCGGTGTGGCCAGTGGCGAGGTTTCGGTCGGTAGCGCCGGTGCCGAGCGCCGTATCACCAACGTCGCCGCCGGCGCCGACCAGACCGATGCGGTCAACGTCTCGCAGCTCAAGGGCGTTGCCGACCGTACCGACCAACTGGCCCAGGACGCACTGCTGTGGGATGCGACCGCCGACGGTGGCAAAGGCGCGTTCAACGCCAACCACGGTGGCCGTGGCCCGAACAAGATCGTCAACGTCGCCCCCGGCGAAATCAGCGCCGACTCCACCGATGCGGTCAACGGCTCGCAGTTGTACGAGGTGACCACCCAGATCAACAACATCACCCTGGGCAACATCAAGTACTTCCACGCCAACTCGCAGAAACCCGACTCCGTCGCCAGCGGCACCGACTCCATCGCCGTCGGCCCGGCCGCCCAGGCGTCCGGCGCGTCTTCCTTGGCTATGGGTGACGGGGCCAACGCCAGCGCCGCCAACGCCAGCGCCATCGGCAGCAACGCCAGCGCCAGCGGCGAAGCGGCAACGGCGGTGGGCAATGGCGCCAGCGCCAGCGGCAGCTCCGCGGTAGCGATGGGCGACGGCGCTTCCGCCAGCGGCGAACGCAGCTCGGCCATCGGTGCAGGCTCCAGCGCCACCTCCGACAACAGCGTCGCCCTCGGTGCCGACTCGGTGGCCGACCGCGACAACAGCGTCTCGGTGGGCAGCGCCGGCAACGAACGGCAGATCACCAACGTCAAGGCCGGCGAAGCCGACACCGACGCGGTGAACGTCTCGCAACTGCGCGAGCAGGGCGACACCATCAACACCAACATCACCAACGTCGACAACCGCATCAAGCAGGCGTCCACCGACATCACCCACCTGCAGAACGGCACCGACGGCATGTTCCAGGTGAACAACACCAGCAACCTGCCCAAGCCTCGGCCCACCGGTATCGACGCGGTGGCTGGCGGCGCCGGTGCGGTGGCCTCCGGCGACAACAGCGCGGCCATCGGTACCCGTGCCCATGCCAGCGGCCACAACGCCACGGCGCTGGGCAACGGCGCCAACGCCCAGGGAGCCAACTCGGTGGCGCTCGGCGCCAACTCGGTGGCCGACCGGGCGAACAGCGTCTCGGTGGGCAGCGCCGGCAACGAGCGGCAGATCACCAACGTCGCCGCCGGCACCCAGCCGACCGACGCGGTGAACGTCAGCCAGTTGCAGCAGAGCATCGGCGATATCTCCAACCAGTACTACGACTACGCCGACTCCCGCTACAACGCGCTGCGCCACGACCTGAAGAAGCAGGACGACATCCTCAGCGCCGGCATCGCCGGGGCGATGGCGATGGCAACGCTGCCGCAGCCCTACTCGCCGGGGGCCAGCATGGCCACCGTCGGCCTGGGCAACTACCGCGGCCAGGGCGCGCTGGCGATAGGCGTGTCGAAAATCTCCGACAACGGCAAGTGGATCACCAAGCTGCAGGGTACGACCAGCAGCCAGGGTGACACCGGCGTCGCCGTCGGTGTCGGTTACCAGTGGTGAGTCATTCCATCCGGGCCCGGCTGCGGCCGGGCCGGCCCCAGGAGGCCAACATGAACATTCGCAAGTTCCAAACCACCCGCTTCTTCGCCCTGGGTTGCATCAGCCTGATGCTGGCCGCCTGCGGCAGCTACAGCACGGTGGACGGGCAAGGCCACAGTGCCGAGCCCAAGTTTCCGTCGATCAGCGACTCCTACCGCCCGCAGGGCAGCTACGTGAACCTGGAGAACCTCGCCAAGGTCCGTCCCGGCATGGACAAGGCGCAGCTCTACGAAATGCTCGGCACCCCGCACTTCCACGAAGGCATGTTCGGCGTGCACGAGTGGGACTACATCCTGCGCTTCCGCCGCGACGGCCAGGACGACCTGGTCTGCCAGTACAAGGTGCTGTTCGACAAGGACATGCAGGCCCAGAGCTTCCTGTTCTCGCCGGCGGACTGCCTTGAACAGGCCAAGCCTGCCGCCCCGGCGCCGCAGCCGGCACAGGCCACGCGGGTGACGCTCTCCGGCGACGCTACCTTCGCCTTCGACAGTGATCGCCTGAGCGCCGAAGGCCGCGCCAGCCTGGCTCGCCTGGCCACGCAACTGATGCAGCAACAGCCGGCGCACATCGCCATCACCGGGCACACCGACCGCCTCGGTTCGGCGGCCTACAACCTCGACCTCTCGCGTCGCCGTGCCGAAGCGGTGCGCGACTACCTGGCCGAGGCCGGCGTGCCCAAGGGGCTGATGCAGGTGCGTGGCGTTGGTGCCGCCGAACCGGTGGCCGACTGTCCGGACGTACCCCGCGCGCAACTGATCAAATGCCTGGCGGCTGACCGCCGGGTAGTCATCGAATCCAGCGCCGATGTGGCGCAGACCCAACAGTGAGGAACTGGCCATGAACACCCACAGCAAATGGCTGACCGCAATGCTCCTGCCCGTAGCCCTGATCGCCGGTTGCAAGGGCGCCGAACAGCCGCCGGTGGCCAAGGCCCCGGCCGTGAAGCAGGAAACCCTCGGCAACATCGAATACCCGGCGCTGCCGGTGATCCGCAACGCACTGTTCAGCATGTCGCCGCTGGTGGACGGCAAGCGCAACCCCGCCGTGATGAAACAGCTCTGCGGCCTGGCCCGCGGTGAACTGAACCAGGCCAGCGTCGACCGCTTCGTTGCCGCCAGTGGCGAAACCACCGACAGCCTCAAGAAGAAGGGCGGCGTCACGGCGCTGCTGGTCAACGGCAACGTGGCCGCCCAGCAGATCGCCTGCGCGTCGTACCTGGCCACCGCGCCGCTGGTGCAGGTCGATGGCAACGAGTTCATCGCGCCGAAACTGGGTGCCGATGGCAAGCCGCAGGTCGACCAGGCGCGCCTGAGTGAAGTCATGGCGGTGCGCATCGCCCTGGCCCGCACCGACGCGGAGTACTTCTCGCTGATCGCGCAGAAGCTGGAGCAGACCCCCGGGCTGACCGACGCCCAGTACCAGGCCCGCACCCGCGAACTGTTCGCCGAACTGGCGCCGGCCTACCTCAAGCGCGTGAAGGAAATGATGCCGCCGGCCGGCACCCGTTTCGACCTCAAGCGCATGGATGAGCAGCGCTTCGCCTTCACCACCTCCAACGGCGGCGAATACGAGTACAGCTCCGACGGCATGACCCTGCGTCAGGACAACATCACCTGGTACGGCGACGGCCAGTTGATGGGCCAGCGGCACACGCTGAAGATCGCCTACTACCCGGACGTAGTGACCCAGAACATGAAGTGACGGGTACCGGCCCGAACGGCAGGAAGGAGAGGGCAAGGCGCAGGCCTTGCCCTCTTTTTTCGGCTGCATGAAACCGCCAGCACATCATCGCGGCGCCGGCATCGCTGCGGCTCACTCGTCGAACTGGCCGCTGCGCAACGTGTTGGCCAGGGCCTCGAAGCCTTCCAGCAGCAACAGGTCGTCATGGGAGGCATTGCTGACGCTGACCCGGACGAACTGCGGCACTGCCGCCCGGCCCACGGCAAAGGCTTCGGCGGTGGCGATCAGGTAGTTCTTGAGCTTCAACTCGGCCTCCACGTCCGAGGCGCGCCAGGGTTCGGGCACCTCGATCCAGAAGTGCGGGCACTGCGGATGGGTGCGGTAGCTCAGGCCCTCCAGTTGCCCCTGCACCAGTTGCTTGCGCCGACCGATCTCGGCGATCTGCTGGCGCAGCAGATTCTCCGCGATGCCGCCCTCGATCCAGTTGCTGGCCAGCTCCATCGCCAGCGGCGTGGCCATCCAGCAGGACGCGCGCAGCGCCGCCGCGATGCGGCTGATCAGCGTTGTCGGCGCGTGCAGGTAACCCACCCGCAGGCCGGCCGCCACCGCCTTGCTCAGGCTGCTGATCAGCACACTGCGCTCCGGCGCGTAAAGGCTCAACGGCGGCGGGCGGTCCTCCACCAGCACCGCATGGGCCTCGTCCTCGATGATCAGCAGATTGTGCTCGCGGCAGATGGCGACAATGGCTTCCCGCCGCTGCGCGGACAGCACGCCGGTGGTGGGGTTCTGCAGCGTCGGCGTGCAGTAGATGGCGCTGACCCGGTTGTACCGGCACAGCTCGTCGAGCGACTCCGGCACCAGCCCCTCATCGTCCATCGCCGCGCCGAGCAGCTTGATGCCGAGCATGCGCGCGGCGGTGATCAGGCCGGGGTAGGTGAGCTGCTCGGTCACTATCGTGTCGCCGGCGCGCAGCAGCGCCATCAGCGTGCAGAGCAGGCCGTGCTGGCCGCCGTTGACGCACAGCACCTGCTCCGCCTGCGGCTGGAAATCGCCGTGGGCGAGCCAGTCCGCGCCTGCCTGGCGATAGCGCGGCAGGCCGGCGTCCGGGGTGTACAGGGACAGCTCGGCGAGCACGCGGGGGGCATGGGCCAGGTCCAGCAGGCTCTGGGCCAGCAGGCGGGTTTCCAGACCGGGGATGTGCATGTTGCGGCTCATGTCGTACTGCTCGGGCCGCTCCTCGACGAAGTTGCTGAAGCCCGCGTCGCGCTTGCGCTCCAGTTCGCGCTGGCGAACGAAGGTGCCGTCGCCGACCCGCGCCACCACCAGGCCCATGCGCTCCAGCTCGGCGTAGGCGCGGCTCACCGTGCCGATGGTCACGCCGAGCCGGTCCGCGAGGATGCGCCGCGGCGGCAGTTTCATACCGGCTTCGATGCTGCCTTCGAGGATGCGGGTCTGCATGGCGCCGGCGAGCCGCTTGTACTTGGCGCCCTGGCCTGAACCCAGCGCTTCCTTGAGTATTGGTACCGTGTCAATAATTGGTTTGACAGCCATTTTTCGTCCAAATAGCCTGATTAGAAGGAGTCAATATAAGGTTATATCCCAATATTTGGGGTTCAATTTGGCTGTCTAAAAGGATTGTCATCATGCCAATATCGGCTGTAATTGAAAACACCAGCAAACCGAGGAAGCAGTGGCTGGCAGCGCTCGTCACCTCGCTGCTGTTCCTGACGGTGTGCCTGAGCTGGGGCACCACCTGGCTGGGGATCAAGATCGCCGTCGAAACGGTTCCGCCGCTGACCGCCGCCGGTCTGCGCTTCCTGATCGCCTTCCCGCTGTTTCTGAGCTTCGCCGTGATCCGTGGCGACTCCATCTTCTTCCCCCGTAGCCATCTTGGCTTCTTCGTGTTCGTCACGCTGTGCTACTTCAGCCTGCCTTACTACCTGCTCAACTACGGCGAGACGCACGTATCGTCGGGCCTCACCGCCTTGCTGTTCAGCTGCATGCCGGTGTTCATCCTGATCTTCTCCTCGCTGTTCCTGCGCGAACGCATCTACCTGTCCCAGGTGGTCGGCATCGCCATCGGTTTCGGCAGCCTGTTCATGATCCTGCGCAGCCAGGGCCTGAGCCTCGCCCATGACGAATTCTCCGGGGTACTGGCGATCCTCTGCGCGGCGGTGATGCACGCGCTGTGCTACGTGGTGACGAAGCTCAAGGGCGCCGACATCAGCGTCATCACCTACAACACGCTGCCGATGGGCGTTGCCGGGTTGATGCTGTTCCTCGTCAGCCTTGGCGTGGAGCAGCCGGACTTCGCCGCCATCAGCTCGCGCTCCTGGCTGGCGCTGACCTACCTCGGACTGTGCGCATCGGTAGGAGGTTTCATCGTCTACTTCTTCCTGCTCAAGCGCATGAGCCCGGTGATCCTGTCCTTCGTCTTCATCATCTTCCCGGTGTTCGCCGTGATCATCGGCTCCTGGTACGAGGGCCAGCCGATTTCCCGGGACCTGGCGCTGTACTCCGCAGTGCTGCTCGGCGGTTTCGCCATCACCAAGATGCCGATGGAACGATTCCTGGCGAAGAAGGGCTGACGCATGACCGGACACGACCTCATCGACCGCAAGGCGCTCCTGGCCATCTACCGCCACGCCGCCATCACCTATCCCGAAGAGTGCTGCGGATTCGTCTTCGCCGATGCCGGGGTGCATTTCGGCGAGAACATCCAGAACCAGCTCAACCAGCGCTCCCCCGACATCTACAAACGCAGCGCCGCCAACGGCTACACCTTCGCCGTGGCCGACACCCAGATGCTCAACCGCAGCCTGAGCGGCAACAACCCCGTGCGGGTCATCTACCACTCGCACCCGGACGTGGGCGCCTACTTCAGCCGCGAGGACGAGGAGAAGGCGCTGTTCATGGGGCAGCCGATCTTCCCCGTGGCCTACCTGGTGGTGGATGTCGGCGCCGGCGAGGTGCGGGGCGCCAAGCTGTTCGAGTGGAGCGGTGAACGATTCGAATGCAGCCGGGAGTTCCCCGGTACCCCTTGATGGACCACATGGAAAAGGAGTTTGACTATGAACATGGTGATTTTCCCGGAAGTGCTGACCCGCGTGGCCAAGCTGCCGGCCACCCGGCTGGCCGGCACGGGGGAGACGGTGCGCGAATTGGTGGAGGACGTGTGTAGCCGTCATCCCGGGCTGCGCGAGCACCTGTTCTACGCCAACCAGCAGTTCAAGGAACACTTCCTGCTCACCGCCGGCGACGAGCTGGTGGACGCCGAGACCCGGCTGCCTCAGGGGGCCGAGCTGGACATCCTGCTCGCCACCTCCGGCGGGCTGGACTGCGACGAACTGAGCAACGACGAAGTGCGCCGCTACGTTCGCCACATCACCCTGCCCAACGTCGGCCGCCAGGGGCAGATGCGCCTGAAGTCGACGCGGGTGCTGGTGATCGGTACCGGTGGCCTGGGTTCGCCGGTGTGCCTGTACCTGGCGGCGGCTGGCGTCGGTGTCATCGGCCTGGTGGACTTCGACCGGGTGGAGAGCAGCAACCTGCAACGCCAGGTAGTGCACGGCACCAGCACCATCGGCGAAGCCAAGGTGGAATCGGCGCGCCGCCGCCTGCTGGACCTCAACCCCGATATCCGCGTCGTCGCCCACGATTGCGCGCTGATGCCCGACAACGCCCTGCAACTGGTAGGCGAGTACGACCTGGTGGTCGACGGCACCGACAACTTCGCCACCCGCTACCTGCTCAACGACGCCTGCGTGCTGCTCGAACGCCCCCTGGTGTACGGCGCACTGCACCGCTTCGACGGGCAGATGAGCGTATTCAACTACCAGAATGGCCCGTGCTACCGCTGCCTGTACCCCAAGAGCCCGCCAGCCGAACTGTCGCCCAACTGCAATGCCGGCGGGGTGATCGGCGTGCTGCCCGGCGTGGTCGGGCTGATCCAGGCTACCGAGGCGGTCAAGCTGATCCTTGGTATCGGCGAGCCCCTGGTTGGCCGCCTGATGCGCTTCGACGCACTGGCGATGAAATTCTCCGAAGTGCGCTTCAAGCGCCGTCCCGATTGCCCGGCCTGCTCGCCGGCGCGGCGCGACCGCACCCTGCAGGTGGAGGCGCCGGTGGCCTGCGCCGCCACAGCCGCTCCCGAGGAGGCCACCCCGGCGGAAATGCTCATCAGCCCGCTGCAACTGCAACTCGCCCTGGCCCGTGGCGAAGACCTGCAACTGCTGGACGTGCGCGAGCCCAACGAACTGGAAGTCTGCCGCCTGCCCGGTGCCATCAACGTGCCGCTGGGCGAACTGGCCGAGCGCCTGCACGAGCTGGACCGCGAGCGCCCGCTGTGCCTGATCTGCTACGGCGGCCCGCGTGCCGAGCGAGCGGCCCGGCAACTGCTGGGCGCGGGCTTCGAACGCATGCAGGTGCTGCAGGGCGGAATGAAAGCCTGGGCGCGCGATATCGATCGCGACATGCCTCTGTACTGAGGTCACGCAGATGATCCACGAATCCTTGCTGCAGGCCATTGGCGAAACCCCGGTCGTGCGCCTGGCGGCCTTCAGCGCCGAAACCGGGCTGGAGGTCTACGCCAAGCTGGAGTCCCTGAACCCCGGCGGCAGCCACAAGGCGCGCATCGCCCTGGCAATGGTCCGTGACGCCGAAGCCCGGGGCATCCTGCTGCCGGGCAGCGGCCAGACCATCATCGAGCCGAGCGGCGGCAACACCGGCATCGGACTGGCCATCGCCGGCAACATCCTCGGTTATCGGGTGGTGCTGGTGATCCCCGACAACTACAGCCCGGAGAAACAGAAACTGCTGCGCCTGTACGGCGCGGAAGTGGTGCTGTCCGACAGCCGACGCGGCAACAACTCGCACGGCGAGCTGGCTATGGAGCTACAGCTGGAGAACCCCGGCTACGTGATGCTCAACCAGCAGCGCAATCCGGCCAACCCGCAGATACACCGGCGCACCACCGCCCAGGAAATCCTCCGCGACTTCGCCCAGATGCCGCTCGACAGCCTGGTGGCGGGTATCGGCACCGGCGGCCACATCACCGGCCTGGGCGAAGTGCTCAAGGACCGCTGGCCGGCGCTGCGGGTATTCGGCGTGGAGCCGGAGAGCTGCGACCTGTTCGCCGACCGGCATGCCGCGCACGAGATACAGGGCCTGTCCATCGGCCTGGTGCCGGCCATCCTCAACCTCGGCGTGCTCGACGGCATGCTCAAGGTCGCCAAGCACGACTGCCTGGAGCGGGTGCGGCGCACCATGCGCAGCGATGGGGTCAGCCTGGGCCTGTCCTCGGCGGCCAACCTGGTGGCCATCGCCCAGTTGGCCGGCGACCTGCCGCGCGGCTCGCGCGTACTGACACTGATCTACGACGGTGTAGACAGCTACCTGCCTCACTTCGACTGAACACTGTGGAGAACGAAAGGATGAGCGGATATCTCGACAGGGCAGCACTCTACGACGGGATGCTCGAGCACATGGCGCATGCGCTCAAGCCAGTGGACATGGGGCGGCTGATGCCGCATCTGGGCGGCATCATGGATGGTGCCTTGCCGCAGGTGGCCGAAGACCTGCAAGCCTATGCCGAGCGCGATCCGGCCTCCTGCGGGCGTACCGAGCTGATCCTCGGTACCTACGCCTCGTTCAAGGCCGTGCTGTTCCACCGCCTGGCGCACCGGGTGTGGCAGCAGGACGGCCTGGAGAACCGCCAGCTCATCGCCCAGCGCCTGGCCAATGCCGGCAAGCTGCAATCGGGCGTGGAGATACACCCGGCCACGCGCATCGGCAGGCGCTTCGTGCTGGATCACGGCTTCGGCACGGTGATCGGCGAAACCTGCGAAATCGGCGATGACTGCTACCTGCTCAGCGGCGTCACCCTCGGCGCCTCCGGCATCGCCGACAACCCCGGCGGCAAGCGCCATCCCAGGCTGGGTAACGGCGTGGAAGTAGGGGCGGGTGCGCGCATCCTCGGCGCGGTGAATATCGGTGACAACGTATTCATCGCCCCCGCCTGCGTCGTCACCCGCGACGTTCCGGCCAACACCCGGGTGAGCATCGTCAACCAGTTGCAGATGCAGCGCGCCGCGCAGGGCTCGAACCGCGGCTACCTCGGCGCCTTCGCCCTGGGTGACCGCCTGCACCTGGTGGGCGAGCTGCCGGACGTGGGCGAAATCAGCGTGCTCGACGCCGAGCACCGGCGCCTCGCCAGCCTGAGCCTGGAGTGCACGGTGCACGAGCGGCATCACCGCCAGTACCACCTGCGCACCCTCGACGCCTGCGCGCAACCGCCGCTGTATCCCGTGCACCTGCGGGTCGGCGGCCCGGCGCACCACGTGACCCTGCTGGACCCGCCCGGCCTCAGCAGCCTGGTCAGTTCCATCGTCACCACGCCCCACTTGCTCCGCATGGAGGACTGACTCATGCAGCCACTGGACCTGCATACCCATACCCTGTTCGACGACGAACCCTACCAGCACACCTTCACCACGCGCGTGCGGGCGGTCAGCGAGCAGGGCGTCGCCCTGGAGCAGACCCTGTTCTATCCCACCGGCGGCGGCCAGCCCGGCGACCAGGGCACGCTGTTCCTGGCCGATGGCGCCTCGACGGCGGTGCTCGCCACCGAGCGCGACCCACTGCTGCGTTCGCTCATCTGGCATCAGTTGGAGAACCCTGCGGCCTTCAAGGTCGGCCAGCAAGTGCAGGGTTGCCTGGACTGGGACCGGCGCTACCGGCACATGCGCATGCACACCTGCCTGCACCTGCTGTGCAGCATCATCGATGCGCCCGTGACCGGTTGCAGCATCGGCGCCGAGAAGGGCCGGCTGGACTTCGACCTGCCCGAGTCGACGCTGGACAAGGAGCAGATCACGCACAGCCTCAACGAGCTGATCGCCGCCGCGCTGGACGTGCGCACGCACATGCTGCCGGTGAGCGAGTACCAGAACCAGCCGGAGCTGAACCGCACGCGCATCGCGCCGCCGACGACTCAGGATGCGGTCCGTGTGATCGACATACCGGGCATCGACATCCAGCCCTGCGGCGGCACCCACGTGCGCAACACCCGGGAGGTCGGTGCGGTGGTGTGCGACAAGATCGAGAAGAAAAGCCGGCACAACCGCCGGGTGACCGTGCGCTTCGCCTGACCGGCGCCCGTTGCGCGTCCTCACCAGCGGCGGCACCGCTGGCGGGGCCATCCGGGGGCCGTCGTGCATGGAGCAGAAGGGCGCCGCGTTGGCTGGGGGGCTGGCGCGGCGCCCGGCCCCCGGGGTGGTTTCCGTGCCGTCCGGCGCGGATCAGAGCACCGAGAAGCTGTAACTGGCGATCAGCCGCACCTCGTCCACGTCGCGCGCCGATTGCTCGTAGTTGGTGCGGTAGGTGGCGTTGCGCAGGCGCAGGCTCAGGTCCTTGAAGGCGCCGGCCTGGACCACGTACTTGAACTCCACGTCGCGCTCCCATTCCTTGCCTTCGTCGCCATTGGCCAGGCGAATGTGGTCGCCATTGACGTAGCGGGTCATGAAGCTCAGGCCGGGAATGCCGGCGTAGCGCAGGTCATAGTCGTAGCGCAGTTGCCAGGAACGTTCCTCGGCGTTGGCGAAATCGTTCACCTGCACATAGTTGGCCAGGTACGGATTGCTGCCGTCGAGGTAGGGCATCGAGGTGTCGCCGCTCATGCGCTGCCAGCCGGCGCTGACCACGTGGCCGCGCTGGGCATAGGCCAGCAGCAGGCTCAGGGCACGGTTGTCGATGTTGCCGGCGCGGGCGTTGCCGTCGTCGTCGCTGTCGAACCAGCGCAGGTCGGCGCTCGCCGTGCCCTCGCCGATGGCCTGCTTGCCGACCACACCGGCGAAGCGCTGGCGGTAGACGTTCTCCAGCCCGCCCTGGGCGTATTGCAGCAGCCACTGGTCGTTGACCTTGTAGTCGAGCTGGTACGACTCGAAGTGCCCGCCAGTGGTGTCGCAGGTATAACGCTTGTTCTTGCAGTTCAGGCGGAGGTCCTGGGCGTCGCTGGAGTCGCGCGCGGTGTAGCGCGACAGGTGCGTCGCGGTGAACTTCAGGTCGCGGAGTTCCTCGCTGCTCAGCAGCGCGCCGTGGAACATGTTGGGCAGCAGGCGGCCATCGTTGTACTTGAGCAGCGGCATGTCCGGCAGCATGGCGCCGTACTTCAGTTGCGTGCGTGAGACGCGCAGCTTGCCGGTGACGCCGGCCTTGGCGTACTGGCCGGCGGAGCCGCGCGGGTCGTGGCCGGAGGAGGGCAGCAGGCCGCTGTTGCTGTCGGCCGGGCTGGAGTCGAGCTTCACCCCCAGCATGGCCAGCGCATCCACGCCGAAACCGACGGTGCCCTCGGTATAGCCGGACTGCACGTTGAGGATGAAGCCCTGCGCAGTTTCCTCGCGCTTGGACGCGCCCTGCGGATTGGAAGAACTGCCGTCGCGGAAGTCGCGGTTGAAGTAAAGGGTGCGCGCTTCCAGGCGCGCGCTGCTGTCCTCCAGGAAGTCGGCGCTGGCCGGCGGCGCGATACCACCGAGCAGAGCGAGGGCGCCCAGGCCGCAGAGAGGGCGGGGCGAGCGGGAGGAAAGGCGGGACGACATGGTGGGGCTCCGGACAGCGGTGGTAAAAAAAGCGCGGGAAGGTGTCACAGATGGCCGGCCAGGTCTTTGCGACCATCGTATAGCGTGACGGCCGCCGGGCCGCTCTGGCCCGGTACTTGCGGCGCCCGCTAGCGCGCGTCGCCGTTGCGCGGCTTGTAGAAGATGAAGGCGGAGGTTTCCGCTGTGCGGATGTATTGCTTCGCCCAGCCGGGCGAGGCGTGGCGGTCGTGGAAGTACATTGCGCCGCGAGGCATAGGCAGGGGAAGGTGAGGCGCATATGCGGCCCCTCGTGCAACGCGATCCAACCTGCCGCCGGCAGCGGCGGCAACGCCCTTGTGACCGCCTGCAGGCGAGCGGTGGCGTCTGCTGGAACAGACCGGGCAGTGCCGCGTTGATTCACTCTTTCTGTTGGGCGGGCTTGGCTACGCCCCGGCGAAGCGCCGCAGGAAATCGTCCACCGCCGCCAGCACCGTGGCCTGTTGCTGGCGGTGCGGAACGTGGCCGCAGTCGGGCAGCAGCTTGAGCACCGTTGGCACGTCCGGCACCGCGGTCAGGCGCTCCGGGTGCGTGGTGGAGCCGTACTCGTCCTGCTCGCCGTGCAGGCTCAGCAGCGGGCAGCGCACCAGTGCCAGCTCCGCATCCAGGTTCCAGTCGCTGAAGTCGTCCGACAGCCAGGTATCGACCCACGCCCGCAGCACCCAGAACGCCTTGTCGCCGTGGTACTTCTGCAAGCGCTCCAACTGGCCTGCGCCGGCGAACTCCTGCTCGGCCGCGCGGATGCCATCGCGCGTGCGGTGCTCGACGAAAGCCTGGGCCGCCTCGGTGACCAGCGCCGCGCATGCCTGCGGGTGTTGCGCCGCGCAGGCCACCGCCATCGCGCCGCCAACGCTATGGCCGAACACCACGCAGCGCTCGAAGCCGAAGTGCCGTTGCAGCAGCGGGAAGTTCGTCTGCGCCTCGTCGCCGATGAAGTCCAGCCGCAGGGTGCCGGGGTAGCGTGCGGAGCGGCCAAAGCCCAGGCGGTCGTAGGCGATTACCTGGCGGCCGGTGGTGCGCGCCAGATGTTCGGGAAAATCGCGCCACAGCGCCACGCACCCCAGGGAGTCGTGCAGCAGCAGGATGGGTGCGCCGCTGGCGCCGGCGGGTGCCCAGTCCTGGGCGAAGAGCTGGCCTCGGGCGCTGTCGATCCAGCTTTCGCGGCTGACGGATGGCATACGGGAACTCCTCAAGCGGTGGGCCGGCAGGCGGGCGACGCGAACAGCGCGGCGTCGTTGCCGCCATTGTCGGCGATGTGCGCAGGGGAGTGGGCGATCTTTTGCGTGAGTGCGGCGGTATCGGCCAGCGGGAAAGTGATGCTGCCGGTGTCCTCGCGCAGGGGCAGGCGGCAGGTGGCGGCTTCGAAGCTGCTGCTGGCAACCCGGTTGCCGGTGCGGGAAATCGCTGCCGAGGAGAACGTCAGCTCCATCGTGAAGCTGTTCAAGGCGCGAACCGACGCAACGCCAGCATGCTGGCGGGCCGGTTCGTGAGGTGGGGGCGGGGTTATCGGGCTTGCGACAGCGGGGGCTCAGTTGTACTGGAGGACGAAGGTGGCATCCGCCCGTACGCTGCCGGCTCCCACCGGGCTTGCGGTGGCTATGAGGTTGGCCGAGAACTCAAGGGTCGCATCGCCGTTTGCGTCAACCGTGACTACAGGGCTGTAGTCGCCGAGAGCAAGCGGAGCTGCGTTCTTGTCTTTCAACTCGATGCCCACATTGCTGGCGGTACTGGCGCTGTCAAGTGCGAGCAGGCTGGGCTGGCCGGCGACGCTCTGGCCGCTGAAACGAATGGCTACCATGCTGGCTGCCGGGCAGCTTTGCAGTGAGATGTTGAAACTCCTGGCGGTCGTGGTGCTGCCAGCGCTTGGCAAATCCGACGGTTTCCAGCTTCCCAGGTCGACGGTCTTGTTGTTGTCTCCGGTCGCTACTGTACAACCTCCCGAGACTACCGTGCCTTTGAGCTCGATATTGTCGGAGCCCACTTGGAGGGCTTGGGAAGCTGTCGAACACAGCGCCAGCAGCAGGGTTGTGGTAGCTACGTATCTCATTTCCCGGCCCTACTGATAATCGACGCGGAGATAACCGCTTGCCATGAATGGCCCATCGGCCGGGCGTTGCCCTGTCACACTCACCGGCCAGGCAATGATGCGCACGAGAGCGCTGGCGGCGTCGTCCAACTGGAAGGGGATGAAGCTCGCAATGTTGTTCGGCATCAGCGGTACGCTGGAACTGTCCGCCACTTTGAAGCCCACGTCGGGGTTGTCCGAGACCATCATGTCGGCATTCGATCGTTTGGCCTCCAGGCGCAGCGTCAGAAGCGCCTGGGCATCGATATTGGTGCACTTGATGGCGATGTTATGGCTCTGGGGCGAGACCGGGTCTGGCTTGCCACCCGGGCCCGCAGCAGCGAATGCCGCGGCGCTGATGTTGCCAAAGTCGAACTTGACGGTTTGCCCGACATCGAGCTCGCAGGTTTGCGGCACTCTGATGTTTCCCGACACATTGATCGTGTACACCACAGTGGTTAGCGGGTCAGTGTTTTTCGTGGTGACGTAGACATCGAACAGCTTCATTCTGGGAATGGGCACAAAGTCGGTGAAGCGCTTGGTCACCCTTAGCCGGAGGGTCATGTCTGCGTCGTTTACAAATAACGGATAGGTCGTACCAATGGCGAGGGATTCGCCCATATGTACGTAATCTATCGGGGGGTAGTAAGTACCTGCGGCGGTGTCGGTGAGCCTAACCGCGCCCTGGAGGTAATCGTTCAGTTGCAGATACTGCCAGGGGCCATCGTTGAACACCACGCTCTGGGTGGTTCTGTAGCTGCGATAAGTGGTTGTCTCTACACCGACAATTGCACCTAGGCAGAGCGCGGAGGCGCCTTGACTACCAGGGTGCAGTGTGAGGTCAATTGTTTGGCCCACCTGGTTGTTGCTCGCTTGAAAGACGTTGCTCAGGTCGAAATTGAAGGCTACGGGGTCGGGGCCGGGGTTGGGCTTGCATATGGTGGCGTGGCTGCTCTGGGAAAATACCCCGAGTACCAGTGCGGAGAGCGCCAGCAGTGTTTTCAGCTTGGTCATTTGACTATCACTCGCAGGTTGCCGCCGCGATGGTCACGGCCTCTTTCAGGCTGTCATCGGGCAGGGAGTATTTGGCGACACACTGTTCGGAGTCTCCGTCCCCCCAGCGGATCTGCAGTTCTCCTTGCAGGGGCAGGCCGGCGAGGTAGACCTGGCCTTCGTCGCCGACGATGCCGCTGACGCCGCTGCCGGCTTCCTGCACGGAGGAGCCGAACGGCAGTGCCTTGTTGCCCCGCGTCAGGGTGACGATGGCCCGCACGCCCACATGGGCGTCGAAGCTGGCACGCACCAGCGCGCCCTGGGTGGGGACCACGTTGCTGACGTTGTTGATGATGTCGGTGTGGTCGTCCATGGAGTTGGTATCCAGCGCCACGCGGTTGGCGCGGAACGCGGTGGCGTAGGGCAGCACGGTGTAGCCCCGCCAGTCGGTCTTCACGCCGGTCTGGTTTTCCACCTGTACGTTGGAGGCGCCCGGCGCCTTGACCAGCACGTTGGTATCGCCCAGCGGCTGGCCGAAGGTCACGCCATTCTCGTGTACCACTGCGCCGCCGGCGGCCTGCCAGCTGTAGCGGCTTTGCTGCTCGTCGTAGCTGTACGCCAGGCCGAGATTGCCGTAGGCGCCTCGCCAGTCGAGGTTGGCGCTGCCGGAGTGGCCGCCGTAGTCGCTGTTGCCCTGGCTGATGCCGTAGTTCAGGTTGCGCGTTTCCAGCAGCGTGCCGGCCACGCCGGCCTGCACGGCGTTGTTGCCGTTGGAGTTGCGTACGGTACTGAGCGTTGCGTAGGCGTTGTCGAGCAGGCCGCTACGGCTGGAGCTACTGGAGCCGCCAAAGGCGCTGAACGGAATGGACACGTTGAAGGTGATTGCGCGGTCGGCTTCGTTGTAGCCCACCGACTGGCTCCACGACCAGGCGAGGGAATAGCTGATACCACGCCAGTGGTTGGTATAGCCGAACTGGTACCAGACGTCCGACTGGCTCTCGCCCCAGTAAGTTTGCTCGCTGCCGGAGGCATAGAGCGCGCCGTAGTCGTTCAGGGTTTGTGAAATGCTGCCCTGGAAACGCCCCTTCTTGTTGTGGTTCAGGTCGTGGTAGCTCACCAGTTCCGACGGGTCCGATTCGGAGTAGTCGTATCGGGACATGGACTTCCAGGCGGTGTCGCTCAGGGTATAGAAGCCCTCGGTGGAATAGCGGTAGCCCAGTAGCTGGAAGGTGGTGCCGTAGTCGTTGAGCGTCTTGGCGTAGAGGAAGCGCAGCGACTGGCCCGTCTTGTCGGTGGAGTCCGGCAGGTGGCTCCAGGCGCTGGTCAGGTCCAGGGAAATGGCGCCCCAGTCGCCCAGGTTCTTGCCGGCGCCAAAGCTCAGGGCCTTGTAGTCGGTGGACATCTGCGTGCCGCCGTACAGGGTGTAGCCGCCCTGCATGCCGGCGATCAGCGTGCCCTGCACGAAGGTGGGCGCTTGCTGGCCGCTGCTGCCGCTGCGGAAATTGCCGACGGTGAGGTCGTATTTCAGGCGGCCTTCGCGCTGGAGCAAAGGCACGCTGGAGTAGGGGATGGAGTACTTGGTCTTGCTGCCGTCGGTTTCTTCCACCGTGACTTCGAGGTCGCCGCTGGAGGAGGTGGCGTACATGTCCTCGATGTTGAATTCGCCCGGTGTCACGTAGGTCTGGTAGATCACGTAGCCGTTCTGGGCAACGGTGACCTTGGCGTTGCTGCGGGCGATGCCGCGCACGGTGGGTGCGTAGCCGCGCATGCTGTCGGGGTACATCTGGTCGTTGGACCACAGCCGCGCGCCACGGAAACCGATGCTGTCGAACACGTCGCTATTGGTGTTGCCGTCGCCCACCACCAGTTCCGATTTGAGCGGGATGACCGAGCGCTGTGCATAGGTGCTGATGTTCTGCCAGCCCCCTGAGCTTTTGCCGTCATACTCGTTCCGGCTCAGGGAGCCGTTGCTGCGCAGGCGCCACGGGCCGAGGTTGAGGCCGCTTTGCAGGTTTAGGTATTGGCTGCTGTCCCTGTCGCCCTGGCTGCCGCTGAGGTTGTAGTTGAACAGTGCGGCGGAAATGCCTTCGTCCCATTGCTCCGGTGGGATGTAGCCGCGCGCGGTGCCGAGCATGGAGGCCTGGGGCAGGCTGATGTCCAGGCGCAGCTTGGAGAAGTCCAGTTCCGCCGAGGCGCCGAGTATTTCCTGCTCCAGGGGGATGCACTGCCCGTCCTTGTATTTGGCGAGTTCGGGGAACGCCTTGAAGTTGAGGCCCAGCAGTTTCAGCAGGGCGCTGTCCAGGCAGGGCACCAGCCCGCCGGATTTGGCCGGAGGGGCGCTGGCGCTGGAGGGATCGGCCTCGTCGAAGCGAATGTCACGGGTGGTGGCCAGTTCGCCGTTGCGCCAGATGTCGACCTGATAGACGCCCGCGGGCTGCCTGTTGCCCTGGGCGTAGCGAGCAAGGTCGGCGACGCTGCCTGCGTCATCGGAAAGGAATGCCGGGTTGAAGTAACTCTCTGCATGCCCACTCGTGCAGTAGATGACCGCGAATATCGACAGGGCGAGAGACGTCGGGCGCAGCGGGGCGCAGGGCATTCTCGAGTGGCTATTCATGACCTTCGATTCCAGTTGGGCTGGTCGCGGTTAGCGCAGGTTCTGGGTTTGGGCGGGGGTCAGCGAGCCGTAGTCATTCACGGTCTGGAAGGTCAGGCTGCCCTGTGCGTCCGCGGCTACCGAGGCTTTGCTCATCGGAGCGACCATCGTGCTGTCAAGGGCTTTGTCGCCAAGCTTCATCTTGACCAGGGTGATGTAGTACGGCGTGGGGTTTTCGATGGTCAGCATCTTGCCGGCCAGGGAAAACTTGAGCTGCGAAGGCGCTTCTTCCGGCTGCATCGAGAGGGTCTTGGGGCGAACGAACAGCTTGATGCGCGAGAGGATCGCGAGTTGCAGAACGTTCTTGCCCTGGATTTTGTCCTTGTCTACCGAGGGAATGGCTTTTACGTTGACCCAGAACAGGGATTCCCGGTCGGTAGGGAGTGGCGCGCCGATATACATCAGGCGCAAGTTGTTTTCGCTCTTGGGTTCGCTGACGAACAGGGGCGGAGTTACAATGAAGTTCTTTTCCTTTTCATCCGTGGCGCCGTTGCTGATCCATGAATTGACCAGGTAGCGTTCCTTGTCGCCGCTGTTGGCGATATTCAGCGAGACTTGTTTATTGCCCGCGGGGTAAATGACTCGCGTAGCTCCCAGGGATACTCCGCCTGCAATACATGCCAGGGGAGAAATGGCCAGCGCGGCGGCCAGCAGGGCGGCGCAGAAAGATGATTTGGATTTCATTGTCATTTACCACTATGAAAGTGTAAGACCAGGAGGTGCCTGAACGTTGGCGATGGGGTGCCCATGCCGGATACGTGACCAGCGGGATGTTGCGAGGCTAAAACCGGTGTTGAACTGTTCCCTGATTCCCGGCCCGGGCCGCCTCATGACGAGGCGACCCGGTTAATGCACTTACGGGTACTGCACCACGAAGGTGGCGTCGGCATCAGCACGACCAGCGGTAGCCGAAGCTGCGGTTGCAACGTAGGCAGCGCTGAAGTGCAGGGTGTTGAAGCCGTCGATCAGGGTTTGAGGAGTGGAGAAGGCGGTACCGTCCGGAGTCAGGACTTTGCTGTCGGTGTCGAGGATCTCGATGCCTACGCCAGTGGCGGTGGTACCGTTGGTGACGGCGGAATTAACGGCCAGCAGCGTGTCGTTGGCTGCGTCCTGTTGGCCGGTGAAGGCTACGGCAGCGGAGGACGAAACGGTGGTGTCGCAGTCTTTCAGCTGGATGGTGAACGGAACGCTGGCGGAGCGGGCACCTACAGCATTGAAGGTGGCGGTGCGGTACTGGCCGAGGTCAACGGTCTGGTCCTGGGAGTTTACGTCCACGACGCAGGCAGCGTTGATCAGCTGGCCGGTGAAGTGAACAGTGCCGCCATCTACGGTGGTAGCGGCTTGAGCAGTCATAGCGCCAGCCATCAGGGAGGCTACTGCGGCAGCCAGGAGTGCTTTTTTCATCATGATCATGGTCTCTCTGAGTAACGGAACAGTGTTGGTGTTGATGCCAGTCAACCGCTTTGAAAATTAGGGGGAGCGGTTGTTGGCATATGTTTCCGTTGCTTAAGTACTTGCCCGGTTTGCAATCTTGTTTCTTGCTTTTTTGGGGTGATGTACGTCGCAACGCAGTTAAATGATAGGCGGCCAAAAATTCGATTGCTATCCGGAAAATGCGGCTTGTGGGGTATTCTGGCTGGCGTCTGGGAATATTCTTACGGTCGCCTAGGTATATTGGCTGTAACTTTTTTTCGTAGATCAATTCCCAATTTTTTTGCAGTAAGGCGCTTCTCTTTTTGCTGTACGAAACGTCTATTTATCTAATATTTTCGCTGTAGGATTTAGCTATTTATTATGTAGGCGGAGCAGGGGTGTGCATTGCTTGGCGGAAGTTGTGCGAAGTGGCGCTGATATCCCGGCATATGGGATTTCTCCTAGCCGGCGGCGGGGCCAGCCCTCGCAGGGGGCGGCAGGCGCGGCATGGGTGCCCTGGGGGTTGCCGTTGCGCGGGGCGGGCCGCGCAGGGGCCGGCGTCAGTCGAGGCGGGAGAGGATGTCGTAGGCGAGCTTGACCCGCGCTTCGTTGGGGTAGTTGCGGTTGGCGAGCAGCACGATGCCGCGCTGCTGGCTGGGCACGAAGGCGACGTAGGCGCCGAAGCCGGCGGTGGCGCCGGTCTTGTTCAGCCAGACGTTCTGCTGCGGCGGCAGCGGCGGGACGATGGCGGTAACCGCCTGGCTCTGCTGGATCATCCGGCCGCCGTTGTATTCCTGCAGGTCTTGCAGACGCGGCGGGTAGGCGTATTGCTCCCAGATGAGGTCCTGGGTCATCGGGCCGACCTTGTAGTAGCCGGTGCGGGTGGCATCGAGCGCTGCCTGCAGCTTGGCGCCGAGCCTGACCTGGCCGAGCTGCGCCTGGACGAAGCGCAGCAGGTCGCGGCTACTGGTCTTCACGCCGTAGGCTTCGTCGGCCACGACGCCGGGGTTCACCCGCACGGGGGCGTCGTCCTTGTCGTAGCCCTGGGCGTAGTAGCCCTGGCGGGTGACCGGCACGTCGATATGGGTGTTGCTCAGGCCCATCGGTGCGAACACGTTGCGCTGCATGGCGGTCTTGAACGGTATGCCGAGCGCCCGCGCGGTGGCGATGCCGAGCAGGCCGACGCTGGGGTTGGCGTAGCTGCGCTGGCTGCCGGCGGGGTATTGCGGCTGCCAGGCCTTGTAGTAGCCGGTGAGCTGCGCGGGGGTTTCCAGGGTGTCGGGAAGCTGCAGCGGGAAGCCGCCGGCGGTGTGGGTGGCGAGGTTGATCAGGGTGACTTTGTCCAGCGCGCTGCCGCGCAGTTCCGGCATGTAGCGGGCGGGACTCTCGCTCAGGGAGAGTTTGCCCGCTGCCTGGGCGAAGGCGGCGAGGGTGGCGGTGAAGGTCTTGCTGACCGAACCGATCTCGAACAGCGTGTCGCTGGTGACCGGCAGCCTGGTGGCCTTCGAGGCTACGCCGAAATTGTAGAAGCGCTGCTCGCCGTGGTCGGTGACACCAATCGCCAGGCCGGCGATGCCGTGCTCGCGCATCACTGCTTCGGCAGCCTTGCGCACGCGGGCGTCGAAGTCGGGCCCGGCGGCGTTGGCCTGGGGAATGCCGGCGAAGGTGAGCGAAAGGCTTATGGCGAGCAGGCCGGTCAGGCGCATGGGGTGCTTCCTGTTGCTGGGGACGACGGGGCTGACCCTAGCACCGCAATGTGTATCGCTCCAGCACGGCGCGGTGCGCTGGCCATTGCCTGTTGGGCGGTGCCGCGACATGATGCGCTGAGGGACGGTGGCGCCCGACTCAGCCAAGGATGACAGCATGACTTCGAACGACCAGGCTCCAGCGCCGAATCGCGCTCTGGACAGCGACCAGGCTCGCCGCTTCATCGACGCACTGCAGGGGCTTTCCGACCAGCATGGCCTGGGCATGGATCGCGCGGGCCTCGACACCGCCGGGGAGGCGTGCTGCTCCGCTGCGTTCTACGTCGGCGCGCTGTTCCCGCAGTGCAGCATCAACCACACCATTGAGCAGGGCGAGGCACCGGGCAGTCTCTATCCGAACATGCTGAACGCCTACGCATCGCTGACTGCCGGCGAGTTCGTGCCCAGTGCCATCGAGGCGGACACCGAGGATGACTGGGAGAGCCTGACCCTGGCCTTTCGCGTCAACGGCAAGGCGCGCCGCTTCAGCTTCGACGGGGCCGAGGGTTCCGACTATTTCACATCGCGGTTCGTGATGGCCCTGAATGATTTCGCCAAGCGCCAGGGGTTGGCCGGGCGCTGGGTGGATTTCCACGATGGCAACGACGGCTGCACCAGCGTTTACATTCCCGCCGAGGCGCAGGCCGCACTGGAGGCGTTGCGGCGCGAGTGCTTCGCCGAGGAGGATGCCGACGAGCCGGTGAAGGTCAGGCGCCGCCCGCCGGCCAGGCGCCCGGAGCAGGTGGTTGCCGATGTGGCGCCGGTGAAGGCGCCGCTGGCGCAGCGCAAGGCCGATTGGCAGGGTGTGCTGCAGCGGCTGAAGGGTGACGCCGATTTCGACAAGACACAGTTCAAGCTGCTGGAGCGTTACTACGTGAGCGGCGAGGAGCCTGACTGGGCACCGGGGGAGCGCGGCGAGGATCCGATTCCGCTGGTGTACCGCCTCTGGCTGCACCCGGACCAGAGCGAGGCCTCATGGCAGGCGATAGCAGGGCGCGTGTTGTCCTATGGCTTCGCCCGGCCGATCGAGCAGAGCATGTGGCAGTCGGCCCAGGCCTTGTTCCGGGCGGATGGTGGCTGGAATGGCAGGGACCGGCCGCTGGGCAAGTTCGCCGGTGCGGAGGAGCGGTTGTATCGATTCCTGCATGGCCTGACGACGCCGGAGGGCGGCTTTCCGTTCCGGGAGGCGGCGTTGCGGATGTCGGAGCGTGGGCTGGCCCGTTACTGCGATGACCTCAAGTATTGGCTGGAAGCTCCAGCGCAACGGGGGCCGAGCGTGAACCTGCACCGGCTGGCGGAGTGGGTCGATTATCTGGAGAGCGCGGGCTTCAAGGCATCGATGGATGCGGTTGCCCGGCCGGTGCATATCCAGGTATTCCTCAAGCGCATAGGCCGGCATCCGCTGCCCGCGCCGGGAACTGAGCCCGACGAATGCCAGCGCTATTGCGCCAGCGTGCGGGAGGCGCTGGAGGGCCGTGACCTGCACCCGACCTTCGCCAAGTGGTGGACGATGGCCCAGGCCGGCTAGGGCGACCACCAGCGCTACGCCACCGCGTCGCCCGGTGGTAGCATGCGCGCCCCATGCTATTTGCCGACCTCGATCAACGCCTGTCCGACCTGGGCGCGCTGCCCATGCACCGCGCCCGGATGCTGCGCGCCTGGCTCCAGGGCCGGGCGCTGGACGCGGGCACCCGGCGCATGGCCAGTGAGGACTTTCTGCCGCTTGCGGTGCGCAATGGCGTGGCCGAACTGGCCGCCGAGCTGGAGGCGCTGGCCGAGGTGCATTCCCGTCACCCCGGCGCGGATGGTTCGGAGCGCCTGCTGGTGCGCCTGGGCGATGGCCAGATGGTGGAGAGTGTGCTGCTGCCGCGCGGGGGCGTTTGCGTTTCCAGCCAGGTTGGTTGCGCGGTGGGATGTCGCTTCTGCATGACCGGCAAGAGCGGCCTGCTGCGTCAGTTGAGCACTCTGGAGATTGTCGCGCAGACGGTGCTGGCGCGCCGGCTGCGGCCAGTGAAGCGGGTGGTGTTCATGGGCATGGGCGAGCCGGCGCATAACCTCGACAATGTGCTCGAAGCCATCGAACGCCTCGGCACCGAGGGCGGTATCGGCCACAAGAATCTGGTGTTCTCCACGGTTGGCGACCCGCGCGTGTTCGAGCGCCTGCCTCTGCAGGCGGTCAGGCCGGCGCTGGCGCTGTCGCTGCACACCACCAATGTCGAGTTGCGTGAGCAACTGCTGCCGCGCGCACCGAAGATCACCCCGGATGAGCTGGTGGAACTGGGCGAAACCTATGCCCGGCAGGTGGGCTATCCGATCCAGTACCAGTGGACGCTGCTCAAGGGCGTGAACGATGGCCAGGACGAGCTGGATGGCATCCTGCGGCTGCTCAAGGGCAAGTTCGGTGTGCTTAACCTGATTCCGTTCAACAGCCTGGAAGGCGACCAGTACCAGCGCCCGGATGGCGAGCGCATCGCGGAGATCGTCCGCTATCTGCACAGCCGGGGCGTGCTGACCAAGGTGCGCAACAGCGCCGGGCAGGATGTCGATGGCGGTTGCGGCCAGTTGCGTGCCCGTGCCACCGGGTTGATCGCCAGCAGCCGCCGCTCGCGCGACTGACTTCGTTCGCGGTGCGCTTCAATCTGCCGTCGAGCCGCGCAGGCGCCTGGCCATTGCGCCCGGCGTCATGCCCAGACGCCGCTGGAACAGTTCGATGAATGCCGAAGTGGAGTCGTAGCCCAGTTCGCCGGCGACACGGGTAACGGAGTCACCTTGCTCCAGGCGCGGCAGGGCGGCGAGCAGGCGCGCCTGTTCGCGCCATTCGCGGAACGACAGGCCGGTTTCCTCACGGAACAGTCGGGCGAGAGTGCGCCGTGACGCACCCACGCGGTCGGCCCAGTCGTCGATGCCGAGCCGCTGGCCGGGCTGGCGCTGCAGCTCGTCGGTGATGCGTCGCAGCCGCGGGTCGCGTGGCAGCGGCAGGGACAACCCGGATTCCGGCGCGCGCAGCAGTTCGTCCAGCAGCACGTACAGGAGGCGGTCTTCCGGGCCGTGGTCTGGGTAGTCGCGGGGGAATTCGGCGGCGCGTCGGATCAGCCCGTCGAGTAGCGGCGAGATGGCCAGTACGCGGCACTCGCCGAGCTGCGTGGCGATGCCAGGCTCCAGGTAGAGGCTGCGGAATGTCACGCCGGTCCTGGCGTGTGCGCTATGCGCCACGCCAACGGGCAGCCATACCGCACAGCGCGGCGGTATCACGCAGGCGCGCTGTTCGGTGCAGGCCTCCAGCACGCCGGCGGCGGCGTACATCAGTTGGCCCCAGGGGTGGGCATGGGCCGAGACATGGTGCCCGGCGGGCATTTCGAAGGCACGCAGCCAGAACGGCCGGGGCAGGGCGGTGAAGCCGGGTAGCGTGAGTTCATCCTGTCCCGTTGGCGGCATATCTCGTCCCTTTCCCTGAAGTCGGCCACGAAGGGGCGATGGTAGCGTCTTCCGCGTTCGACATCAGCCATGCACGGGAGAGCCCATGAGTAGCCATCGACACGACCGCCGCCTTTCCATTCAGGACATCCGCCAGCGCCGCGAGATCGGCAGCCTGGTGGTGCTGACCGCCTATTCGACGCCGATGGCGCGGCTGCTCGACGAGCATGTCGATGTGCTGCTGGTGGGCGATTCGCTGGGCATGGTGCTGTACGGCATGCCGCATACCCTGGCGGTGAGTCTGGACATGATGATCGCCCACGGCGCCGCCGTGGTACGCGGCTCGCGCCATGCCTGCGTGGTGGTGGACCTGCCGTTCGCCAGCTACCAGGCCTCGCCGCAGCAGGCCTTTCTCGCTGCCGCGCGGGTGCTGGCGGAAAGTGGGGCACAGGCAGTCAAGGTGGAGGGTGGCGCGGAGATGGCCGAGACCATTGCCTTCCTCGTGCAGCGCGGCATTCCGGTGATGGGCCATGTGGGGCTGATGCCGCAGAAGGTCAACGCGATGGGTGGGTTCCGGGTGCAGGGCAAGGAGCAGACGGGGCAGGCTGAGGTGCTGCGCGATGCGCGCGCGGTGGCCGAGGCGGGTGCGTTCAGCCTGGTGCTGGAGGGCACGCTGGAGGCGGTGTCGCGTCTGGTGTGCGAGGCTCTGGAGATTCCGGTAATCGGCATTGGTGCCTCGCCAGCCTGCGCCGGCCAGGTGCTGGTGACCGAGGATATGCTGGGTCTGGGCGGCGAGCATATGCCGCGCTTTGCCGAGCGCTACGTGCGGGTGGACGAGATGATCGCAGACGCTGCGGCGCGCTTCGCCAGCGATGTGCGCGAGCGACGTTTCCCGCAGCCCCGGCACTGCTTCGGAATGCCTGAAGCCTGAGCGCCGGCTGGCATCCGGACGTCGGCCCCAGGCAAGTTCCCCGCTGCGCGTGGGCCTATGGTGAGGGGCCTTTCGTTGCATCGACCTGGAGCCGAGATGTCCGATTTCATTACCGTTCTGCGTGAGACCTGCCCGACCCCGGTGCTGGACGCCACAAGGTGGAAGCGCGTCGGTGGCGATCCGCATACCGTGAACCTGAATGCCTATGTGTCGGCTGACGGCAGCAAGATCATGGGGACGTGGATCTGCACGCCCGGCAAGTTCGAGGTGAACTACGAGAAGTGGGAGTACTGCCACTTCCTCGACGGCTACTGCGTGATCACGCCCGAAGGCGAGCAGCCGATCCACCTGCGGGCTGGCGATGTGTTCGTCATCGAACCGGGCATGAAGGGCACCTGGGAGGTGGTGGAAACAGTGCGCAAGTACTTCGTTTTCGCCTGAAGCCCGGGCATGAAAAAGGGAGCCGGCTGGCTCCCTTTTTCATGGTGCACCGTTTACTGGGGCTCTTCGCTGATCGACCAGCTTGCCGCCGACACGTAGGGCGCAAGCGCGAGTTCGCCGACCAGGGCTTCGAGCAGGCTGTCCTTGCTGCTGGGGGCGAGCACCAGGGCGCTCACTTCCACTTCGCCGCCGGTCTTGCGCGCGTGGCTTTCCAGGCGTTGCAGGGCCAGGCCATTGGCGCTCAGGCGGTGCAGCAGGGTGGAGCGCACCAGCGCCTCCTGGTGCGACTCGGTGACTGCCTCGACCATGTAGTAGCGCTCGCTGCTCGGTTCGATGGGCGCGTGGCGCTGGATCCAGCGCGTCACCGAGGGCAGTGTGAGGTTGCAGAGCACGATCAGCAGGGTGGCGACCAGCGCCGCCAGGAGGAACCCGCTGCCGGCGACGACGCCCACCGCGCCGGTGCACCAGATTGTCGCGGCGGTGCTCAGACCGCGCACGCTGAGACCGTCGCGCATGATCACTCCGGCGCCCAGGAAGCCGATGCCGGTGACCACCTGGGCGGCCATGCGCACTACCTGGTCGTGGGCGTCGAGCAGGAACGGCAGGGTAGCGAAGGTGGCCGCGCCGAGGGCCACCAGCCCGTGGGTGGCGACGCCGGTGAAGCGTTGCCGCCATTGGCGCTCCATGCCGATGATGGCGCCGAAACAGAGCGCGGCGAACAGGTCGAGGACGATGTCGAAGTACATGCGGTTTTGCTCCGCGCCGGCCTTGCGCCGGCGCCAGTAGAAAGGGTGTTGCGCCCCCGGTGATGATGAAAGCCTGGTTAGTCTACCGGGCTATCGGATCAAGCGGGGTGCCTTGGCAGGTCCGTGGGATGGGTGGGCTGGAGCGATACCCATGGTCACACGCCGCCCGATGGGTATCGCTTCGCTCCACACCATCCTACGAAGGCTCATCGTGGGAGCGTCCATTGTGGTCGGTGAATACCCGGTGCGAGCTCCGCAGGTGCCGGTTTTGATGGCGGATCACGGACGACATCCGCTCCTGCGCAAACACCACCTGCCAGACTTGAAGCCAGCCGTAGGATGGGTGGAGCGGAGCGATACCCATCAACACGATCACGCGCCGCCCGATGGGTATCGCTTCACTCCACACCATCCTACGAAGGCCCATCGTGGAGGAGGTCCTCTCTTACGAAATCACCACCTGCCGGAGTGGCGGTCAGCGTTGCGCCACTGCGTCTGCGCTCCAGCCGCCGCCCAGGGCGCGGAACAGGTCGACCAGGGCGATCTGCCGCTGGGTGCTGGTTTCGATGTAGGCGGACTCGTTGACGAAGCTGCTGCGCTGCGCGTCGAGGTAGCGCAGGTGGCTGTCCACGCCTCCTTCGTAGCGGGCCTTGGCCAGTTTCAGGGTTTCGCCGCTGGTGTTGGCCAGTGCCCGGCGGGCGGTTTCCTCGCGGCGCAGGGTGTCGGTGGCGGCCAGGGCGTCGGCCACTTCGCGGAAGGCGGTCTGGATGGTGCCTTCGTAATCGGCCACGGCGGAGTCCTTGCGGACTTCGGCGAGGTCCAGCCCGGCGCGGTTGCGGCCAGCGTCGAAGATGGGCAGCGACAGGGTGGGCACGAAGCTCCACGAGCGCGAGCCGCCGTCGAACAGCCCGGACATTTCCGCGCTGGAGGTGCCGTAGCTGCCGGTCAGGCTGATGCGCGGGAAGAACGCCGCGCGCGCCGCGCCGATGTCGGCGTTGCGCGACTTGAGGCGGTGCTCGGCGGCGAGGATGTCGGGGCGCCGCTCGATCAGTTCCGATGGCGTGCCCGGTGCGATGTCCTGGATCAGCATCGGCTTGTCCTGCGGCATCTGCGGAATGCGGCTGGCGGCGTCCGGGGTGCCGAGCAGCAGCACCAGGGCGTTGAATGCCTGCTGCTTCTGCCGCGCATTGGCTTCCAGTTCGGCGCGGGACTGTTCCACCAGCCCCAGTGCTTCCTGGTAGTCGAGTGCGGTGGCGGCACCGGCTGCGCGGCGCTGGCCGATCAGCGCGAGGGAGTCCTCGCGGCTGGCCAGCGTCTGCTCGGTCAGCAGCAGGCGGCGGCCCGCGCCGTCGTAGCTCAGGTAGGTCTGGGCGACTTCGGCGATCAGGGCGATGCGCGCGCTGCGTGCTGCTTCCTCGGTGGCCAGGTATTGCTCCAGCGCGGCGTCGGTCAGGCTCTTGACCCGGCCGAACAGGTCAAGCTCGTACTCGGGCAGCGACAGGCCGACCTGGTAGCTGCTGCTGACGGCGGAGTTGCCGCGGCTGGACAGGTCCGCCGGCAGCCGCTGGCGATTGCCGCTGGCGGTGGCGCCCAGGCCCGGTACGCGGTCGGCGCGCTGGATGCGGTACTGCGCGCGGGCCTGCTCGATGTCCAGCAGGGTCTGGCGCAGCGAGCGGTTGTCGTTCAGGGCGATGTTCACCAGGTCGCGCAGTTCGCTGTCGACGATGAAGGTCTGCCAGTCGAGGTTGCTGGCGGCCCGGCCCGCTTGCGCGGCAGGGCTGTTCCAGCTCGCGGCGACTGGCGCTGCGGGACGTTCATAGGTTGGCGCCAGGGAGCAGCCGCCCAGGGCCACGGCGAGCAGGAGCGCCGATGCGGTGAAGGCTGGTTTGCGCATGGCGGTCACTTGGTTGCCTCGATGGGTTGGTGGGTGGTTTTCGGTTTGCGCCGCAGCAGCGACAGCAGCCAGACGAAGCAGATAGGCACGAAGATCACCCCCAGCAGCGTGGCGCTGAGCATGCCGCCGATGACGCCGGTGCCGAGGGCACGCTGGCTTGCCGCGCCCGCGCCGGTGGCCAGTGTCAGCGGCACCACGCCGAGGATGAAGGCCATCGAGGTCATGATGATCGGACGGAAGCGCAGGCGGGCGGCCTCGATGGCGGCTTCGCGCAGGCTGTGGCCCTGTTCCCAGAGCTCCTTGGCGAATTCGACGATGAGGATGGCGTTCTTCGCCGCAAGGCCGATGATGGTGATCAGGCCGACCTTGAAGTACACGTCATTGGGCATGCCGGCCACGGTGACGGCCAGCACTGCGCCGAGGGCGCCGATGGGCACGATCAGCATCACCGAGAGCGGGATGGCCCAGCTTTCGTAGAGTGCCACCAGCAGCAGGAACACCACGAGGATGGCAAGGGCGAAGAGTTGCGAGGCCTGGCCGCTGGCGACCTTTTCCTGGTAGGAGAGGCCGGTCCACTCGTAGCTGATGCCGGCGGGCAGTTCGGCGATCAGGCGCTGCATCTCGGTCATCGCCTCGCCGGTACTGACGCCCGGAGCGGCGTCGCCGGAAATGCGGATCGACGGGTAGCCGTTGTAGCGCACCAGTTGCACGGGGCCTTCTTCCCAGCGGGTGCTGACGAAGGCGGAGAGCGGCACCAGTTCGCCGCTGGCGTTGGGCACGTAGAGCTTGAGGACGGCTTCGGGGGTCATCCGTTCGCCCTGTTCGGCCTGTACCACCACGCGCTGCTGGCGGCCGGCGTTGGCGAAGTCGTTGATCACCGAGGAGCCGAAGGCGGTGGACAGCGCGCTGCTGATCGACTCGAAGCTGACGCCCAGGGTACGGGCCTTGTCGCGGTCGATTTCGACGCGAAGCTGCGGCGACTCGGCGAGACCTTCCATCATCGCGTAGAGGATTTTCGGGTTGCCGTTGGCCTGGCCGAGCAGTTGGTCGCGGGCCGCCAGCAGGGCCTCGCGGCCGAGTCCGGCGCGGTCCTGCAGGCGCAGGGAGAAGCCGCCGGAGTTGCCCAGGCCGTCGATCGGTGGCGGGGTGACGGCCATGATCGCGCCGTCGCTGACGCCGGCGAAGCGTTCGTTGGTGAGCGCGGCTTCCACGTCGGCGGCCTGCCCGGCGCTGCGTACGGACCAGTCCTTCAGGGTCGGGAAGGACAGCGCGGCGTTCTCGCCCATGCCGGAGAAGCTGAAGCCCATCACCAGGAATACCGATTCGACCGCCTCGCGGGATTGCAGGTAGCGCTCCAGCTCCTGCCCGGTGACGTCGGTGCGCGCGCGGGTGGCGCCCGGCGGCAACTGGATGTCGACGATCATGTAGCCCTGGTCTTCCACTGGCACGAAGGATTCCGGCAGGCGCAGGTAGCTGTAGCCGAGCAGGGCAATGATGCCGGCGTAGATCAGCATGTAGCGCCCGGCGCGCTTGACCAGTGCGCCGTTGAGCAGGCTGTAGCGCCGGGTCAGGCGTGCGAAGCCGCGGTTGAAGGCGCCGAAGAAGCCACGCTTCTCATGGTGCCCCTGCGGGATCGGCTTGAGCAGGGTGGCGCACAGTGCGGGTGTGAAGGTCAGCGCGAGGAAGCCGGAGAACAGGATGGATACTGCCAGCGACAGGGAGAACTGCTGGTAGATCACGCCTACGGAGCCGGCCATGAATGCCAGCGGCAGGAACACCGCCGAGAGCACCAGGGTGATGCCGACGATGGCGCCGGAGACCTGGCCCATCGCCTTGGCCGTGGCAGCGGCGGGGGAGAGCCCTTCCTCGGCCATGATCCGCTCGACGTTCTCGACCACGACGATGGCGTCGTCCACCAGGATGCCGATGGCCAGCACCATGCCGAACATGGTCATCATGTTCACCGAGAAGCCCAGCAGGTACATCATGGTCAGCGTGCCGAGCAGGCACACCGGCACGACGATGGCGGGGATCAGGGTGTAGCGGACGTTCTGCAGGAACAGGAACATCACCAGGAACACCAGCACCATCGCTTCGATCAGGGTATGGATGACCTTTTCGATGGCGACGTCGACGAACCGCGAGGTGTCGTAGGGGACGGAGTACTCGACGTCGTCGGGGAAGTTCACCGACAGCTCGGCCAGGCGCGCCTTGACCGCTTCGGCGGTCTGGATGGCGTTGGCGCCGGGCGAGAGCTGGATGGCGCCGGCGACCGCCGGCTTGCCGTTCAGGCGCGAGGAGAAATTGTAGCTTTCGCTGCCCACTTCCAGGCGCGCGACATCGGCCAGCTTCACGGTGGAGCCGTCAGGGTTGGCGCGCAGGACGATGTGGCCGAACTGCTCCGGGTCGTCCAGGGTGCCCTTTACCGCCAGGGTCGCGGTCAGTTCCTGGGCGGTGCTGCCCGGCGAACTGCCGAAGGCGCCGGCGGGCACCTGTACGTTCTGGCCGCGGATGGCATTGCTCACGTCATCGATGGACAGGCCGTAGCCGACCAGCTTCTGCGGGTCGATCCAGACACGCATGGCCGCTTCGGAGGAGAAGAACTGCAGCTTGCCGACGCCCTGCACGCGGCGCAGCTCGTTGTTGATGTTGCGCGCGGCATAGTCGCCCAGGGCGGTGGTATCGCTGCGCTGGGCGCCTTCCTTGTAGTTGAGGGCGTAGATCAGCAGGAAGCCGGCGCTGGTCTGCTCGACTTCCAGGCCCTGGGTCAGCACTGGCTGCGGCATGCGCGCTTCGGCTTTCTTCAGGCGGTTCTGCACGTCGACCTGGGCCAGCTCGGGGTTGGTGCCGGGCTGGAAGGTGACCACCACTTCGGCCATGCCGTTGGAGTTGCTGGTGGATTCGAAGTAGAGCAGGCCCTTGGCGCCGTTGAGCTCCTCTTCGATGACGCTGGTGACCGAGTCCACCAGCACCTTCGCCGAGGCGCCGGGGTAGGTGGCGGTAACGGTGATCTGCGGCGGCGCCACGTTGGGATACTGCGCCACCGGCAGCAGCGGAATGACCAGCAGGCCGGCCAGCGAGATGAACAGCGCCACCACCCACGCGAAGTTGGGGCGCTCGATGAAGAACTTGGACATGTGAGATTCCTCGCGACGCGCCGTGCCTTACTGGCGCGCCGCCTGTTGCTCCTGCGTCTGGCGTGGCTCGACCTTGGCTCCCGGCTGCAGGCCGGTAAGACCGCCGACGATGACCCGGTCGCCGCTCGTCAGGCCCTGGCTGATCTGCCAGCGCGAACCCTGCATGGCGCCGGTCTGGACCTGGCGGGTTTCGACGCGATTGTCGGCACCGATCACCAGTACGCGGGCGCTGCCGTCGGTGGCGCGCTGCACCGCGCGCTGCGGCACCAGGATGGCCTTGGCGTCGCTGCCCTGGGGCGCGGTGACGCGCACGTACATGCCCGGCAGCAGCACGCCGTCGGCGTTGGCGAACTTGCCGCGCAGCGAGACCTGGCCGGTGCCACGGTCTACCGAGATGTCGGTGAACAGCAGCTCGCCCTGGCGCTCGTAGTGGGTGCCGTCGACACGGATGCTCAGCGTCTGGCTCTCGCCGCTGGAAAGATCGCCGCCCTTGAGCGCCTCACGCAGGCGCAGGGCATCGGCCACCGGCTGGGTGAAGTCGGCGTAGATCGGATCGAGTTGCTGGATGCGCGCCATCAGCGTGGCTTCGCCCTGGCCGACCAGCGCGCCTTCGGTGACCAGCGCGCGGCCTATGCGCCCGGAGATCGGTGCCCTGACCGAGGCATAGCCCAGGTTGAGCCGTGCGGTTTCCACGTCGGCCTGCGCCGAGCGTACCGCCGCCTGGGCGCTGCGCATGTCGGCGGTGGCGGTGTCGAAGTCCTGCTGGCTGACCGCTTCGATCTTCACCAGCGGCTCGTAGCGCTTGACCCGTGCCTGCGCCTCGTAGAGCGACGCCTGGGCGCGCGCCAGTTCGCCCTCGGCGCGGGAAACGGCGGCCTTGAGCGGGGCGGGGTCGATCTGGAAGAGCAGGTCGCCGGCCTTCACATCGGCGCCTTCCTCGAAGCGCTTCTGCAGCACGATCCCGGCTACTCGCGCCCGCACTTCGGCCACGCGCATCGGCTCGATGCGTCCCGGCAACTCCGAGGTCAGCACCAGAGGCTCGGTGACTACGGCAACCACGTCCACCGGGCGTGCGATTTCGGCCGCTGCATCCTGTTCGCCCGAAGGCCCGCAACCGGCCAGCGTGATTGCCGCTACTACCGCACCGATCGTCCCTACTGCACGCAACCTGCCCATGATTCACCCGGGTTCTGTCTAACTGGAAAGGTGCGCATGATCCTTTTAAATTCAAAATGAGTCAATAAAGTCTCATTTGCTTCTTGGTTGTATAAAATGTGTCATATCCTTTCAAAAGGAAGGTCTTTTTCTGCACAATGAGACAACCCGACACTCCTTCCGAGGCTACGAATGACACTCTCCGCCCACGATGAACGTCTTCTCAAGGCGCTGGCCATCGCCATCGTCGACCGCCCCAGGGCGACGCTGAAGGAGTTGGCGGAAGCGGCGGGAGTGAGCAAGGCCACGCTGCACCGTTTCTGCGGCACCCGCGACGGCCTGGTGCAGATGCTGGATAACTACGGCCACGCGGTGATCCGGCAGATACTCGAAGCCTCCGAGCTGCAGCAGGCGCAGCCGCTGGATGCGCTGCGGCGGTTGATCGCCGAGCATCTCAAGCACCGCGACATGCTGACCTTCCTGCTCTTCCAGTGCAGGCCGCGACCGAGCGCTGGAGCTACTACACCGAAGCGGTGGATGCCTTCTTCCTGCGTGGCCAGCAGAACGGCGTTTTCCGCATCGACATCACGGCCGCGGTGTTCACCGAGCTCTTCCTTTCGATGCTCTATGGCATGGTTGACGCCGAGCGCTACGGGCGGGCGGCCAGCTCCAGTTCCGCCACCGTGCTGGAGCAGCTTTTCCTGCAGGGCGCGCTGACGCAGACGCCTGCCGGCTGAGTGCCGCAGGGCCGGCGTGGCTGGCCGGGCAGGGCGCATTTCCGTACCATGCGCGGCCTCCCCGCATTGCCCTGTCCGAGTAGAAAAATGAAAGCTGTCCGCCTGCGTGCCGATGTCCTGGCGGGACTCACCACGTCCTTCGCCCTGGTGCCCGAGTGCATCGCCTTCGCCCTGGTCGCCCATCTCAACCCGCTGATGGGGCTGTACGGCGCCTTCATCCTCTGCACCCTCACCGCGCTGTTCGGCGGCCGGCCCGGCATGGTTTCCGGCGCGGCCGGCTCGATGGCCGTGGTGATCGTCGCCCTGGTGGTGCAACACGGTGTGCAGTATCTGCTGGCCACGGTGCTGCTGGGCGGGCTGATCATGGCTGCCTTCGGCCTGCTGCGGCTGGGCAAGCTGGTGCGCATGGTGCCGCACCCGGTGATGCTGGGCTTCGTCAACGGCCTGGCGATCGTCATCGCGCTGGCCCAACTGGAACACTTCAAGGATGGCGGCCACTGGCTCGGCGGGATGCCGCTGTATGTGATGCTGGGGCTGGTGGCGCTGACAATGGCCATCGTCTACCTACTGCCGCGCCTGACCCGGGCAGTGCCTCCGGCACTGGTGGCGATCCTCGGTGTGGGCCTGCTGGTCTATCTGCTCGGCCTGCCGACCCGCACGCTCGGCGACATGGCGCACATCGCCGGCGGCCTGCCGCAGTTCGCCCTGCCGGACATCCCGTGGAGCCTGGAAACCCTGGGCATCATCGCGCCCTACGCGTTCCTGATGGCGATGGTCGGCCTGCTGGAAACCCTGCTGACGCTGAACCTTACCGACGAAATCACCGAGAGCCGTGGCTACCCGGACCGCGAGTGCGTGGCCCTGGGCGGAGCCAACATCGTCTCCGGCCTGTTCGGCGGCATGGGCGGCTGCGCGATGATCGGGCAGACGGTGATCAACCTCAGCTCCGGTGGCCGCGGCCGTTTATCCGGCGTGGTCGCGGGGGGGATGATCCTGCTCTTCGTGCTGTTCCTCTCGCCGCTGATCGAGCGCATTCCGCTGGCGGCGCTGGTAGGGGTGATGTTCGTGGTGTCGCAGCAGACCTTCGCCTGGGCGTCGCTGCGGGTGCTGAACAAGGTGCCGGTGAACGATGTGCTGGTGATCGTCGCGGTGACTGCCATCACGGTCGCCACCGACCTGGCCACGGCTGTGTTCTGCGGCATCGTCATCGCTGCCCTGGACTTCGCCTGGAAACACGCCCGCGAGCTTTACGCCGATATCCACCTGGAGGACGACGGCAGCAAGCTGTATCGCGTGCACGGTACGCTGTTCTTCGCTTCCACCACGCCGTTCCTCAATCAGTTCGACCCGGCGAACGATCCGCCACAGGTCACTCTGGATTGCGCGCACCTGAGTTTCGTCGACTATTCCGCCATTGCCGCGCTGAAAACCCTGCGCGAGCGCTATGCCAGGGCTGGCAAGCATCTGCGGGTTGTGCATCTGTCCGAGCGGTGCCGCCAGTTGCTCAAGCGCGCGGGTATCCAGCACGGCTGAGGCGCGGCGGGGGCGTCGATTGCGGGAGGAGCGGCGGGGGAGTGGCTGGCTCCACCCGTCTTGCGGCGTTCGCGCGGGTGGAGTCGGCTTCGGTATGGCGGGGATCAGCGCTGGCGTTGTGAGTTGGCGTCGCTGCGGTTGTAGGCCAGTTCCAGCCATACGTCTTCCAGCGAGTCGGCGTCGCGCTTGAGTTGGCGAACGGCGCAGCGCAGGCGGCGGCTGAGGTCGAGGTTCTCGATCAGCGGGGTGATTTCCTGCAGCAGTTCGATGACGATGTCGTTGTTGAACGAGGCGGAGCGCACGGTGCGCAGCGTGCGGGTGTCGGTGATGAACATTGCGGACTCCTGTGGACGGGCCTCCTGGGAGGTCCGCCCGATAGGTGATGGTTCAGAACAGCTTGAGGAAGTTCAGGTAGAAGCGCGGGGCCTTGCCGTTGTCGTTGTCCAGTTCTTCGGCAGACACCGAGCGGGTCAGCGGGAAGGCCACTTCAGGCGAGACGTAGGTGTCCTTGTAGACATTCACGTGGGCGCCGAAGCCTGCGGATGAGAGGCTCTCGCTGCTGACCCAGGTGGGGTCCTGGCTCCAGACTTTGCCGAAATCCCAGTAGGTGTAGTACTGGGTCGGCAGGGCATAGTCCCTGAAGGTGTGGATGCGGTTGTACTGCAGCTCGGTTTTCATGGCGAAGCCTTTGTCACCGGTAATTTCCGACGGGTCGTAGCCGCGGCCGTACTCGCTGCCGCCGACGCCGAACTGCTCGGGTGACAGCAGGCGCTGGCCGAAGGAGGTCTGCGCGGTACCGGCAATGTACAGGTTCATGCCGTCGATGATGTTGGAGAGATCCTGCAGGCGCTGGGCTTCGACCTGGAGCTTGGTGAAGTCGGTCTCGCCGCCTTCGCGGGACGGGTTCAGCCGGCTTTCGCTACTGGAACCCATGATCGCCAGCCCCTTGCTCAGCTCGGCCTTGACCAGGTTCTTGCCGCCGAAGGAGTCGAACCAGTCGTAGCTGGCCCCCAGGCGGATGGCGCGGATGCGGTCTTCGCTGGATGGCGGCAGGCTCTTGTCGTGCAGGTACTCGGAGGTGCCGTTGTAGTAGGTGAATGCGGCGGAGGTCTTCAGGGTTTCGTCGCGCTGGCGGATCCACGGGCGGGTAATGCGCACCGCGAAGGTATCGCCATAGCTGTTGGCATTGAGGAAGGAGTAGGTGTCGGCGTGGCCGTCGTTGTGCTGGGCGAGGAAGCTGACCACGTCGCCCTTGCTGCCCACCGGCAGTTCGTACTGGCCTTCGAAGAAGGTCATCTTGTCGCCTTCCACCGACTGGCCGGCGCGGACGCCCAGGTGGTCGCCGTGGCCGGTCAGGTCGTTCACGCCAACCCCGCCGTATACCTGCCACGGGCCGAAGTAGCGGCTGTCGCGGTTGTCGAAGCCGAAGAAGCCTTCGTATTTGCGTACCTGGTTCTCGACGATCATGTCGGTGCCCTGTTCCACCGGCGAGGCGGCGAGGGTGGCGCGGCTCTGCTGGCCGGATACGTCGTTCATCAGCAGCAGGTTGCGCTCGATGGTGGTGCTGCGCGGCGGCACTTCCTTGCGGATGTTGTCGGCGTAGCGCTCCACGGCTTTGTTGCTGTCACCCTGCATCTTCACTTCGTTGACCCGGCCTTCGAACACCTGGATCAGCAGTTCGCCGTTGTTCAGGCGCTGTTCCGGCAGGTAGGCGCGGGCCAGCAGGAAGCCGGCCTTGCGGTAGCGCTGGGTGATCTGCATGACCACTGCGTTGACTTCGCCCAGGGTGACGCGGCGGCCTTCGAGTTGCGAGGTGAGCGCCGAGAAGGCTTGCGGCGAGTAGAGGGTGGTGCCACGGATGATCACCTTGTCCACCTGGAAGCGGGTGGTGTCGTTCGGGTCCGCGATCAGCTCCGCCGGGACGCCTTCGGTATCAGGCAATACCACGCTGTCGGGTAGTTGCAGGGTCGAGGGCATCTGCGTCGGGCTCTCCCGCGTGCCGTCGGGGCGAGGGACTTCGACGCGGCCCGGGTCGAGCTGGGCCTTGGGCCCGGCGAACGCCGGACCCTGGACCAGGAGGAACGCGGAGCACACGGCTGCCGCCAGTATGTGCAGTTTCGAAGGAAAGGCTCTCATGGCTATTTCCCTCCTTTGGAAGTGGGCTTGAGATCGTGGGGAATGACGCTCCGGTTCCCTTCCGGAACAACGAAGTAGCCGTTCTTGATCAGGCTGTTGGCGTAGGTCAGGACGTCGTTGATGTCCGGCGTGGTGCTGGTCTTGCCTTCGTAGGAGCGCGGTTTGCACACCAGTTGGACGGCGTAGCTGCGCACTACGGCGGGGGAGACCGAGTAGTTGGCGGAGGCTGCCGACGGTGATTCCAGTGCGGTGCAGCGAGTGTTGCCGGGAGACTGCGCGGTCATGGGCAGCGTCAGCGGTACGTCCGGGGCCACGGGGGCGAGCGGGCCGGTGATGGTCAGGGTGCCGTCGCGGAAGGTGACGGTGTAGTTGCCGCCGGCGCTGAACGCCTGGCCCTGGGTGATGCTGTAGGTACCCTCTTCTTCGCCGGGCGCGCGTACCAGCGAGCCCTTGGCGACGGCCGCGGTATCGCCGTTCTTCAGGCCGCTGGCGCTCCAGGTGAGGCGCGGGTCCTTCTTGCCTTGTGCCTTGCTCTTGTTGTCGGCGCTGATTTCCAGCGGTGCCGGTGTGACGTCGAGCTGGCCGTTCTTGAACACCAGGGTGTAGTTGCCGCTGAGCAGCCGCAGGTCGCCCTGGTTGATGGCGTAGCCTCCGGCCCTGACGTTCTCGCCAGCCTCGCGCGACAGGCTGCCGCCGTTCAGGACGCCCGCCGCGCTATCGCCGTTCTTCAACCCGTGGTAGCTGTAGGTCAGCTCCGGATCGGCGTCGCCGTACACCTTGGTCTTGTGGTCGGCGGTCACCACCAGTTCAGCGGGGGTGATCGCCATCTTGCCGGCGTTGAAGGTCAGGATGTAGTTCTGGCCCATCTCGCCGTTCAGCCCCAGGTCGCCCTGGCCGATCCGGTAGTTGCCGACGTTTTCGCCGGGAGCGCGTTCGAGGCTGCCGCCATTGAGGACCGACTCGGGAGTTTCACCGTTCTTCAGGCCGCTGAGGCGGTAGGTCAGTTTCGGGTCGACCTCGCCGTAGATCTTGGTGTGGTCGTTGGCATCCAGCGTCAGGGTGGCCGGTGTGATGGTGAAGGTGCCGTCCTCGAACTGCAGCAGGTAGTTCTGCGAGTTCAGCCCCAGGCTGCCCTGGCCGATGGCGTAGCCGCCGGGTTTGACGTTCTCGCCGGCTTCACGGGTGAGTGAGCCACCGTTGAGCACGCTCGCTTCGGTGTCGTTGCCCTTGAGGCCGGAGACGCGGTAGGTGAGCTCAGGGTCGATCTCGCCGTATACCTTGCTCTTGTCTTCCGCGCTCACCACCAGGGTGGCGGGGGTGATGGTGAAGGTGCCTGCCTGGTAGGTGAGGATGTAGTTCGCACCCTTGCCGCTGTTCAAACCCAGGTCGCCCTGGTAGATGGCATAGCCACCCTGCCTCACGTCTTCGCCGGCTTCACGGGTAAGGGAGCCGCCGTTGATGACGTCGGCGATGCTGTCGCCGTTCTTCAGCCCGCTGATGTCGAAGGTCAGTTTCGGGTCGACGTCGCCATAGACCTTGCCGGTGTCGTCGGGGATCAGGGTGAGGCTGGCGGGGGTGATGCTGAGCTGGCCTTTGACGAAGGTCAGGACGTAGTTGCGGCCCTGGTCGTTGGTCAGGCCGAGACCGCCCTGGAGGATGTCGTACAGGCCGACGTTCTCGCCGGGGTCGCGGGTCAGGGCGCCGTTATTGAGCACCTTGTCCTGGGTGTCGTCGTTCTTCAGGCCGTCGACCTTGTAGGTGAATTTCGGGTCCGCATCGCCGTAGGTCTTTTCCTGGGGATCGGCGGTGACCGTGAGCTGGGCAGGGTTCACCGTGAGGGTCCCCGACTGCAGGGAGACCTGGTAGCGCCGGTTGACGAAGTCATTGGCTTCGAGCTTGCCGTCGACCCGGTAGTCGCCGACGTTCGACCTGGTGTCGGCCTCGGTGCTGGGGGTGACCTTGGCGGCGAAGCGGTCCTGGTTGAGCTGGCGGTCGACGAAGTCGTCCACGCCTTTCACTGCCTGGCTGTTTTCCGAACCGCCAGCGGTCAGCCTGCCTTCGGTGTGCATTTCCGGGTTTTCGGCGCCGTAATCACGCTCGGCGTCGGCGATCTTGCCGTTAAGCTGCGCGGTCTGCGATTTCAGGGTGACGCCGCCGCTCTGGCTGGTGTCCTTGCCGCTGAGGAAACTGATCACGCCGCTTTCGTAGTGGTTGCCGTTGTGCGAGAGGCCTTCGAGGTCGGCATCGACGGCGGTGGTGGACGAACCCAGGTCGACCACCAGTTGGTCGGACGCACCGGTGCTGCCGTTGCGGTTGATCGCATCGGGGTTCACGTTACCGCTCCGGTCGCCGGTGCCGCCCTGAACGCCGAAACCTTTGGACGAGGTAGTGACCTGCCCCTGGTTGGTGCTGAAGCTGAAGCCGGCCGGAAGTTCGTTGGTGGGTGTGCCGTTGCGGGTGACGCTGATCTGCCCGGCGGCGTTGGTGCTGATGACCCAGACTTCGTTGGTGCTGGGGTTGGTGAAGGTCAGCGACTTCACCCAGTAGTCCGAGTCGGAGTTGTCGTCGGGGAAGGGGGCGCCGGTCTTGTGGTTGACGTACTCCAGGCTTTCGAAGACCAGGTACTGGAATTCGGTCTTCTCGTCGATGGTGAGGTGGTGGGTGAGGGTGCCGTTACGTTCCCAGACCCATTGCTCGCCGACCTTGGAGAGGTTCTCCGATTTCACCCCGTCCATGCTCTGGGTCAGGCCGTCCTGGGTGATCTTCACCTGCCCGGTATTCACACCGTCGGCGGAGGTCTGGTTGTAGATGAACTTGCCGTTGCTGGCCTTGCCGGCCAGGGTGCCGGCGAAGTTCAGCGGGCTGTCCAGCAGTACGCTGGAGCCTTCCACCGCGACGTTCTCGCCGATCAGCGCGGTGCCGCTCTGCTGGATCACCGAGGCGCTGTTGGAGGTCTTGATCCAGATGGTGCCGGTGCCCACGTCGATGATGGCGCGGCCCAGGTAGCCCTGGTCGCCGGCCTGGGTGCCGGTGGTGTTGTTGAGCATCACGTCGCCGGTGGCGACGATGTACAGGTGGCCGTCCTTGAGCAGGATCGGTGCATTGATGTAGACCGAGCCGCTGTCGTTGCGCTTGGCGTCGGCGAAGGGGTCGCCGGTGTCGTTGTAGGCACTCACCGGGGCCGCCGTGCCGTTGGCCATCAGCTTGAGGGTATGGAAGCCGGCATCCTGGGCGACGATGGCCGAGTCGACGTTGATGCGTTTGCTGGCGTTGATCTCCACGTCGCCGCTCTTCAGGCTGTCGGCGATTACGCTGGCCGAAACGGTGCCGGCGCCGGAGCCGTCGGCGGTTACGGTCACGGTTTCCGGGTCGAGCAGCCATTTGCCCGATTGCTGGCCACCTCCGGCGTTGACCTGGGCTTCGGGAGCCACGGTCAGTTGCTTGCCGGAGGTTTCGATCACGCCACCTTTCTGCCCGCCCTGGGCGCTGGCGCTGCCGGCGAAGTGGGTGGAACCGTCGCTCCAGACCACCACCTGGCCGCCATCGGTCTTGCCGTCGGCCTTGAGCTGCGCGCCCTGGGCGACGTTGGTGGATTTGGCCGCCTGTTCCGGCCCCTGGCCCTGGAAGCTGCCGCCGACCAGCACCTGGCCGCCGGCACCCTGGGTGCCGCTGGCGTCGATCCTGGCGCTGCCGGCGACATTCACCTCATCGCCAAGGACTTTCACGCTGCCGCCGCTGGTACCGGTGGCGCTGAGCGAGCCGGTGACGTTGGTTTTCGCCGAGTTGCCGAGGACGATGCTGCCGCCCTGTTCGCTGACCGAGTCTGCTACGACGTTGCCGCCGACGTTGATCACCGAATCCAGGTGTTTGGCCGCGCGATCCGCACTCATCGCCACCACGCCGTTGCCGACGTCGATCTCGCCGGTGTGATGCACGCCGCCGGTGACGTCGGCGTTGACACTGTCCTGTTCGCCCGGTGTGCCGCCGACTGCGATGTTCAGCAGGCCGTCACCGTGGAAGTCCAGGGTCGCCTGCGGGCCGGTGGCCAGTTGCACCATGCCCTTGCGGGCCTGGATGACGCCGGCGTTGTTCACCTGGGCGCCGAGCAGGGCGACCATGCCGTTGTCATGCACAGTGATGCGGCCCAGGTTGGTGACGTTGCCGGTGAGCTGGATGTCCAGCTTGCCGGTCTCGGCGAACTGGCGCGCCTGCTCCTCGGTGAGGAAGCCGGCGCTGGCGACCAGGGCGCTGGAACTGATGTGCGCCTTCGGACCGATCCACACGCCGTTGGGGTTGACCAGGATGAGTTGGCCGTTGGAGGTAACCGCGCCGTAGATTTTCGACGGGTCGCCGCCGATCACGCGGTTGAGAGTGACGGATTTGCCGTCGGGCTGGTTGAAGGTGATACGGTTGTCCGGCCCGACGTTGAAGCGCTGCCAGTTGATCGCGGTTCGAGCGGTGTTGGTGTTCACCGTCATGTCCGAGCCGCTCTGGCTGATGCTGCCGCTACCGGAGATGACGTTGCCGCCCTGGGGCAGGGCGTCGGCGGCCAGGGCGCCCAGCGAGAGCCCGGCGCTGGCCAGCGCGATGGCGACGCACAATAGATGCAGGCGGCCGGGGGTGACCGCCGCGCGCCTGCCGTTGGGTTGTTCCGAGAGGGGTGATTTCATGATGCTTCTCCGTAGCGGGTGGGCTATGGGGAAAGCATCGGATCAGCGGTTGGGGGCTCCCATCATGGGCGCCTGAAAGCCATGTAGTGCTCGCACTAGTGCGAGGAACTACTGCGCACCAGCTTGAGCTGGATCAATCCGGCGCAGTCGGGGTCGTTCTCGTCGCCGAGCCGGAGTTCGCCACCTAGCAGCTCGCAAATCATTCTCGCGATCTGCAGGCCGGGACGCTGTTCCAGGTCGGCCAGGTGGGCCGGAAGGTCCTGGCCCGGCTCCGCCAGCAGCGCCAGGCGCCAGGACATTTCGCCGTGGTGCAGGGCCTCGGCACTGGCGATGATCTGCCGCAGGCTCAGCCCGGAACGGGCGACGGCGAACATCAGGGCCCTGATCAGGTGCAGGTAGCGGGTAGTATCGATCCAGCCGTACTGGGGATGGGCTGCCGGCTGGAAGGCGAGGCCGGGGTGTATTTCAACGAGGATCGATTCGGTCAGCCGGTTCAATTCGAGCGGCTGCGGGATCCTGGGCTCATTGCCGCCTTCCAGAAGCAGCAGGTCGAGAAGGATTTCGAACTTTTCCTCGATGCGCGCGAGATTGCCGGCCATGTCTTCCAGGGGCCGATCGCCCGGATGGGTATCGCGGGCAATCTTCAGCGACCGCTGGGCGGCGCGGGTTTCCTCCAGCATGTCGGCGAAGCTGTAGTGCAGATAACGGGTGCGGGAGGCGCGCATGCCGTCGAGGTATGCCTTGGCTTCCTGCAGGCGTTCGACGTCGCGCTCGTGCTCGGTGATATCGACGAACGAGCAGACCACGCCGATGGACTCGCCGTCGTCCTCGCGCAGCGGTACGCCGATCAGGCGGATGATGCGATGCTCGCCGTGCAGGGTGCCGCTCACCACCATCGTGAAGAGTTTGTCGCCTGCCGCGCCGTCGAGGAACTCACGGCGCAGCCTGGCCGAATCCTCGGCGGCCACCACGCCCAGATCGAAGACGCGCGAGCCCAGCATCTGCGCCTCGCTCTTGCCGTAGGCGTCCAGGTAGTGCCGGTTGCAGGCCAGCAATTCGCCCTGGCGACTCCAGAGGCTGATCGGGCTGGGCAGGATTTCCAGCAGGCGCGCCAGGTCCTGGGCCTTGCTCGATGGCAGGGGCTGCTGCAATGCCAGGTTCTCGACCACGCTGTTGTTCATCAGGCCGCGAACCTTGGCCGCTTCCACCAGGTCGACCAGCGAGTCGGTCTGGGTCTTTTCCAGCAGGCGTGCCTTGTAGGTGCTCACGGTACGGTCGCTGATCGCCAGCTCCTCGGCTATATCCTTGATCCGGTAACCCTGGGACAGATAGCGCAGGACGGTCAGTTCGCGCGGGGTGATGTGTTCGCCGGAGCCGGGTGCCTCGGTTCCGGCATGCGTGGTTCGCGCGGAGAAGACCCGGCGTCCGCCGAGTACCAGGCGCACGGCATCGTCCAGTTCCTCGGGGTGTTCGTCCTTGTGCACGAAGCCACGGGCGCCGGCCTCCAGGCACAGGCCCTGGTAGTGCGCCGCGGGAAGGTGGGTGAAGACCAGCGCCTTCTGCTGCGGCGCGTCGTGGTGCAGGCGCCGCAGCAGTTCCATGCCGCCCAGGCGTGGCAGGTCCAGTTCGAGGATCAGCAGGTCGGGATGCTGGTGCCGCACGAGCTCCAGGGCCTGGCGCCCGTCACCGGCTTCGCCGATCACCTCGTGCCCGGCATCCGCCAGGCGCTGGCGCAGGGCTGCGAGCATGAAGGGTTGTGGGTCGGCGATGACGATGCGGCTCATCCTGGAAGCTTCCTGCGTGTGGGTAGAGTTGGAAGTAGGTTAGCGCAGACCGCGGCGAACCAGTCGGTTCAGGTCAATGCCACCAGCGCCTGTGCACCGAGGTAGAGGCCGAGGCCGAACACGGCGTGGGTCAGCAGGCTGTGCAGGCGGGCCCTGGCGGGAGCGGCGGTCTTCGCCGCGGCGATGCCCAGGCCGAATGCCGGCTGCATCAGCAGGAACGGCATCGCCACGGTGACGAGCCCGAACAGCAGGGCCGGCGCCAGTGTCGGCCGGTTCAGCCAGCTTTCGCCGGCCAGCATGACGAAGGCCAGCGCGAAGACGATGCCGGTTAGGTAGTGCACCAGCCAGCCCAGGGCACGTTCGCCAGTGACCGCGGCGGCCTTGCCGATGGCCGCATGGCGGAAGCGGCCACGGGGCATGTGGCCGACCCAGCGGCCAACCATCGCGTAGTCCAGGGAGGGCATGCCGAGCAGGCGTCGGCGCAGCATGGCCCAGCCATCCATCAGCAGCGTGGCGGCGATGCCGATGGCCAGGGTGGGGAGGATGAGAGTGTCGGTCGGCGTCATGGCAGTGTCCTTTAGGGTATGGTGGAGGTCCGATCAACACAGCTTTCCAGCTCAAGTCGACTTGAGGTCAAGCATGAAAGAGATGGATATCGGCCAGGTCGCGCGCTGGTCGGGGTTACCGGTTTCCACCTTGCGCTTCTACGAGGAGAAGGGGCTGATCCGCTCCATCGGCCGCAACGGCATGCGCCGGGTGTTCAGCGACGAGGTGCTGTCGCGCCTGTCGTTGATCGCGCTGGGCAGGGAGGCGGGTTTTTCGCTGGAGGACATCGCCGCCATCTTCGTCGGCAATGCGACGCCGACCATCGACCGTGCGCGCCTGCGGGAGAAAGCCGACGAGCTGGATCGCAGCATTCGCCGCCTTGGTGCGATCCGCGACGGGCTGCGGCATGCCGCCGACTGCCCGGCGCCGGATCATCTGGCCTGCCCGAAGTTCCGCCGGCTGATGGACCTGGCGATCCGCACCGCATCACGTGGGCGGGCCCGCGCGCCGCGCAGGGTGGTGCGTCAGTCGCGCGGTGCGGACGCCGGCAGCGAGGCGCCGGCGACATAGAAGAACCCGCTGGCGATAATGAAGCCGCCGAGCATCACGAACACCCAGTGCGGAGCCAGCAGTGTCAGGAAAACACCGACCAGCACCGGCCCCAGCGCGCCGCCGAGGTTCGCCAGGTTCTGCGTGCCGTAGTACACGCCGCGCAGGTGCGCCGGCGCGATACGGTCGATGAACATGTACTCGGCGGGGATCACGATGATCTCGCCGAGAGTGAACACCGCCATCGCCAACCCCCAGTGCACGAGATTGCGGGACAGCCCGAAACCGACGATACCCAGTAGGAACAGCCCCAGGCCGATGATCAGCCAGCGTTGCAGGTGTTCGTTGTCGATGCGCTTGCCCAGCAGGTACTGCAGGGCTATCACCGTGACTGCGTTGACTCCCAGGAGGGTCTGGATCACCTGGTAGGCATATTCCGCCGTGCTGGTCGACACCAGGTATTGCGACAGGTAGGCGGAGAACTGGCCGAACACCACGGCAGTGAGCACGCCGCCGATGGTGAAGTACATCAGCCGGTGGTCCTTCGACAGCACACCCATGACCGCCAGGAACGACGGCGGCGCCACACCCTCGGCCGGGCGCATGCCACGGTCGCCATAGCGCAGGAAGGCCAACAGGAAAAGCGTACCGAGCGTTGCCGAAACCATGAACGGCAGTTCTTGGCTCAAGTGCGCAAGCCCCGCGCCGACGAAGGGGCCGATGGCGTAGGCAAGGTTGATCAGGGTATAGCGGATGGAGAAGGCGCGGCTCTGCTCGCCCGCCGCCAACAGACGGCCGAAGGCGGTCTTCACTACCACGTCGGTGACCGAATAGGCGAAGTTGAAGCCAAGCAGGAACAGGAAGAACAGCCACAGTTGCGAACTTGCCAGCATGCCGATGAAGGCGGCGACGAAGCAGGCGCTGAAGCCCAGGATCAGCCCGAAGCCGGGCATGCGGTCGATCAGGTAGCCGCCGTAGAGACTGAGCAGCGAGCCGCCGAACAGGGCGCCGCCGAGCATCAGGCCGATATGGTTGACCGACAGGCCGAACGCCGTCGACAGGTAGATGACCAGGAACGGCAGCGTGATGGCCCGGCCCAGGGTGAGCAGGAAGGTGCCGCAGAGCAGCAGGTTGACCTGTAGCGGATAACGCTTGAGCGCGGCGAGCATTCCATGCCTCGACTTTCGGCGGCGGACGGTCCCCGATCCTAGCAGCACCGCGATGGTGCATGGCAGTCGCCACGGGCCCTTGCGAACCCCAGCGTGCCCGCAGGCTCAGCCACCGCCGCGCTTTGCCTGCGCCTTTGGTTCTACAACGGTGTTGCCGTCCTGTCGGAGGATCGCCGAGCGCCCGGGCTGGCCGCATGCGTCTGGATATCCGCTTCGGCAGTACGGCGTGCGGGTACAGGCAGCAGCGGACACGATTGCGGTGCGCTACGGAATCCAGCCGGGCTCCGTTCCCGGCGCGCAGATGATCCAGCACAGCGAGCGGGATTCAGGTCAGCGCTGGTGCGCGTCGAGTTGCTCTTTGTGCTGGAGCACTGAGCGACTGGCCTAATCCTGCTCTGGCTTGGTTGCGTAGAGAATATGCAGGTCCTTCACCCGGCCCAGGAACATGATCTGGCGGAACATCATGGCCAGGAACAACAGCACGCCGGTCCCCCAGTAGAGAAACGCATTGTCGGCAGGGGGCAGGGACCACTGGTGCCCTGGCAACAGCCCTACGATGGCAAGAATGATCAGCGCCGAGAGCAGGTTCTGGCACAGGGTTACTTCGGCCATCGCCTTCACCAGAACCCGCCCAGCGTCGGCATCCTCCTTTTCCACCTCGTCGATGTGGACGGACACGGCTTTCCAGATGTCCATGAAGCCACCCTTCGAAGGCCGGGTGAGGCCGAGGTGGTCCCGTAGCCGGGGAATGGAGCTGAGAATGAAGAACGAGAGCAGGTCCCAGATCAGGCTGGTACAGGTCAGTACGATGCCTGATACGTAACTCAGTACGATCAGGATGAAGAGCATTGCGCCGGAGAGCGTGTTCATCCATTGCCAGAGCGTCTGGTCGCTGGCGCCCACTGCGATCTTTCCGGCATAGGCGATTGCCAGCCAGAACGCCATGCCGGGACAGACCCTGGCAATCAGGTCGTAGTACGCGCTGGGAATGAAATTCAGCAGGGATGAAAAATCACCGCCGCCCTTGCTTGTGCCACTGTCACTCTTGGTGGTCTGCGTCATCCTTGTGATCCCGCCTGAACTGAAGTGCCTTATATGGCAACTAGCTGCGTGGTAGCGTTCTGACTTCCTGCTGGATGGGCTCCAGGTCGCCTGACCAGCAGGCGGATTTGTCGTTGAGGCGCATTGCCGGATAGCACGATTTCACCGCTGAGTTTCTGTCCGCGGCGTCCATGTCCTTGCTCCGTCGGCGAGCCACCCTGCAGATTAGCCAAGAAAACCGCCAATGGCGGCTGTCGAGAACGGCCTACGCGGCCTGGACCGACTCCAGCAGCCAGTCATGGAACAACTGGGCCGGCGGCGACAATTGGCGGTGGCGCAGGGACACCAGGTATTCGCCGCGCTCGGTGACCAGCGCAAGGTCGGTCACCCGCTGCATCTCGCCCCTGGCCACCGCTTCGTCGGCCATGAAGCTCCACGCCAGGCCGATGCCCATGCCTTGCTGCACGGCGCGGTAGGCGAGGGTGAGCTGGTTGAATACCGGGTCGCTTTCGGCGGGCTGGTAGTCCTTGCCGAAGTGGGCGAACCAGTCGTGCCAGTCCAGGCAGCTCCAGGCCGAGGTGTCGATCTGCACCAGCGGCGCGGTGGCCAGTTGGTCGAGGGTGCGGATGGACGAGGCGTCGAAGTCGGGGCGGGCCACCGGGTAGACGATCTCCGGCAGCACGAAGCGGCTGTTGAGCGTCGTCCACTCGCCGTCGCCGTAGAGGATGCCCAGGTCGAAGTCCACCAGGCTGGCTTCGTCGATCTCGTTGATTGCGTGGACGTGCACGGCGATGCCCGGGTGCGCCTTGTTGAACTCGATGAGCTTGGGGAACAGCCAGAACTGCGCCAGCGCGTGGGTCGCCAGCACTGACACGGCGTTGCTCTGGTGCACCGAGCGGATGCGCCGCACGCTGTGTTGCAGACGGTCAAGCAGCATGTCCACGGTAGCCAGCAGTTCCGTGCCGGCCGCCGTCAGGGCCACGCCACGGGGTTTGCGTTCGAACAGCGGCACCTTGAGGCTGTCTTCCAGCGCGCGCATCTGCTTGCTCACTGCGCTCTGGGTAAGGAACAGCTCGGTGGCGGCCTGGGTGAAGCTGCCGTAGCGGCCGACCGCCTCGAAGGTAATCAGGGTTTCCAGCGGCGGCAGGGTACGTAGATAACGGCTGATGACGGTTCTCCGGTAAATGGCTTGAGCCATTCCTCATGGGAATGCCTCGGTGCGGATTTATCCTTGGTCAGACGCTAGCACAACCGCTACCGTGGCGGCATTTCCTGAAGTCGAGGTGGTTGGAGATGAAACGCGGGGTGGTCTATGCAGGCATGGCGGGTGCGATCTGGGGCGGGGTGATTCTTGCGCCGTCGCTGGTGCCTGAGTTCAACCCGCTGCTGATCAGCTCTGTGCGTTTCGCCCTGTACGGCGCCATCTCGCTGCTGATTGCCTTGCCGGTGGCTTTCGGCCTGTTGCGCAGGATCGGCCGCGAGGACCTGTCGATGCTGGTGCGCCTGGCGCTTACCGGCAACCTGCTGTACTTCGCGCTGTTGTCGGCTGCGGTGCAGTTCGCCGGAGTGGCGGCGGCATCGCTGATCAACGGTGTCATGCCGCTGGCGATCAGCTATTGCAGCCGTTCGGAACACGATTCGCTGCCGCTGTCGCGGATGAAGATACCGCTGCTGCTGGTGACGCTGGGCATCCTCTGCATCAACCTCGACCCCACTGCGCTGATGGCTGTGGGCAGTACGCCTGGAGAGCGCATCCTCGGTATCGTCTGCGGCTTCTGTGCGGTGGCCTGCTGGTCCTGGTACGCCACAGCGAATGCGCGCTACCTCAAGGCCAGCCACTTCAACAGCCACGAGTGGTCGACGCTGATCGGCATGGTCACCGGCGGCATGGCCATCGTGCTGGCTGGTGTGGGCGCGCTGGTGGCTCCGCAGGCGATTCCGTCGGGCGTTTCTTCCGAGCGCTGGATGGTGTTCCTCTGGGTTTCGCTGTTCCTGGCGATCTTCGGCTCGTGGCTGGCCAACGGCTTGTGGAACGCCGCGACCCGGCGCCTGCCGATGAGCCTGGGCGGGCAGTTGATCGTCTTCGAGACGCTGTTCGCCTGCGCCTACGCCTATCTGCATCAGCAGCGCCTGCCGAGCCCGGTGGAGGCGCTGGCCATCGTGCTGCTGACCGTGGGCGTGCTCTGGGCCATCAGCCTGCACCGCGCGCCGGCGCCAGCCCCGGCACGGGCCGTGGAATCCTGAGTCAACCAGCCGGCTTGCCTTCCAGGCGCGGGCCCCAGTCTTCGACCTGGCCCTGTTCGAGGCGCCGTTCCAGGGTGCGGCGCCAGTTGGGCGGTAGCGGCAGGGCCAGGCATTCGCGCAGCGTGTGCGGGTCCACGCGCTTGTCGAAGAGCACGGCGGACAGCCGTTGCAGCGGCCAGTCCGGATGGTTGCGCTGCACGAGCTGCAGCGTCGCGCCGGCAGCCACCACGCCTTCCTCCAGCACGCGGTAGTACCAGCCAGTGCGTCCGGATTCCTGCACCCGCAACGCCATCTGTGCCACCGCGAAGCGATCGTTGAGCTTCCAGCACGGCATGCGCCCCTGGGACACTTCCAGCAACGCGGTGCCCGCGCGGATGCGGTCACCCAGGCAGACGTCGGCCTCGGTCCAGCCGTGGGTGCTGAAGTTTTCGCCGAACGCACCCGGCTGGGTCAGGAGGGGATGCTCGCCCAGTTCGGCTATCCAGCTCGCGTAGTGCTCGCGAGGGTAGTGATGGATAGCCTTTTCCACGCCGCCGTGCACCCGCAGGTCGCCTTGCTCGTCGCTCTCAAGCCCCTGCGTGGTCACGGCCAGGGGCTGTTGCCGAGGGATCTTGGCGATGGCGCTGCGCGAGCCTGGGCGGCTGAAGGGCACGGCGTGCCCGGTGAGGAGGGCATCGAGATGAAGGTTGGGGAGGCTCATGGCGCGGCTCTCGCGAAACGATAAAGTGGTATCGA